>NZ_JBVJIN010000007.1:0-210002 GCF_055586285.1 Actinokineospora sp. NPDC051303
GGTTCCTGTTCCTCGACAGCTCAGAAACCTAGACCCAGCAACGACGTGCCCCCCAACTACCAGGGCACACCACCCACACATCAGTACGAAGAGCCAAAGAAACCACTCCACCCCATCGAGCACTGGGCGGGCGTAGGTGCGGCCTGGCAGGGAGGTGGTTAGGGGCGGGTGCGGCTTCGTGGGAGGCGGGTTCGCTGCTCGTTTCGCGCCATCGAGCACCTGGCAGGGTTGAGTGCGGCCTGGCAGGGGGTGGGTTTGCTACTCGTTCCACCCTTCCAGCGCCTGGCTGCGTTAGGTGCGGCCTGGTTGGGGGCGGGTTCGCTGCTTGGTCTGCCTCATCGAGCACCTGATGGTGTGGTGTGGTCGGCTGGGGGTGGGTTCGCTGCTCGGTCTACCTCATCGAGCATCTGGCGAGTTGGGTGCGGCCTGACAGGGGTGGCTGTCCTCCTTGCCGGGCCCACCGGGCACTTGGCAGGTGTGGGTGCGGGTTCGTTGCTTGGTCCGCACCATGAGGACTTGGCCGGGCCGGTGCGGCTTTCCTGGGGGCGGGTGTGCCTGGCGTGGCGCCACGGTTGTGGGTTAGTGGGTGGTTGGTGGCTGTCGTAAGGCTGTGTCCAGGTCTCGCACTAGCTGTCCTAGGCGGTTGCGGGTGTTTGGGGCGTGGGGGTAGCGGGTGAGGACGCTGATTACGGTGGGGGTGGCTAGATCCCTTGCCGTTCTGATGTAGTCGGCGCCGATGTTGTGGTTGTCGTGTGCGTCTAGTTCTAGGGCTCTGGCTGTGTGGGCTGCTGGGGCGAGGATGTGCAGGACCTGAGTCGCTTTGGCTATGGGGTGTAGGAATGGGGCGCCTGCTGTGGCGGCGGCAGCGCGGGCGGCTTCGCTTGCCGCTGGTTGGCCTGCGTCTCGGGTTTCCTGGTAGGCGCGCAGGGCCGCCCAGGCGCTGTCGCGGAGTGCTTTGGTTCGGTTGGCGCCATTTGCGAACGACTGTGCTGCGGTGATCGCGGCTCGGGGGCGGGGGTCGTTGGGGTGGGTGTGCTCGTAGATCGTCAGTGCGGGGTTGGCGCAGGCTACGGCGTAGGCGGCGATCTCGCGTAGTTCGGTCATGCTGAGGTCGATCATCAGGGGCTTGTCCGGCACTTCGTCAACGGTATCGTTGAAACTTCGGTTGAGGCTTTTGGCGAAATTGGCAGGGCAGTGCGGCGCGACCTTCAAGGTGGTGGACGGCTTCGGCCGGTTGATCTCGGGCGTGAGCATGGGTTGTCCGCGCAGGCGGTCCGGAACTACGAGGCGGCGGGCATTCTTCCGGTCGCCGAACGGAGCCCGCACGGTTATCGCGCTTACACGCCGCTGCACGCGCAGGCCCTGCGGGCGTTCCTCGCCCTTGTGCCTGGACATGGTCACCAGACGGCGAGGTCGATCATGCGGGCGGTCAACCAGGGGGCCGTCGAGGCCGGGCTCGGGATCATCGATGAGAGTCACGTCCAGCTTCTTGATGACCGCCGGACCCTCCGCGCTGTCGAAACGGCGCTGCGCGATCTCAGGCCGATGCCGTCCGGGCGCGGCGACACGTTCGTCGGCCCCTTGGCGCACAAGCTCGGTGTCCGCCCGGCCACCTTGCGCAAATGGGAACACGCGGGACTGCTTCAGCCGCGCCGGGATCCGCGGACGGGGTACCGCGTCTACAGTCCGGCCGACGTGCGCGACGCCCACCTGGTTCACCAGCTCAGGAGGGGCGGCTACCTGCTGGAGCAGATCGCCCCGCTGATCGGCCAGGTTCGCTTCGCGGGCGGCGTCGTGCCGCTGGAGTCAACCCTGCATGACTGGCACGCGCGGCTCGCGGCCCGCGGTCGAGCCATGCTCGCGGGTGCCGCAGCGCTGCACGCCTACCTTGACCACGTGCAGACCTCGACCCAACACAGCGGGCGAGTGAACCATGGCCCCGAAAAGCGGTAGGGCTACCTCCGTGCGGAGATAGCCCTACCGGTGCCGAGCGAGCGGGTCAGGCGCCCGCGGCGATGTCGTTGTCCTCGGGGTTGTCGTCGCGCACCTTGTCCGCGGACTTGGGGCCCTTGCCGTTGGTGCGGCGGCGGTTGCCCTGGCGGGGGAGGGTGGTCGGCGGGGGCGGGGTGGGCTGGCCGCCGCCGAGCATGAGTTCGGCGAAGGTGGCCATGGCCTCGTCCAGGTGGCCGCCGATGCGGCGGACCGACTCCTCGTTGCCGCGGCGGACCAGGGTCTCGACGGACTCCGAGTCGGGGCGGTTGGACAGGGTGCCCTCGACCTTGCTCAGGCCGCGCTCGACCGCGGCGCCGAGGTCGCCCAGCTTGGCGGTGAAGCCGTCCTCGACCGTGTCCAGGCGGGTGGCCATCTCGTCCAGGCGCGCGGTGACCTTCTCCAGGCGCTCGGCCAGGAACTCCAGGCGGTCGCTGGCGTCGACGGTCTCCTTGGTCTCGCGCAGCGCGTCGCGCAGGGCGTCGGTGGCTTCGTCCAGCTTGGCGTGCACGGCCTCGCGGGACTCGCCGACCGAGGAGCCGAGGGCGTCGCGGGTGGCGGCGATGGCGGAGGCGACGGTGTCGAGCTTGCCGTGCAGCGAGTCCGAGGTCTCGGTGAAGCGGCCGTGCAGGGCGTTCGTGGAGTCGTTGACCGCGCCGTGCACGGCGGCGACCTTGCCCTGCACCGCGTCGGTGGTCTCGCCGACCACGCGCGCCAGGGCGTCCTTGGTGCCGTCGAGGTGCTCGTGCACGCCCTCGTCCACCTCGTCCAGGCGGCCGCGCAGCGCGGTCTCCATGATCTCGATGCGCTCGCGCACCGGGCCGTGGACCGAGCCGGGCACCAGGTCGATCTTGCCGTCCTGCTTGTCCAGGTGGCTGTCCAGTTCGTCGATGCGACGGTGGATGCTCGACAGCTTGTCCTCCAGGCCGTCCATCCGGCCCGCCACGCCCTCGAAGCGCCCCGCGACGCCGTCGAGACGGCCGTCGAGCTGGGCGAACGGGGTGGCCAACTTGTCCACGATGCTCTCCACCGCGCGGCCGATGGCGGCGATCGCGGTGTCCTGCGCCTCCAGCTTGGACATCGCTTCGTCCAACCGCTCGGCGAGGACGCTCACCTCGGTGCGGTCGGGCATCTCGGACAGGCGCTTGCGCACTGATCCAATGGACTCCAGCGGCGACAGCCTGGCGTGGATCTCGTCCAGAGCGTCGAAGATCTGCTGCTGTTCACTCTCACGGATCTCGGCCGCGCGCGTGAGCATGTTGCGCATCCGGTCGAACGACACCGTGGGGTTGTTTTCGTTCACGGAGGTGACCTTCGTCCTGGTGAGGGGATGTGGAGATGAAGGGGAGCCTAGCCAGTCCCAGAAGGCGTCCATACACCACCCGTAGCTTGTTCGTCGGTGTTGACACGGACGATTGGACCATTCGGCGGACACCCCTCCAGCGGATGCCGCGCCTCGCCCCACACCATACGTGAGCTTTTGGCTACCCGAATGAGTGGTGCCAGGGTGAGTACCGTGTTCGCATGTCGACGTCCACATCGGCGCCGGTGACCCCGGCCGCCATCCTCAGCGCCCCCAAAGTCCTCCTGCACGACCACCTCGACGGCGGCTTGCGGCCCGCCACGGTCATCGACCTCGCCGAGGCCGCGGGCTACCGCGACCTTCCGACCACCGACGCCGACGATCTCGGCGCGTGGTTTCGCGAGTCGGCCGACTCCGGCTCGCTGGAGCGCTACCTGGAGACCTTCGCGCACACGTGCGGTGTCATGCAGGACGAGAACGCACTCGTCCGGGTGGCAGCGGAGTGCGCGGAAGATCTCGCCGCGGACGGGGTCGTCTATGCCGAGGTCCGCTACGCACCGGAGTTGTTCACCGAACGAGGGATGAGCCTCGACGCGATCGTGGAGGCCGTCCAGACCGGGTTCCGGGAGGGCGAGCGGCGCGCCGCCCAGGCGGGGCGCACGATCCGAATCGGGACCCTGCTGTGCGCGATGCGGCAGAACGCGCGCTCGCTGGAGATCGCGGAACTGGCCGTCCGCTACCGCGACGCGGGTGTCGTCGGCTTCGACATCGCCGGGCCGGAGGCCGGGTTCCCACCGACCCGCAACCTCGACGCGTTTGAATATTTGCGCCAGCAGAACGCGCATTTCACCATCCACGCCGGTGAGGCGTTCGGCCTTCCCTCCATCTGGGAAGCGTTGCAGCACTGCGGCGCGGAACGGCTCGGCCACGGTGTCCGCATCGTGGACGACATCAAGGTCGCGGGCGACGGGACGGTGCACCTCGGGCGGCTGGCCAGTTACGTGCGGGACCGCCGCATCCCGCTGGAGATGTGCCCGACGTCGAACCTGCAGACCGGCGCGGCGGCCTCGATCGCCGAGCACCCGATCGGGCTGCTGACCCGGCTGCGGTTCCGGGTGACGGTGAACACCGACAACCGGCTGATGAGCGGCTGCACCGTGTCCAGCGAGCTCGCGGCCCTGGTCGAGGCGTTCGGCTACGGCTGGGAGGACCTGCGGTGGTTCACGATCAACGCCATGAAGTCGGCGTTCATCGGCTTCGAGGAGCGGCTGGCGATCATCGATGACGTGATCAAGCCCGGCTACGCCCAGCTGATCTCGCCCTAGCGGCTCCGCGGCCGCCGCCGAGCCCGGCCCGGCGGCGGCCCCTGCCGGACTAGTGAACGACCAAGCGGTCTTCGAGGTTCTGGACCAGCTTGTGCCAGACCGCGGCCTCGGTGTCGAACGGCGCGCTGGGCGCCATCCGGGTCGGGTCGGGGGCGAGGATGAAGCTCACCAACCAGCCCAGGCTCTCCGACTGGCCCAGCGCCTCGGCGACGCTCTCGTCGCCCGCCCAGTCGGCCGCGTCGGTCAGCAGTTCCACCGCGAGGTCGAGCTGGACCGGGTCCACGGCGTCGACGCCTTCGGCGAGGTCGTCGCCGAGACCCTGCAGGACGTAGGTGTTGTCGGTGTCCACGTCGAGGTCGAGGCTGCCGTCGGTGGCCTTGGTCGCGACGTCGCCCCAGGTGGACACCTCGGCGAGGTCGTTGTCGGAGAGGTCCTCGTTCGCCAGGAACTTGGCCAGGCCGCGCGGGGAGGTGGCGACGTCGATCTTGCCGTCGGACCCGAGGAAGACCGGCTCGTCATCGAGGTAGCAGCGCAGCGTGTAGTACTCGGCCCCATCAGTGATGATCTTGATGGGGTCGATGCCGACCTCGGCCCAGAAACCGGTCGGGGCGGCGTCGGCCTCGTCCTCTTCCGCGTCGTCGGCCGCGTCGAGGTCGTCGTCGGTGGCGGCGGCTTCGGCCGCCTCGGCGTGGAAGGCCACAAGCTCCTCGGCGCTTTTCTCCAACGCGGTCTCATCGACGTCCGGGGTCGCCACGACCGAATCCAGCGCGTCGAGGACCTCGTCCCAGCGCTCGGAGATCGTCTCGGCCAGGTCGGTCCACAGCCGCTCGCCGTCGCGCCCGGTGAACGGGAACGTGCCCTGCTCCAGGACGGCGAACCCGTCGGCGGAGTTGAGCACGTCGTGCACCTCGTCCAGCTCGCACACATCGGCGAGGGCACGCACGATCGCCACGATGTCGGCCAGCTCGCCGACCGTCCAGGTGTCCGGCTCCTCCGCGGCCAGCTCCGGCACGCCCACCAGGTCGTACTGGTGCGCCTCGTCGGGCATCAGCTCGGCCACCGACAGCGCGGGCACCAGGTGCCACGCCGGGTGGTCGGACAGGTCGTGCTCTTCGGTCGTGCGGACGAACGCCGCCAGATGCGCGGCGTCGGGGAAGGCGTAGAGGTCGTCCTCGTGTCCGAGGAACGCCTCCCATTCCTCGCCGTCTTCCCGCCACCGGGGAGCCCACAGCGTGACAAGGTCACCCTTCGGCAGCCCGAGTTCGATCGGGACGATGTCCTGGGCCATTGGAGGTCCTCCTGGTCGCGCAGCCACCGGCGTACGTGCTCGCGCGAACACGCGCGACGCGTCGGCAGCCTACGGGGTACGGATCACCTGTCGGAACGTAGGGATGACAGGTCGAACGAGAGCGGGTCGTCGGGATCGAAGCCATCATCCTCCACGGGCCCACGGGTGCTTTCCGCCGCCCCGTCAGCCTTGCGCATCCGCTCGTCGCGCCTGCGCTGAAACTCCTCCGCGGTGATCCCCGAGCCAGCCCCGGCGCGCGCCGGAGCGGCCCGGCCGGAGATCAGCTCGATGGCGTAGGTCATGTTGTCCCCGAGCAGCGGGGCCAGCTTGTTGTACCCGGCCTGCGTCGCCTCGTCCATGGCCGCTTGCGCGACCATGACGATGAGCCTGCCCAACTGGTCGGCGCCCCACCGCACGGCGTCCTGGCGTAACCACAGGTCGACCAGCTTCCCGCGCCCGTCCACGGTGACCCGCACACTCCCGTGGTTGTCATACGCCGTGCCCTGCACGTTCTGCAGCACGGTGTCGATGTTGGCAAGCGCCTCCTGCCGCGCCCGGCCGTCCTCGATGAGCTGGCGGGTGCTGCGCTCCAACGGCTGACGGTCTGTCATCTGGCCGCTTTCGGTGTGCGGTGGGTGGACTGGACGAGAGTGACGACGGCGCCCCGGCCCCGCTGACGGCGGGCCGATCCGCCGCGCGGACGACGGCAGCGTTCCCCGATCCGGGCGGGATAATCACCGACCGGCCGAGACGGCTCTAAGCCTGGTGCGGATGACCGCTCACCGGGCGGGTCGAGGCACGGGTCACCTGAATTATCGCGGGACGCCATGGCGGCGGGCCCGACCGGCGAGCCGATAGCTGGCCGACCTCCAGACGCGCGGCCCCCAGTGATCCCGGCCAGACAGAGCGATCCACTGGTGGTGACCAGGCCGACCGTCCACACCAGCGTCCCGGCGGCAGCAGCCGGTCCGGTCGCCGAGCCTGTCCCGGTCGCCCCGGAAGTCGTGGCGGGCAGGGGTGCCGTGACGGGCCGACCCGCGTTGGCCCGTTGAGCCGCGTTGGCCGGCTGGGTGGCCATGGTGGCTTGGGGCGTGTTGGCGGGTTGGGTCGCCCGGATGGGGCGGGGAGCCCTGGCTGGCCGGGTTGCCGTGGCCGGTTGGGGTGCCCTGGTGGGCTGGGTTGCCGTGGCTGGTTGGGGTGCCTCGGTGCATTGGGGCGCGCCGGTGGGGCGGGACGGGGTGACCGGTTGGGCTGTCCTGGCCGGTCGGGTTGCGTTGGCCGGGTGGGTCGCCCTGATGAGTTGGGGTGCGGTGGTGGGTAGGGACGGCGTGGTGGGTTGAGGCGTGTTGGCCAGTTGGCTAGCCCTGATGGGTAGGGGAGCCCTGGTCGGGTAGGTCACTCCGGTGGGTCGGGTCGCCCCGGTGGGTTGGGGTGCCCCGGTGGGTTGGGTCGCCCTGGTCGGTCGGGTCGGCCCGGTGGGTTGAGGTGTCCCGGTGGGCCGGGACAGGGTGGCGGGTTGGGGTGCCCGGTTGGGGTGCGGCGCCGTGGTGGGGCGGGACGGCGTTGCTAGTCCGGACGCCTGTGCTGGTGGGGGTGCACAGGGCGGTCGGGGTGGGGGCGCGGGGTGGCGCGGTTGGGCGGGGGCTCGCGCGGGGAGCAGCGGGGGGCGGGTGGGTGTCATCGGGGCAGCCGCCGTCCGCCTCTGGGAGCGAGGGGGCCCAGAGGGCTGTCGAAGGCCTCGTCTTCGTCGTCCTCGTCGGTGGGCTCGTAGCCCAGGGAGGTGAGGTGCTTCTCGCCAGCGGGGCCGAGGACCGGCGCCAGGGTCTGGTACATGCTCGCCCCGGCGCGGCGGGTGGCGCGCTCGGCCAGCGCCATGATCTGCGCGGCCAACGCGTCGGACCCGCTGGACAGGGCCGCCGGGGTCAGCTTCACCTCGGACAGCAGCCCGCCGGGGCGCACCTCGACGCTGATCGCGCCGTCGCCGCTCATGGCCTTGCCGGTGATCGGCCCGACCCGGTGCGCGCGTTGCTCGGCCTCCGCGCGGGTCCGTTCGACCCGCTGTGCCACCGTGTCCAGCTCGTGCTCGATGTCGATCTCCACGCCCCCGCCTTTCGTTCAGCCGACAGTGTGCCGCAGGCTCAGCCGGTGGGTCGGTAGAAGCCGACGAACGGCATCCCCGAGTTCGTGGTGCGCAGCGGCCCGACTTGGACCGGGTCGCCCGCCTCCACGATCTGCCCGTTGCCGATGTACATCGCCACGTGCCCCTCCCAGCAGACCAGGTCGCCGGGAAGCAACTGGTCGGCAGAGGGCACCTCCGCCCCGATGTCCTGCTCGCGGGACGTGCGCGGGATCTCCAGACCGCCCTCGCCGTAGGCGTACTGGGTCAGGCCGCTGCAGTCGAGGCCGGAGCCGGGCGTGGTCCCGCCCCAGACATACGGCACGCCGAGCTGGCTCAGCGCCGCCCGTACCGCGCGCGCGGCCGTCTCGTTCGGGGCCTGGACAGTGCTGCCGTCGGGCAGGTTCACCGCGACGCCCGTGCCCGGCTGCGGTGGGATGGCCATCGGCAGCCTGCGCTTGGTGGCCACGCCACCTCCGCCACCTCCGCCGCCACCCCCGCTTCCGCCGCCGCCCCCACCGCCGCCGCTTTGGCGGTCGTTGTAGGCCGCGGGCGGCGGACTCGTCGCGCCCGCGGTCGAAGTCGAGCCCGCGTCGCCGCCGGTGAGCTTGGTGACGACCCCGCTGAGCTGGGTCATCACGGTCTCAAGGTTGGTCGAGGTGTCGCCGGTGAGCTGGGCGGCGTACTGGGCCAGCTCGGTCAGCTTCTGCTGCGCGCCCGCCGGGTCGCCCGCCTGTCGCAGCGCGGCGGCGGCCTGCAGGAGTTCCGCGGCCTTGCGGTTGAAGTCATCGATCTGGTCCTGGTTGACCTTCTGGCCGACCTTGAGGATGTCGCCCGCTTCCCGGACCGCCTGCTGCACCTCGGCGCTGTACTGGCTCAGCTCGGTGCTCGCCGCGTTCTGGGCGGTGACGTCCTGCTCGTGGCGGACCGCGCCCTGCCCGGTCCAGCCTTCGCGCAGGCCGCTGGCGTGGCTGGTCGCGTCGTAGCCGACGGTCGTCAGGGTGTTGGCCACCCCGGCGTGCGCCTGGCTGACCCCGTCGATGGCGTTGTCGTCGGTGGCGAGGTGCCGCTGCGCGGTGGCAGCGGGCTGGATCATCGGCTCCAGCAAATCGCGCACGGGCGCGGTCATGCCAGCTCACCCGCCGCGCGCCGCAGCCGCTGTTCGGCGTCCTGCTCGGAGCCCTCGAAGTTCGTCCACGTGTTGCGCACGGCCTCCGCGGTCCCGCCGAGACTGTCGGCGAGCCCTTGGACGCGACTCATCTGCCGCTGCGTCGCGGCGCGGATGGCCTGGCTGAGCCCGACCTCGCTGCCGATCTTGGAGAACGCGTGCTCGCCGAACTCGGCGTGGCCGCGCAGATCCTTGTCCACCACGCCGCGCAATTGCTCGGCGAGCGGGTTCACCCCCGCCGTGTACGCGCGGAAGGCATCGCCCTCGCCGCGGTAGCCCCCGACATCCGACTCGGTCATGTGCTCCCCTCCTGACGTTCGGCACTGGGACGTGCGCCCCGCTCCGATCGCTCCCCTGACGTTCGGATTTCAGGTTAGGACACCGCTCGGGCGCGGCGGGGCGGAAAGCGTCGAGTTATCCACAGTCGCCGGATTCATCCACAGATTTCGCGGCGCCCTTGACACGGCGGCCGGTTTCAGGCACCCATCGGGTGCCACACCGTCTTGGTCTCCAGGATCGCGCGCAGGCGCGCGATATCGGGGCGGGAAGTCCAGTCCGGCTCCTCGATGGGCGTCCGCAGGACCCGCTTCACCGTGCCCGCCGCCGCCCGTTCCAGGTCCGTCCGCAGCTCCGGCGGGGCCCCGGTGAGGTCGAGGGCGTTGACGTCGGCGTGCGTGGCCAGCCAGGGCGCCAGCTCCGCCGTGTGGCCGGTCAGCAGGTTCACCACCCCCGCTGGCACGTCGGAGGTGGCCAGCACCTCGGACAGGGTGACGGCGGGCAGCGGCCGGTTCTGGCTGGTCACCACGACCGCGGCGCACCCGGCGGCCAACACCGGCGCGAGAACGCTGACCAGGCCGAGCAGCGACGACTTCTGCGGAGCCAGCACCCCGACGACCCCGGTCGGCTCGGGCACGGAGAAGGAGAAATACGGGCCCGCCACCGGGTTCGCCGCGCCCAGGACCGTGGCGATCTTGTCGGTCCACCCCGCATACCAGACCCAGCGGTCGATCGCGGTGTCCACAAGGGACTGCGCCCGCTTCTGCGGCACGCCCTCGCTGGCGGCGACCTCGGCGGCGAACTGCTCGCGCCTGCCCTCCAGGACCTCCGCGACCCGGTAGAGCACCTGCCCCCGGTTGTATGCGGTCGCTCCCGACCACGTGCCGAACCCCTTGCGGGCCGCGCCGACCGCCTCGCGAAGGTCCTTGCGGGACGCCTGCGCCGCGTTGGCGAGGAACTTCCCGCGCGCGTCGGTCACCGGGTACGTGCGACCGGACTCGGAGCGCGGGAACGCGCCGCCCAGATAGAGCTTGTAGGTCTTCGCTACCGTCACACGGTCAGACATCGAGGTACGCCTCCAGTCCGGCGCGGCCGCCCTCGCGGCCGAAACCCGACTCCTGGTAGCCGCCGAACGGGGCGGTCGGGTCGAAGCGGTTGAACGTGTTGGCCCACACCACGCCCGCGCGCAGCCGGTCGGCCATCGACAGGATGCGGGAGCCCTTCTCGGTCCACACGCCCGCCGACAGGCCGTACGGGGTGTTGTTGGCCTTGGCGATCGCCTCGTCCGGTGTGCGGAAAGTCAGCACCGACAGCACCGGTCCGAAAATCTCTTCGCGCGCGATCCGCATGGCCTGGCTGACGTTGGCGAAGACCGTGGGGGCGAAGAAGAACCCCTTGTCCGGCACCGGGCACGGGCTGGTCCAGCGGAGGGCGCCCTCGTCCTCGCCGGAGGCCACCAGCTCCTGGATCTTGGCGAGCTGCTCGCGGGAGTTGATCGCGCCGACGTCGGTGTTCTTGTCCAGCGGGTCGCCGATCCGCAGCGTCGCCACGCGCTTGCGCAGCTTGTCCAGCACCTCTTCGGCTACCGACTCCTGCACCAACAGCCGCGAGCCCGCGCAGCACACGTGACCCTGGTTGAAGAAGATGCCGTTGACGATGCCTTCCACCGCTTGGTCTATCGGCGCGTCATCGAAGACGATGTTCGCCGCCTTGCCGCCCAGTTCCAGGGTCAGCTTCTTGCCGGTGCCCGCGAGCGACCGCTGAATGAGCTTGCCGACTTCCGTGGAGCCGGTGAACGCCACCTTGTCCACGCCTGGGTGGTTTACCAGTTCCGCGCCAATGTCACCCGCGCCCGGCAAGATGTTCACAACGCCCGGCGGTAGCTCTGCCTGCTGAATGATTTCGGCCAAGACCAACGCGGTAAGCGGAGTCGTCTCCGCTGGTTTGAGCACGACAGTGTTACCGCACGCCAACGCGGGGGCGATCTTCCACGCCGCCATCAGCAGCGGGAAGTTCCACGGGATGACCTGCCCGGCCACCCCGAGCGGGCGCGGGTCGGGCCCGAAGCCCGCGTAGTCGAGCTTGTCGGCCCAGCCCGCGTGGTAGAAGAAGTGCGCCGCGGCGGTCGGCACGTCGGTGTCGCGCGACTCCTTGATCGGCTTGCCGTTGTCCAGGCTTTCCAGCACCGCGAGCTCACGCGCGCGCTCGGCGATCATCCGCGCGATCCGGAAGATGTGCTTCGCGCGCTCGGCGCCGGGCATCCGCCCCCACACCTTGTCCTGCGCGCGCTTGGCGGCTTTGACGGCCCGGTCGACATCGGCCGCGCTCGCGGTGCTGACCTCGGCAAGCACCTCCTCGGTGGCCGGGTTGACCGTCTTGAGCGGCTCACCGGCGCCCTCGACGAACTCGCCGTCGAGGAACATGCGGTAGCTCGCCTTGAGGTTCGCGATGCCCCGCGACTCGGGCGCGGGGGCGTATTCCCAGGTCATCTAGTCCACCGTCACGTAATCCGGGCCGCTGTAGTGGCCCTCCAGTTGGGTGCGGCGCTGCATCAGAAGGTCGTTGAGCAGGCTTGACGCGCCGAAACGGAACAGCTGAGGGTCCAGCCATCGCGGCCCGGCGACCTCGTTTACCGCGACCAGGTAGCGGATAGCGTCTTTCGTGGTGCGGATACCACCGGCGGGCTTGACACCGCGCAGCTCGCCGGTCGCCGCGTGCCAGTCATGCACGGCCTGAAGCATCACGTGCGTCACCGGGAGCGTGGCGGCGGGGGAGACCTTGCCGGTGGAGGTCTTGATGAAGTCGCCGCCCGCGAGCAGCGCCAGCCAGGACGCGCGCCGCACGTTGTCGTAGGTGGCCAGCTCACCGGTCTCCAGGATGACCTTGAGGTGCGCGTTCCCGCAGGCGGCTTTGATCGTGCGGATCTCATCGAAGACCCGCCCGTACTGCCCGGACAGGAACGCGCCCCGGTCGATCACCATGTCGATCTCGGTGGCCCCCGCCTCGACGGCGAACTCCGTGTCGGCGATCTTGACCCGCAGGCTCGACCGCCCGGACGGGAACGCGGTGGCGACACTGGCCACCCCCACCCCGGTCCCGCCCACCTCGGCGACGGCGGTCTCGACCATGTCCGGGTAAACACACACCGCCGCGACCTTGGGCACCTCCGGCCGATCCGGATCGGGACGGCGGGCCTTCGCGCACAGCGACCGGACCTTGCCGGGAGTGTCGGCGCCCTCCAGGGTGGTCAGGTCGACCATCGAGATCGCCAGGTCAATGGCCCGCATCTTGCTGGCCTTCTTGATACTGCGCGTGGCCAGCCCCGCACTGCGCTGCTCCACCCCCACCGCGTCGACCCCGGGCAGTCCGTGCAGGAACCGCCGCAGCGAGGTCTCGTCACGGGTCACATCGGCGAACTCGGGGGGTGACCCGCCCGCCTCGGAGGTCGACGTCGTCGTCTCGGCCATACCGGCGAGTCTAGGCCCGCTCCCGGGCCCCGCACGCCCTGCCGATCGGGGAAAACGGGCGGCGATGTGGTTGTGACGCATCTCGCAGTTGATGGAACGCGGTGTCACTTAACGCGGTCGCGTCCGAGTAAAAGCGCAGATTCGACGGGCGGAATCGTCACTTTGAGTGATTGGTCCCTTTGGCGGCATTCACCAAGACTCGCAAATGAGGCACTGTCTGCACCCGGGTCGGGGACCTGATGAGACGTCGGCGTTCGCCGGCTGGGGGATTGCAGATGAATATCGCCGCGAGATCGCGGCGCGGTTTCCGCGCGCCGCTGACGTTCTCGGTAGTCGCAGCCATGATCGGTTTCACCCTCGCGGCCAGCCCAGCGGCCGTCGCGGCGGACAGCCCGGGAACTGGCCGTGCCGGGGACATGGCGTCCGGCTTGGACTTGGCGCGGAAGTCGAACAAGCGCGTCGAAGTGCTTTCCGCGACGACCGAGAACTCCCTCACCTGGGCGAATCCGGACGGCACTTTCACCACGGAACTGGCCAACGGCCCGGTTCGTGTCAAGCGCGGCGATGATTGGCAGCCGGTCGACCTCACTCTCGTCAAGGGCGCGGACGGGGCGATTACGCCGAAGGCGCACCCGCGTGGCCTCGTGCTCGCACCTGCGGGCTCAGCGTCCACACGGGACTTGGCGGCGTTGTCGGTCGAGGACGGCCGACTCGCGATGCAGTGGACCGACGCCCTGCCCGAACCGAGACTTGACGGCGACACGGCCACCTACAGCGAGGTACGGCCAGGCATCGACCTCGTCGTGCGGGCGACCCGCACCGGTTTCGAGCAACTGCTCGTGCTCAAGCGCAGGCCCGATTCCCCGGCTACGTTCACCCTCCCGCTGACCACGACCGGCGTCGACCTACGCACCGACGCCGACGGCAACAGTGAGATCGTCAACCGCGCGGGCAAGATCGTCGGCACGATCCCGGCCGCCCAGATGTGGGACGCACGCTGGAATCCCGCCAGCGGCGAGCCCGCGAAACGGGTCAGGGCCAAGCAGCGCCACGACAAGCGCCCGCCTGCCCGAGACACTGGCCGCGTCGACGTCACCGTCGAGCCTGCCGAGGGCTTCCTCGACGACCCCGACATTCGCTACCCGGTCACCATCGATCCCACGCCGAGCATCAACACGAATTTCGACACCTTCGTCCAGTCGAACATTCTGAACACCGACCACTCCACAATGGGTGAGTTGCGGATCGGGACCTATGACGGGGGCGCGACCAAGGCCAGATCGTACCTGCACTTCGACGTCACCCAGTTCCGTGGCGCGACCATTGTAGAAAGCAGGCTGCGGCTGTGGACGCACCACTCGGCGACCTGCGCGACGCACAACTGGGAAGTCTGGGACGCGCCATTGGTCGGGTCCGGCACCCGTTGGGCCAACCAGCCCGCGCCTTGGCGGAACTGGGCAACCAGCGGTGAGACCTGGGGCTACAGCTCGGCGTGCGGCGCCCGGTGGACCAACGTCGACATCAAAAACCTGACCCAGGCGTGGTCCAACAACGGGTCGGGCGTCGTCGCGGTGATGCTCAAGGCCCAGGACGAGAACAACAGCAACGCCTGGAAGAAGTTCACCTCGTCGGAATCGACCAACGTCCCACACATCTACGTCGACTTTTTCACTCCGCCGCCGCCGAACAACGCGCCCAACGCGCCGGGTGATCTCGGGATGGAGGGTTCCGGCCCGACCGGAGACTTCTCGATCGGTTGTGTGACCGGCGCGTCGCGCCCAGTAGTCGCCAAGCGCGATCCCCGAGTACGGGCGCGGCTAACCGATCCCGACGGGGGCATGTTGTCGGCAGGGTTCCGCTTCGTGGACGGAACCGCGGGAAGCCATACGTGGAACGGCAAGGACTACACCCAGAACAACGTGCCATCAGGGTCGTTCGCCGAGGTTGTCACACCGACTGAGGTGGTCAACCGGGACGCGGTGTTCGCATGGCACCTCTACGTCACCGACGGAATCACCTCTAGTTGGTCGCGGGTGTGCGAGTTCGAGGTGGACACGGTTCCGCCGAACACGCCTGCCGTGTCCTCTTCGGACTACCCGACGACCGGACTGAACGGCAGTGTCGGCCGTACCGGTGCTTTCACCTTCTCGCCGAACGGGAACACGGGCCGCAACAACTCGATGGATGTCATCTATTACAAGTGGTCCCTGAACACCGACACCTTCGCCAACAAGGTTTCGGTGTCCACAGCAGACGGCGTGGTCGCGGTGCCGATCACGCCCACGCTGGCGGGCCAGAACACCCTGTACGTCCAGGCTTTCGACCGCGCGAACCGGCCCGCGACAAACCCTGCCGTTTATCGGTTCTCCGCCGCAGACCTCTCCAGGCCGATCGGGATCTGGGAGATGTCCGAAGCGTCGGGCACGACCGCGGCGGACACCAGCGGGAACAACCGCCCGCTCACGCTGACCAGCGGCGCCGCCCTCGGTCAGGCATACGCGGAGAACGGCATTGTCAACACCAACGGCTTCGCTTCGACCAACGGTCCGGTTGTGCGCACGGATCTGGCGTTCTCGGTGTCCGCGTGGGTCAAGCTCGACAACAAGAACGCCTACTACACCGTGGCGAGTCAAGACGGCAATCGCGCCAGTGGTTTCTATCTGCAGTACGCGGTGGATATCGACCGGTGGGCACTGAACACGATGACCCAGGATGTGGACTCCCCGCCGACCCGGCGCGCGTCGTCGGCGTCGTCGCCACGGCTGGGAGTCTGGACGCATCTCGTCGGAACCTACGAGCCGAACACGGGCAAATTGTCGATCTACGTGGACGGCAGGCTTGAGGGAACCGGCACGGCGACGCTGTGGAACGCCCAAGCGGGCGGCTTCGTCGTCGGCGCGGCGAAGTGGAACGGGAACAGGACGGACCGTCTTCCCGGTGCGATCGACCGTGTGCAGGTCTGGGACAGAGTGATCAGCCCGTCGGAAGCGGCGGCCGAAGCGAACAAGACGGTCCTGCGCGCCAGGTACCACCTCGACGAGCGATCGGGCACAACCGCGCAGGACAGCGTCTCGTCGGCGAGCGGCGTGCTCGGCGGCGGCGGCGTGTCGTGGGGTGGCACCGCCATCGATCCTGACGACCCGAACCAGGTGATCACCAGCCAGGACAAGTGGGCGAGCTTCGACGACTCGTGGACGGGGCAGATCGTCGGCCCGCATCCGACGAATCTGCGCACCGACAAGTCGTACTCGGTCTCGACCTGGGTGCGCCATGGCGGCCTCGACGCCGCATATCGCGCCGCGGTGTCGATCGATCTCTCGCCCGCGTCTCCCTTCGTCTTGGGCTATCGGCCGGACTCGGGCCGTTGGTGCTTCCAACTCCAGGCCAGCGGCGCGGAGAAGTCGGCGTGTTCGAATCAGTCCGCGGTGGCGGGGACCTGGGTTCACTTGGTCGCGACCTACGACGCTGCCACCGGGTCGATCGCCCTGTTCGTCAATGGCGTGCGCCAGAACACTTTCCACGGCACCACATCGCCGACCGACGGCAGCGGCGTCACTAGCGCGCACTCCGACGGCTCGGTGCTCATTGGTCGGGGCACCTACAACGGCGGGTATTCCGATAGTTGGAAAGGCGATGTCGACGACGTCCAACTCCACACCGGCGTGCTGACCAACGCCCAAGTGGCCGAGACCTATCAGTCGTCTCGCCACGCCTGAGCACAGCCGCCCCACTTCTCGAACGCCTATCCAGACTTCTCTCAGGGAGTTCGGTCATGACTGCTCGCGCCCGTGCCACTGGCGGACGCCCCCGGTTCTTGCGCAAGGCGACCGTGGGGTTTATCGCCGCGGCGATGCTGGCCTCCGCGATGCCTGCCGTCGCCGCGCCTGCCAACCGTTTCGGCTGGAAGCTGCCTGAACCGCAGAAAGAGCCGTCGGTGCCGGTCACCGTCGTCGCGCCCCGACCGCTTCCGGCTGACGACGGCGTTCCGCAGGCCGTCGCGGCCCCGCCAGTGTGGCCGGAGTCAGGCGTCGCCGAGATCGCTCTGCCGCCCGCGCGGGCGGCGGCAGCGCGGGCCGGGCGGACGCCGGTGTCGGCGCGTCGAGCCGACGCGGCCGACTCGGACGCGAGGGCCGTGCGCGTCCAGGTCGCCGACCAGCGGGCGGCCCAGGCAGTGGGCGTGCGCGGCATGGTGTTCAGCGTCGCCGACACAGGTTCGGGCGGACGCGTGCGGCTGGACGTGGACTATGGGGCCTTCGCGGGCGCTTACGGTGGTGACTACGCAGCCCGGCTTCGGTTGGTGTCGTTGCCCGAATGCGCGCTGCGGACACCCGACCGCGCCGAGTGCCGAACCACGACTCCGGTCACGAACGCGATGAATGACGGCAAAACCACGACGGTGTCGGGCGAAATCACCCTCGCCGGTCAACGTGCGGGCAGTTCCACCTCGGAGTCTGGGGCCGCTGTGCTGGCGGTGACCGCGGCGCCCTCCGGCATCGCCGGTTCCTTCGCGGCGAGTCCCCTTGCCCCTGCTGGAACGTGGACCGGTGGTGGTTCGGCGGGCGACTTCAACTACTCCTATCCCATGCGAGTTCCCGCTCCCGCGGGCGGCATCGCCCCGTCGGTGGTGATGGGGTACTCGTCGCAGAGCCTGGACGGGCGGACGTCGGCGACCAACAACCAGCCGTCCTGGGTTGGCGATGGCTGGGAGTTGGCTCCAGGCGGCTTCGTCGAACGCGCCTACAAGTCCTGTGGAGAAGATCTCGGCGGGTCGAACGGGCAGCGTAAGACCGGCGACCAGTGCTGGGCGACCGACAACGCGAGCATCAGCGTCGCTGGTGTGTCCGGCAAGCTCGTCAAGGGCTCGGATGGTTTGTGGCGGGCCAAGAACGATGACGGCGCGAAGATCGAGCGCCTCTACGACACATCGAAAGCCAATGGTGACAACGACGGTGAGTACTGGAAGGTCACCACACCGGATGGAACGCAGTACTTCCTCGGCTTGAACCGTCTTCCCGGCTGGACCGCGGGCAAGCCGGAGACCAAATCGGCCTGGAACGTCCCCGTATATGGCAATAACGCCAACGAGCCATGCAACTTCGGATCCTACGAGGTCTCGTGGTGCCAGCAGACGTACCGGTGGAACCTTGACTATGTGGTCGATCCGCACGGGAACGCCACGGCTTACTATTACGCGCCCGAGATCAACCATTACGGCCGTAATCTCTCCGCGGCGGCGGGAACCTCCTACGTGCGCGGCGGCACTCTCGACCGCATCGAGTACGGCCTGCGCGCGAACGACATGTTCGGACCGGCTACTGGGCGAGTTCGCTTCGAGACCGCCGAGCGGTGCGTGCCCGCGGGCACGATCACCTGTGACCCCGCGCAGCTCAACAGCTCCACCGCCAGCGCGTGGCCGGACGTGCCCGCGGACCAGATCTGCAACGCGGGCGAGCAGTGCACCGACCGGTTCACTCCGACTTTCTTCACCCGCAAGCGACTCACCAAAGTGGTTGCCCAAGTGGGCAACGGCTCCGGCGGCTACCGCGACGTCGACTCTTGGGCGTTGACTCAGGACTTCCCCAACCCGGGCGACCGGACCATGCCGGTGCTGAACCTCCGTTCAATCGTCCATACGGGACACGTCGGCGGAACCATCGCTCTGCCGCCGACCACGTTCGACCGCAAGGCGATGCGCAACCGGGTCGACGTGAACGACAACTATGACTGGACGCTGACCCGCTATCGGGTCACTGGGATCACCGCCGAGAGCGGCGCGCACACCGAAGTCAGGTACAGCGACATGGACTGCGCGCTGGGCACCAGGATGCCCGCGTCGCCGGAGTCCAACACCATGCGCTGCTATCCGACTTGGTGGACGCCGGAGTTCTCCACCGAGCCAGTCATGGACTGGTTCCACAAGTACGTCGTCACCGATGTGACCGACGATGAGCGGGTCGGTGGCTCCAGCCTGTTCAAGATCCATTACGACTATCTGGGCGGTGGCGCCTGGCATTACGACGACAACGACCTGGCGGACCCGGCCCGGCGTACATGGTCGCAGTGGCATGGCTACGGCACTGTCCGGACCGTCACCGGCGAACCGACGGGGCCGCAGAGCGTCACCGAGGCGGTGTTTTTGCGCGGTATGCACGGGGATCGGCTTCCTTCGGGCACTCGAACTGTTTCGGTGTCCACAAGCGAGGGCGAGCCAGTGCAGGATGTGCTTCGCCTGCAAGGTTTCCTCCGCGAGACCCGCCAATACGCGGGCGCCACGCTAGTCTCGGCGACGGTCAACGACCCGTGGGTCTCCGGGGCCACTGCCACTGGCCCGGACGGCACGCAGGCCACGATGTCGGGCATCGCGGGCGTTCGCGGTCGGACGCTGCTCGACGGCGGCGTCTGGCGGCGCACCGCGGTTGTCAAGACCTTCGGCGACTACGGCCTCGTCGACAAGGTCGAGGACCGTGGCGACACCGCGGTCACCGGGGACGAGACCTGCACCACGACGACCTATGCCCGCAACGTGCCCGCGTGGATGCTGACCTACGCGAGCACAGTGCAGGCCGTGAACGGAACCTGCGCGGTGCAGGCGACGAGCGCGACGATCAAATCGGAAGCGCGTTCGTTCTACGACAACCAACCCCACGGCGCGGCGCCAATCCACGGTGATGTCACCAAGGCCGAGGCCCTCGACGCCTGGGACGGGGCGGGCAAGCGCTTCATCACCGCGTCCACCGCCGTGTTCGACGCACAGGGCAGGCCCACCGAGGTCGTCGACGCGGCGGGTGAGAAGACCACCACCGCGTACACGCCCGCCACCGGTCCGGTCACCTCGATCACCAGCACCAACCCGCTTGGCCACGTCTCGAAGGTGTACCTCGACCCGGCCTGGAACGCCACGGTCGCTTCGGTCGACGCCAACGGCAGGCGCTCCGATATCGACCTCGACGCCCTTGGCCGGGTCGTGCGGGTATGGAGCCCGGGGCACCGCAAGGGAATCGACCTTGCCGACGCGATCTACGAGTACACCCACAACACGACCACGCCCAGCGTCGTCGCGACTAAGCAGTTGCAGGACAACAACAGTTATCTGACTGCGTACACGCTCTACGACGGACTTCTGCGGGAGCGCCAGACCCAGACGCCCGCACCCGGCGGCGGCAGGATTATCGCGGACACCTTTTACGACTCGCGCGGCTTGGCGCACAAGCAGAATGCCGCGTACTACAACGACCAGCCTGCTAGCGCCGTGCTGGCGGGCGTTCTCGACGAGCAGGTGCACAACCAGACGCTCACCGAGTTCGACGCGCTGGAGCGGCCTACCGCGTCGATCTACAAGAAGTACGGCGTGGAGCAGTGGCGCACCACCACCGCGTACGGCGGCGACCGCGTGCACACCACACCGCCCGCGGGCGGCACGGCGACCACGGTGATCAACGACGTTCTCGGGCGCACGACTGAGAAACGTCAGTACACCGGTGCGGTCGGGACGGCGTTCGACGCGACCAAATACACCTATTCGCCCTTGGGAGATCTCGCCACGGTCACTGACCCCGCGGGCAACCAGTGGCGCTACGGGTACGACCTGCGTGGCCGCAAGATCAGCGCGGACGACCCGGACAGCGGTCACAGCAGTTTCACTTACGACGCCGCGGGACGGCTGCTTACCTCGACCGACGGCCGCAACAAGACGCTGGCCTACGCCTACGACAAGCTCGGTCGCATGGTGGGCAGGTACGAGGGTTCGCTGACCGGGACCAAGCTCGCCGAGTGGGAGTTCGACACCTCGAAGGACGCAGCGGGTGCGCTGAACGGCCGGGGTCTGCTGACCCTGTCGCGCCGCTGGTCCAACGGATTCGCCTACACCGACAAGGTCACTGGATACGACAATGCCGGACAGCCGACCGGGCGCAAGGTGATCATCCCGGCGGCCGCGGAGGGCAAGCTCGGCACGACGTACGAGGCCACCTACAGCTACACCTGGACAGGCAAGGCCAAGGACGTCTGGTACCGCAACACGGTCTCCGCCGGGGCCACCATCGTTCCCGAGGAGAGCATCGGCACCGGCTACGACAACATGGGCCTGCCGAGCACGCTGATCGGCGGACAAGGCGTCTATGTGTCGAAGACGAACTACTCGCCCTACGGCGAAGTCCTGCACGAGACTTACAACGACGCCAACAGTTCCAACAACGTGTGGCTCAACAACACCTACGAGATGGGCACCCGCAGGCTGCTGCAATCCAGGACGCAGCGCGAGACCCAGACTCTCTACGACGTCGCCAACCGTCTGCACACCTACGACCCCGCGGGCAACATCACCAAGATCACCGACACCCCGGAGGGAAGCCTGGCCGACATCCAGTGCTTCGCCTACGACCACCTGCGTCGGATGACCGAGGCGTGGACCCCGTCGACCGGTGACTGTGCGGCGGCGAAGTCGGCGGGCGCATTGGGCGGCGCGGCGCCGTACTGGCGTTCCTGGACCTTCGACAAGACCGGCAACCGGGTCACCGAAACCGCGCACGCCACGGCGGGAGACACCGTCCGCACATCGGCGTACCCGGCCGCGGGCAGCGCACAGCCGCACACCGTGCGCTCGGTGGACACAACCGGCCCCAACGGCGCGTCCCGGGACACGTTCGCCTACAACGAAGTCGGCGCCACCGTGTCGCGTGTCGTCGGCGGAGACACCCGGACCCTGGAGTACGACGCCGAGGGCCAGGTTTCGAAGATCACCCATGCGGACGGCAAAGTCTCCACCTATCTGTACGACGCGGATGGCAACCGCCTGATCGCCCGCGAGCCCTCGGCGACGACGGTGTACGCGCTCGGCCAGGAAATCAGGCTTGAGACGGGGACGACAACGCCGAGTTGGACGCGGTATTACAGCCACAACGGCCGCGCAATAGCCATGCGCAACAGCGTGACCGGCTTGTCCTGGCTGGTGCCCGACCATCAGGGAACCAACCAGAGTGTGATCAACGCCAACACGCTCGCGGTGACCAAGCGCAGGATGCTGCCCTACGGCGGGGAACGCGGTGTAGCCCCCGCGTCTTGGCCTGACCGCCACGGGTTTGTCGGCGGCAGCAAAGACGAGTCTGGCATCACTCGCATCGGCGCCCGGTTGTACGACGAGTCCTCTGGCAGGTTCCTCTCGGTCGATCCGGTCATTGATCATAATGATCCGCAGCAGCTCAATGGCTATGCCTACAGCAACAACAGCCCAGTCACTTTCAGCGATCCGACCGGCTTGTGGCTCGACTGTGGTTGTCCTTCGGACCGCTTCAAGGGCGACAACATCCTGCACAACGCTGACGGTTCGGTGCTCAGTGAAGGTGACGCGGCCAAGTATCTGACGTCCAAGCAGTGGGATCGGTGGAGCAAGAAGAAGGCCAAGGAGAAGGCGAAACATAAGGTCAAGCAGTACACCGCGCAGAAGATGCGCGAGGCGAACATCAGCGAGGCCGAATACGAGCAGGCTCTTCGGGACGTTCACAAGACGAAGTGGCAGGTGGTCAAGGAAGTCGCCTGGGATCTGCTCAAGGATATCTCCGGCTGGAACGACATCGTTGACTGCTTCACCAAGGGCGCCATCGCGTCCTGCGTCGGCTTGATCATCGACCTGGTGCCGATCGGCAGGGTCGGGAAGATCTTGGAAGCGGGTTGGGAAGCGTTCCGCGCCATCCGCTCGTTCGACAAGATCCAGGAACGCGCCCGCGGCCTGCTGAACAAGGTCGACGCGATCCGGGAAGAAGCTCAGGCTGTGACGAGTTGTGCCCGCCACAGCTTCATCGCGGGCACCCGAGTCCTCATGGCGGACGGTTCGAGCAAGCCCATCGAGGACGTCGACATCGGCGACCAGGTGGTGGCGACCGATCCGGTGACCGGTGAGACGGGTTCACGTGCGGTCGTGGGAACGATCGTGCACGCCGACGAGGCTGACATGACCGAGTTGACGGTCACCGCTGACGGCGTCGAGGCCAAGGTTGACGCCACCTCGTGGCACCCGATCTGGGTGGATGCGCAGGGTCGCTTCGTAGACATCGCCGATGTCAAGGCTGGTGACCAACTGCGTGGTGCCGACGGCCGCGGTCCGGTGGTCGCCGAGGTTCGCCGATACACCCGCGTCGAGCCGGTATACGACCTGACCATCGACGGGGTTCACACCTACCATGTCGTGGCTGGCTCCTTTGCCATACTGGTCCACAACTGCGGTGGTCCGGTGACTCTCAGCGACTACACCCTGGGGGTTCATGTTGTGGCACGACATGGTCCGGGCACGCCCGCTGACGGCTCCAAGTTCGCCGACGGGATCGACCCCTATGATTACGAGGACATGGCCAACCGAGTGGTGTCCGGAAGTCCAGTTCCGAGTAAAGTCGATGCCGACAACAACACTCATGCTCACGATTACACCTTCGATGACGTGGTGGTTGGCACTGTGAAGGGATACCCGACCTCGTCGGTTCGTGTTTGGGTTAATGATGCGACCAAGGAAGTCGAAACGATGCATCCAGTGAGGTGAATATCCCATGGTGAGGTTCAATTTCCGCCCGGAGTGCTCGTCTGATCCATTGGGCATGGAATATCGCCGTGATCCAGGGGAGGCTACTTTACGCGAGTTGACCTGGTCGTTCTTCTGCGGTGACGTGGATATCATCGAAGGGGAGGTGAAGTTCGAGACGAAGTTTGGGTGGGTGACCGTTCTCGATTTCGGAGTGTCGATGTGGCGCATATGCTCGAGACTTGTGGACGGTAGCAGCGCCGAGTATCCATTCAAGGAATCTGGTGACTGGATATCTCTACTGTGTAGTGGGGATCTGGTATATGTCTCCTGTAGTTATTCTCCGGGAATCATGTCGGTTAGGCGTGATGATCTTGTCCGTGAGAGTCGTCGGTTCGTCCTTTCGGTTGCCGATGAATTGGTCGAACGGTATCCGACGTTAAGGGGTAATCGGGAATTCTGTGATCTGCATGAGGAGATAGTTCGGAGATAGTCTCCCGTTTTGGATTTTGACATCGCCCACCATGGGGAGGGTTATTCATAACGTGGTGTCCAGCCCAGGCGGTAGAACTCCAGGGCGGTGATGGTGGCGATCACCTCGGGGAGCTCGGCGAGGCGGCCTCGGTAGCCGGTGGCCAGGATCTTCCAGTTCTTCAGGTGCGCGATGCACCGTTCCACCGGTACCCGTAGTCGGGAGTGGGATTTGTTGGCCTCGCGTTGCACCGGGTTCCAGGGCCGCCCCCGCTCTTTGCGGACCGGGGTCACCACGTGGGAGGCGTGATACGCCTTGTCCCCGAGCACGTCGACCTCGGTCAGGGCGTGATTCCACCCGGTCTCGGCGAACGCGGTCAGGTCATGGGTCCGCCCCGGCAACGGGGCCGAGACCGCGAGCAGGCTGCCACCGAGGTCGGACAGGACTTGCACCGAGACCCCTGTGCGGTGGTGCTTGCCGGAGTAGTTGCCCTCCTGGGCGGCCCAGTCCCACGTGGGCACCAGGGTGCCGTCCACGATCACGACCCTGCCCGCCACCACCTCCCCCAGGTCCGGGACGTGCGGGTCGAGCACGGCGCGGATGACCGGGGCCAGGCGGCGGAATATCCGCGACACGGTGGGCTGCGAGATTCCCAGCAGGTCACCGGCCAGTGTCTGGGACATGTTCGACCGCAGCAGCACCAACACCGTCACCACCGACCGGAACAACCCCAACGCCGGTTTCCGCCCCCGCACCGGGCCGGGCCCCAACCGGTGATGGACGCGGGCCACGAGGTCCCGGATCTGGTCGTGATCAAGACCGGTAGTACTGTGATACCGCAACAGCCCCGCCAAAGATCGTTTCTGTGGAAGGACACGACCCTACCGGCGGGGCTGTTGCCCTGTTCAAATGCATGATCGACTTCTGAATAACCCTCGGTATCGAGCCAATTGTCGTAGCCGACCGGTGTCGCGAAGGAAAGTTTTTTTTGGACCGCGAATATGTGAATGGAAGTGTGCGGTCTTTGGCACCCGAAATGAGCAGGGCGGGGTGTAGCGCTCCAGGGCGTACCCGAGTTCGGGGCCGAAATCCAGGCCGGTGAGGCGGGGAACGAACGTCATCAGATGGGACACGATCTCGCGAACGGGCGTTGAGGCGAGCACGGGCACAGCCATTCCGCCCGTGACATGGCCGCCAGGCGCGGCAGTGGGTGCACATCTCGGCCCACGCCGCCGCTGCCTACCAGGACCAGGCGTTCGCATCTCTTCGGGAAACTGGTAAGCGAACTGCATGGCCACTTCGCCGCCGAGGGGGCGACCGACGACGGTTACCCAGTCTATATCAAGGATATAAGCAGGTCGCGCATCCTGCAGGGGTAGGCGGCGGTAGCGTAAGTCTGCGCGTGGTTTGTCGGACTTACTGTGGCCGAGTAAGTCGGGGGCGATGACGGTGTGATCGCGGGCCAGGCGGGACGGGAGACGTAACTAGGTGCCCGAGTGTCGCTGATGCCGTGTGCCAACAGGATGGCAGGGCCGCTACCGGGTATTGAAGCCCGCCGGTAGCCGTGCACCGTGCGGAACTGGAGGCCGACGTGATCTAGATCCGTAAAATTCCTCGGGTCGATGGTGGCCACGGGAGGAATCGCGATGGTGAGGTAACTGTTGTCGGCGCAAACACGGTAATTGGGCAAATTTTTTTTGGAGGGTTGCGGTAATGAGCTTCGCGAGTACCTCGAGTGGTGTTGGCGATCGTGTATCGCGGGTCGGTGGTGCTGTTCCTCTCGACGAAGAAGTGTCGGACGGATCTCGGAGGCTGTTTCGGGTGGCGTTTGACCTGCCTGCCGAGGTTGCCAAGTGGGCGCCAGCCGCGGTGGAAACACTGTGGAGTGCGAAGACGGACGTGAAAATGGTGGTCCGGGTGCAGAACGTGCCGTTTTACGTGACCGGGATCGCGTTCGCGAACATGTTGAGGTTCGGGTGGGCCACGATCGTCGTGAACTGGTTTTCGATGGAACGGTCACGGCCAGGTCTGAACATTCCACTCTTCGGCTGATACTGATGCGGGATGGCGTCGCGGATGTTCTCGATGGAGTGCTGCGACGGGATGGTGTTCTTGGGAGATTCACAACACGGGACTTCTTTGGGCGGTAGATGTCGTGGCCGCCGCTGATTACGCGGCATTGCTTTCCGATTTGGTTCTCTTGGCGGACCAGGGGGAAATCGGCGTCCAAGAAACACTTGCCTCCAAGACGCATCACGCTCATTTGGGCGGTTGATCCACCCGACGTCCTGTGCGGCGTTGACAGTGCGATGTCAGCGCGTCCCACGTCGATGATCATCGATCTGGCGTCGATCGGCAGAGGTGGGAAGGTTCTGGGAAGCGGGTTGGGGAGCGATCCGCGCCGGCAAGATCGAGGCCGCGTTCGTGGCCATCGGTCAGCTTGACCGTGGGTGACCGGCTGCGTTCGGCTGACGTATTCAAGTCGACTGTTCTGGGCGGGCGGCGCTACAGTCCGGACCCGGATGCTGAGGAAGCTCGGAGTCTTGAAAATGGGGAGAAACCGAAAAAATGTCCGTGAACAAGTCTGAGAGTCCGCTGGGCTTTCTGCAGGATTGGTACCTGTCCCAATGCAATGAGGATTGGGAGCACGAATTCGGTATCAAAATCGGAACGCTGGACAATCCCGGGTGGCACGTGAAGATTGACCTCACCGACTCGGACTTCGAGGGGCGGATCTTCGCTGACGAGAACATCGAGCTGGCGGGGGGTCGTTGGCAGAGGTGGGATGCGGACGGGAAGACGTTCACCGCGGCTTGTGATCCGCTTTCGCTTGAGGACATTCTTGCTCGTTTCCGCGCCCTGATCGAAGCGGCGCCTCCGGTGTCTCAAGCTAACGAATCTTCAGTGTGATCCACATTGTGCCCGCCATGGTTCATGGCGGGCACAATGGTTCGTATGGTCTGTCGATGTGTTGACCGACTCCGAAAGCGGCCGCCCGTGAGCTACTTCATCTTGCCGGGTTCGCCTCATTCAGCAGGTGCTGCCGTGCTCGTTGTGGCGTGGTGACCGTGCGGGTGCGCTGCCACACCTGGGCGGCCAGGACCAGCAGCCACGCCGTCCATAGGAGATAGCCGACGAAGTTCGCCAGGTCCGTGCCGGGCACGTCGAGGGGCACGAGGACGCCTGCGGCGATTAGCGCGGCCGCGGGCCAGGCGAGGAACCGCACGCCGAACTGGCGGGCGACCAGGATTGTCCAGATGACGGTGGCCGCGTAGCCGAGGGTTTCGCCGACGATGGTGCCGAGCACCGTGGACAGCGCGCGGAAGGTGTCCGGGTCCTCGACGAACGGCACGATCAGCGGCCAGCGCGCGAGGCCGATCACCTGGACCGCCGCGCCCGCGACGCCCACCGGCACGATCCAGCGCGCGTCGGCCGCGCGGGCGGCGAGGCCGATCGAGATTGGGGCGAGCAGCCCGGCGCACACGGCCAGCAGGACGAACAGCGCGGACACCGCGAACTGGTTGCGATGGAACGACTCCAGCACGTCGGCGGGCGGGTGGCCCAGCACGTCGGGGTAGTCGAAGACCACGCCGAGGCCGAGGAACGCGAGGTTGCTGCCGAGCGCGCCCGCCAGCAGCAGCGCGATGAGGACTCCGGGTCGCATGAAGAGCACCTTTCTCTGTACGCCGTACAATATTGGACACCGTACAGTATTGATCCATGGAGGAGAAGACCGCTCGCCGCGGCCCGAAGCGGAGCCTGTCGACCGAGCGCATCGTGGACGCGGCCCTGGAGTTGTTCGACGGCGAAAGCCCCTCGATTCGGGGGGTGGCCGCGCGTTTGGGCGTGCGCCCCAACACGCTCTACACCTACCTGCCCGACCGGGCCGCGCTGGAGCGCGCGCTGGTCGACCGGCTGCTGGCCGAGGCCGACCCCGACCTGCTGATCGGGCGGCGGTCCTGGCGGCGGCGCATCGAGGACTACGCCTGCGCGCTGCGCGCGGTGCTGCTCCGGCGGCGCGGCGCGGCGGCGCTGCTGCACACCGCGCCGATGGACGGTCCGAACGCCGCCCTAGTCGGTGAGCGGCTACTGGCGGCGTTCACCTCGGCCGGGCTGGACCCGGTCGCGGCGTCGCGGGCGAGTTACGCGGTCATCGTTCACGTCCTGGGCTCGGCGACGCTGACCGCGGCGGACCTGGACGGCCGCGATGAGGCGGAGTTGGCGCGGGACCGCGCGTCGGCCGTGATCGATCCGGAGATGTTCCCGCTCACGGCCGCCACCTGGTCGACGGCGGCGACGTGGAACACCGAGGAGCAGTTCCGGTGGGCGCTGCGGGCCCTGCTCGACGGCTGCGCGGAGTGATGGCGGTCGTCGGCGCCTCGCAGAGCCGTCTTCGGGGCCCTATGTGACCGGGGCACGGGGAACCGCACGCGCCGCTATGGTGGGCTGATGGCGTCGGTCAGGCAGATCCAAGTCACCTTCGACTGCGCGGAACCCGAGCGCGTCGCTCGCTTCTGGTGCGAGGTGCTGGGGTACGTCGTACCGCCGCCACCGGTGGGGTTCGCCACCTGGGGCGATTTCGATCGCTCGCTGCCGCCCGAGCGTCAGGGCTCGGCATTCGCCTGCGGTGATCCCGCAGGTGTGGGCCCGCGACTGTTCTTCCAGCGCGTTCCCGAAGGCAAGGTCGTCAAGAATCGGGTGCATCTTGACGTGCGGGTCGGCGCCGGGCTCGTGGGTGACGAGCGTCTGGCCGCACTCGAAGCCGAGTGCGCACGGCTGGTCGCCGTTGGCGCGGTGCGCGTGCGACTGCTGCCTGCCGATGGCTACGACGAGTCGTGCATCGTGATGCAGGACATCGAGGGCAACGAGTTCTGTCTCGACTGAGGGACAGAAGCGCCGTGCCGGATCAGGCGCCCGGGTTACCGGCGAGGCTCACTGGCCGAGGTGCTTGCGCTGAGGTGAAGACTCGACCGCTGAACCGGTGGTCGGCGGGGTCGCGGTGGTAGAGGAAGTCTGATGGCGTTGCCGTCGGCTAAGTGTCACCGTTCTGGAGCGGGGGTTCCGTTCGGCCATACACATGGCGAGTCGGTTATGAAGTACGGTCCGGGTGTAGGGAGAGAACGCAAATCCGAGTCGGAATCCGTCGTGTCGATGTTCCGCCCGGACATGTAGTTCCTTGGGGCGGTTGTCGTTGATGACGACGAAGTCGTGTGCGGCGAGCCAGGTGGTGAACGCGTCGAATGCTCGGGGCAGATCTGACTCGGGAACGGTGAGAACGTCGTATTCCGCGGATGCGGTGATCCGGACCATCGGGCCGTGGTCAGTGGCCGAGGTGTTTGCGGCTGCTCTTGCTTCGCTTCGGGGTGCGGACGTCCACGCCGCCCCAGAAGGCGAAGCCGGTGATTCGCAGGATCGGGCCGCCGGGGGTGCCTTCTGTGCTTCGGTTGCTGAAACCGCCCATGATTCCCGATCCGGTGACGTGCACGGTCACGTCCGGGGGAACGATGATGTCGATGCCGCCCATCAGGGCGTACGCGTTGATGACCGTCTCCTGCGCCTCGAACCGCGCCTGCATGAGGTTGATCTTCACGCCGCCCATGAACGCGACGGCGTTGAAGGTCGGGGGGATGGTCCAGACGCCGGTGCGGTCGGCGCCGGACAGCATCGCGATCGCGCTGGACGAGGTGCCCCGGCCGCCCACTCGGCCAGGGGTGCTCGGCGCGGCGGTGTGCGGGGTGATCTGGTGGCCGGGCAGGTCGCGGACCAGTGGTTCCAGGTCGCCGAAGGTTTTCGCGGCGTAGACCTGGTCCAGTCGCTCCTCCAGTTCGCCCAGGGTGAGCCTGCCCTCGGCCATCGCGTCGTGCAGCACCGTGGCGAAGCGCTCGCGGTCCGCGTTGGACACCCGCATCTCGTGCGGGCCGGGAAGACTGGGCTGCTCACTCACGAGCCCGAGAGTAGCGCGATCGGGTGATCAGCAGTACCGAACGCCCCACCGGGTTACCGTGGCGGCATGTCCTCGGGTGTGCCGTCCTTCCGCAGCGACCGCATCGACACGACGCCGATCGACCCGCTGGTCGAAGTCCTCGACCTGCAAGCCGGGCTGCCCGGGATCGTGCGGCTGCGGGCCTGGGGGCGGCAGGCGCTGGCCGCCCAGCCCGGCGAACGGGTGCTAGACGTCGGGTCCGGCACCGGCACCGAGACGCAGGCCCTGGCCGCGGCCGTCGGCTCGGACGGCGAGGCGGTCGGCGTCGAGCCCAACCCGGCCATACGGGAAGTCGCCGAACGACGGGCGGCGCGGGCGGACTCGTCGGCCCGGTTCGTCCACGGCGAGGCCACCGACCTGCCGTTCCCGGACGCCACCTTCGACGCCGTCCGCAGCGAACGCGTCTTCCAGCACCTCGCCGACCCCGTCCGTGCCGCCGCCGAGATCGCCCGCGTGGTCCGCCCTGGCGGCCGCGTCGTGCTGATCGACACCGACTGGGCCACCGCGATCATGCACCCTGGCGAGCCCGCGGTGATCCGCGCGATCACGGAGACGATGCTGGCCAACGTCGCCAACCCGTACGCGGGCCGCAGGCTCGCGGGCTGGCTCACCGCCGCGGGATTGCGGGTCACCGACATCGGCTCGCAGGCGCTGTTGCAGGGCCCGGAGGCGGTGGAGAGCCCGATGGTCGCCATGATCGCCGACCGCGCCCTCGCCGCGGGCGCCATCACCGCCGAACAACGCGAACACTTCATCGCCGACCTCGCCGAAGGCGCCCGGGTCGGCGACTTCCACATGTCCGTCACGATGTTCGCGGTGCTGGCCCGCCGCTGAGCTACCGTGTCCGCTCATGGACGTGCTCACCGTGGACCACCCGCTGGCCAAGGCCCGGCTCACCGTCATGCGCGACGCCCGGACCGACAGCGCCACCTTCCGGGCCGCGCTCCACGAGCTGACCGTGATGCTCACCTACGAGGCCATGCGCGCCGCCCCGCTGCGCGTCGAGCGCATCCACACCCCCGTCGCCCGCACGGACGGCCACTGGCTGGCCAACCCGCCGCTGCTGGTGCCGGTCCTGCGCGCGGGCCTGGGCATGGCCGACCAGGCGCACAAGCTCATCCCCGACGCCCAGATGGGTTTCGTCGGCCTGGCCCGCGACGAGGCCACGTTGCAGCCGACGCCGTATATGGAGTCCCTGCCCGAAGACCTGTCGAACCGCCCGGTCTTCGTCCTCGACCCCATGCTGGCGACCGGCGGCTCCATGGCCTACACGATCCGACTGCTGACTGACCGCGGCGCGACCGACGTGACCGCCATCTGCGCGCTGGCGGCCCCGGAGGGCATCGAGCACCTCGCGTCTTCCGGTCTCCCGGTCCGCCTGGTCACGGCCAGCATCGATGAGCGCCTGAACGACTCGGGTTTCATCGTCCCCGGCCTCGGCGACGCGGGCGACCGGCAGTACGGGGCTGTCTAACCCTCGACAACCTGGCGGCTGAGCTCAGCGGCTCCAGCCGGAGGTGTTGGCGCGGATGGCGCGTTCGTAGGTCGCGGCCACGTCCATGTCCGGGGGGAGGTTGCCGCGGAGTTCGAGGCTGACCAGGCCGTGGACGATGCCCCAGCAGCCCATGGCCATGGTGTGGGTGGTGTCGGGGAAGACGCCCGCGCGGGCGCCAGCCGCGATGACGTTCAGGAGGGGTTCGAGGGCGGCTCTGGCCTGGGCGGCGGCTTCCTCGTCCGGCTCGAAGCCGGGGTGGCCGCCGAACATGATGCCGTACAGGTGCGGGTCGGCCAGGGCGCTGTCGCGGTAGGCGATGCCCAGGCGGGTGAGGTCTTCGGCGGGGTCGCCGGTGGGTTCGACGGCTTGGAGGCGGTCGCCCAGGCGGCGGAAGGCTTCCATGTACAGCTCGCGGACCAGGGCCGGTTTGCCGCCGAACAGGGAGTAGACCGCGGTGGTGGAGGTGCCGACGTCGGCGGCGAGTTTGCGCAGGCTGAGGGCGGCGACGCCCTCGCTGGACAGCAGTTCCCCGGCCCGGTCGAGCAGTCGCGTCCGGAGCGCCTCGTCGTGGGTCTTCGGCCTGGGCACCTGGGCAGTCTAACCACGCGAAGTTCGGTAACACCGTTACGGCGGTATCGCGGTGGTACCGTGACCGCTATGGCGATGACTCTGCGGCTGACCGAGGAGGAGAACGCCCGGCTCGACGAACTCGCCGTCGCCGAGGGGCGTTCCAAGCAGGAGATCCTCCGGTTGGCGCTCGCCGACCGCTGGGCCCGCCTGCACAAGGAGGAGCAGCTCGGCGAGGTGCTTGGCCGGGTCCTGCCGCGCTACCGGGCCCTGCTGGACCGTCTGGGCCCTGTGTGATCATCGACTGGTGACCGCCTACCTGGACGCCAGTGACCTGCTCGTCCTCGCCGCCGCCGTGACCGGGGGCGATCTGGTGGTGCGCGACCTGGGCCTGCTCGACTCCGCCGCGCACCGGCCGAGGGCGACCGTGCTCGGGGTGGAGGCTTACGACACGCTCTGGCTTAAGGCCGCCGCGCTGCTTGATTCGATTGTGCGCACCCGTCCCCTGGTCGAGGGCAACTGGCGGCTGGGGTGGGTGGCCGCGGTGACGATGTGTGATCTGAACGGGTGGTGGATCGACGCGGACACCGACGACGCCCTCGATGTGGTCCGCGAGGTGGGCAAAGGCGCCGTGGAGGTGCCCAAGATGGCCGCGCATCTGGAGGCGTGGGCGCTGCCGAAGTCACCTTGACGCGGTTTTCCGGTTGACCTGGAGCGCACTCCAGCTTCTACCGTCGACACCGTGACCCAGTCGACCCAGCCGATGACCTACGCGATCGCCGAGGCGGCCCACCGCAGTGGGCTGTCGATCGACACCCTCCGATACTACGAACGCATCCAACTCATCGACCCGCCCGCTCGGGACTCCGGCGGCAGGCGGGCCTACTCCGACGACGACCTGGCCTGGCTGGGGTTCCTCACCAAGCTCCGCACGACCGGCATGCCCATCAAGCTGATGCGCGAGTACGCCCGGCTGCGGCACCAGGGCCTGGCCTCGGCGGGGCCGCGCAAGCGGATTCTGGAGCGCCACCGCGAGGACGTGCTCGCCCGCATTGAGGAGCTGCGGTCCTGTCTGGACGTCCTCAACTACAAGATCGACAACTACGCCACCCTCATGGCCGCCGAATCGAGCCACCGGGAGGCGTCGGCATGACCTTTCCGCAGCGTCGACTCGGTTCCCTGACCGTCAGCGCGCAGGGCCTCGGCTGCATGGGCATGAGCATGGGCTACGGCGCCGCCGACGCCGACGAGGCCGTCGCCACCCTGCGCCACGCGCTCGACCTGGGCGTGACCCTGCTCGACACCGCCGATGTCTATGGCGGGGGCCACAACGAAGAGCTGGTCGGCCGGACCATCGCGGACCGCCGCGGCGAGGTCGTGCTGGCCACGAAGTTCGGCATCACGGGCATCGACCCGGTCAACGGGTTCACCGTGCGCGGTGACGCCGCCTATGTGAAGCAGGCGTGCGAGGCGTCGCTGCGCAGGCTGGGGGTCGACCACATCGACCTGTACTACCAGCACCGCGTCGACCCGAACACGCCCATCGAGGAAACCGTTGGGGCGATGGCGGAACTGGTCGCCGAGGGCAAGGTCCGGCACCTGGGCCTGTCCGAGGCGGGCGCGGCCACCATCCGCCGGGCGCACGCGGTCCACCCAATCGCGGCGCTGCAGAGCGAATGGTCGCTGTGGACGCGCGGCATCGAGGCCGAGATCCTGCCCGTCTGCCGCGAACTCGGCGTCGGCATCGTGCCGTTTTCCCCGCTGGGCCGCGGTTTCCTGACCGGGCGCCTCAACGCCAGCGAACTCGGCGACGGCGACCTGCGCGCCGGGTTGCCGCGGTTCAGCGCGGAGAACTTCGACCGCAACCGGGCGATCGTGGCCGCGCTGGAGGCCATCGCCGCCGAGCGCGGGGTGACCGCGGGCCAGTTGGCGCTGGCGTGGGTGCAGGCGCAGGGGGAAGACGTCGTGCCGATTCCGGGCACCAAGCGCCGGAAGTACCTGGCGGAAAACGTCGCGGCTGTCTCTATCGAACTGTCGCAAGAGGACATAGCGGCCGTCGAGTCGGCGGCCCCGGCGAGCGCCTTCACGGGCGAGCGGTACACCCCCGCTCTGCAGCGCGCCGTCGAGAACTAAGACAAGGGGAGTTACAACAATGAGCACACTGCACACCCGCCGCCTCGGCGAGTTGACCGTCGGCGCGCAGGGCCTGGGCTGCATGGGGATGAGCGACTTCTACGGCTCCCGCGACGACGACGAGTCCATCGCCACCATCAACGCCGCGCTCGACCTGGGCGTCACCCTGCTCGACACCGCGGACATGTACGGTCCGCACACCAACGAGATCCTGCTCGGCAAGGCCATCAAGGGCAGGCGCGACGACGCGGTCATCGCCACCAAGTTCGCCATCGTCCGCGACCCGGAAGACCCGACCGCCCGCGGCGTCCGCGGCGACGCGCCGTATGTGAAGCAGGCGTGCGAGGCGTCGCTGCGCCGCTTGGGCGTCGACCACATCGACCTGTACTACCAGCACCGCGTCGACCCGAACACGCCCATCGAGGAAACCGTTGGGGCGATGGCGGAACTGGTCGCCGAAGGTAAGGTCCGGCACCTCGGTTTGTCGGAGGCGGGACCGGAAACGCTGCGGCGCGCGCACGCGGTGCACCCGATCACCGCGCTGCAAACCGAATGGTCGCTGTGGAGCCGCGACATCGAGGCCGAAATCGTGCCGGTTGCCCGCGAGTTGGGCATCGGCCTGGTGCCGTATTCCCCACTGGGCCGCGGTTTCCTCACCGGCAAGTTCACCTCCGCCGACGATTTCGAGGAAGGCGACTTCCGCGGCGTCGGAATGCCCCGCTTCGTCGGCGACAACCTGCGGAAGAACCTCGCCATCGTGGCGGCCCTGCGCCAACTCGCGGAAGAGCGCGGTGTCACCCCTGGCCAGCTTGCCCTGGCGTGGGTCCAGCACCAGGGGGACGACGTGGTCCCGATCCCGGGCACCAAGCGCCGCAAGTACCTGGTCGAGAACGTCGCCGCCGTGGGCGTCACCCTCTCCGAGTCCGACATCAAGGCCATCGAGAACGCCGTCCCCGCCGACGCCGTGGCGGGCGACCGCTACTACGAGGAAGGCATGAAGCTCATCAACGGCTGAGCGGAAATGGCGAAACACTCGGTGGGATTCCCGAGCGTTTCGCCATTTCCCCGGTGAAGCGGACGTGGCCCGTCGCGGTGGGGGCATCGCCGCGACGGGCCATCCGTCGTTTACTGGCAGCTCACGACGATGTTGCCGATGAGCGAGCAGGTCGCCTTCGCCTTGTCGTTGGCGGCGTTCGGGTCGGCCGGGGCGCTGGCGGTGCGCTGGGCGGTCACGTGGTAGGTGCCGAGGGTCAGCGGCCGCACGGGAACCTGGAACGTCTTCGTGGTCGACGCGCCGACCGCGAGGGCGCCGACGGGGCAGGTCACGGTCTGACCGGCGGTGGTGCAGCCGGACAGGGCCGTCGCCGTCATGCGGGCGGGCAGGGTCGCGGTGACGGTGCCGGTGCGCAGCGGGTCCGGCCCGGCGTTGCGGACGGTGATCGTGTACTCGATCGCGGGCACCAGCAGGCCCAGGCGCGGGGTGGCCTTGAGGCCGACCGACAGGTCGCTCGCGGGCGGCACGGTGCGGTTGAGCAGCACCGAAATGCCGTCGGCGAACCGGTTCGTGGTCACCAGGTCGGGGCGGCCGTCGTTGTCGACGTCGCCGGTGTGGACCTCGGTGGGGGTGGTGCCGGTGCCCAGGGAGTCGGCCGCGACGAACGTGCCGTCGCCGTTGCCGAGGACCGCGACGGAGTCCGCGCCGGACACCGACACCGCCAGGTCGTGGTCGCCGTCGAGGTCGAGGTCGGCCACCGCCACGCCGAACGGGTTCGGGCCGATGGGCAGCGCGGTGGGCGCGCCGAAGACGCCGCCGCCCGCGCCGAGCAGGACCGAGGCGGTGCCTGCGCCGTAGTCGGCGGTGGCGAGGTCGGTCTTGCCGTCGCCGTCGAAGTCACCGGCGGCGATGTCGATCGGGTTGGTGCCGGTGGGGAACGCGGTGGCCGCGCCGAACGTGCCGTCGCCGTTGCCCGCGAGCACGGAGACCGTGCCGGTGAAGAAGCCGCCGATCGCGATGTCGGTCTTGCCGTCGCCGGTCAGGTCGCTCAGCACCACGCCGCGCGAGTAGCCGCCCGCCGGGAAGTCGACGCCCGCGCCGAGCGTGCCGTCGCCCGCGCCGAGCAGCACGGTGACCCCGGTGGGCCTGCTGATCACCGCGTCGGCCTTGCCGTCGCCGTTGACGTCACCGGCGGCGATGCCCTCGGCGCCGCCGCTGACCGGGAAGACGGTGCGCGCGCCGAAGGTGCCGTCGCCGTTGCCGGGCAGGATCGAGACGCCACCCGCCACGGTGACCGCGACGTCGGTCTTGCCGTCGCGGTTGAAGTCGGCCGCGGCCAGGCCGGTCGGTTCCTCGCCGGGGAACACCGACGCGCGGGCGCCGAGCGTGCCCGCGCCCGCGCCGAGCAGCACCGTGAGTTCCCACTGGTAGCGGTCCGCGGTGACCAGGTCGGTCTTGCCGTCGCCGTTGAGGTCGGCGTCGATCACCGCCTCCGGGTGGTTCCCGGTCGAGTAGTCGACGCGCGGGGCGAACGTGATCGGGTTCGCGGCCGAGGCCGGAACGGCCGTCACGGCCAGCGTCGTGGCCGCGATAGCCAATACGGACAGCACTCGGACGCGAGTGGTCATCGGGGAAACCTCCAGTTCGGCGGTGAACTGCCGCTGACCGCCCCATCGTTCCCCGCGCCGCGCCCGTTTCCGATCCCGGCGCACTCCTTCGCTGCGTGCTCTGTCCGATTCGGACGGTGACGGCGCGCGGTCACCGACTGCCGGAACGCTTGGTGGAAACCTTTACGGCAGCAGCCGGGCCGCGACGGTGGCCCCCAGCTCCCAGCACCGCTGGAGGTCGTCCTTGCTTGTCTCACCCAAGACGACGACCGGCTCGGCGACCGGTGTCCACCCCAGCCCCTTGGCAATCGACTCGACGCTGCGCACCGCGCCTTCGGTGCCCTGGTTGCCGTGCACGTAGAACCCGAACGGCCGCCCCTGCGTCGCGTCGAGGCACGGGTAGTAAATGGTGTCGAAGAAATGCTTCAACGCGCCGGACATATAGCCGATGTTCGCGGGCGTCCCCAGCACGACACCATCGGCGGCCAGCACGTCGGACGCGGTGGCCGACAGCGCGGGGCGCCGCACCACGTCGACCTCGGACAGGTCCGGGTCGTTCGCGCCTGCCAGCACCGACTCGAACATCGCCTGCAACGCGGGTGAGGGCGTGTGGTGGACGATCAGCAGTGTCGGCATGGTCCCCATCCAGCGGTGTCGGCCGCCCGCGATCGTATCGCCTCACCCGGTGTCGGGCAGGCGATGGCTGGTCCTGCGCTCGATGAGGGCGAGGGAGTCGGGTTCGCTGAGGGCTTGTTTGGTCAGGTGGCGGAATCGGCGGGCAGCGGCGGTGACGCGGTCGCGGTTGTCGGTGGTGATCGCGCCGAAGGCGTGGTGGGCGTGGACGGTGTCGGTGTCCTCGTCGTCGGGGAAGGACAGGATGGTGAACGAGCCGTCGTGTCCGCCGACCGCGCTGGGCAGGATCTGGATGGTCACGGTCGGCAGGCGGGCCTGATCGGCGAGGCGCCGGAGCTGGCGGTCCAGCACGGGGTCGGGGGCGTGGAGCAGGTGTTCGGGGATGACGGCGTGCAGGGCCAGCGGCGGGTCGTCGGTGAGGCGCTGTTGCCGTTGGGCGCGGGCGGTGGCTTCGCTCTCGCTGTTCCAGCGCTGGTGTCCGGTGACGGGGTCGGTCAGGGTGCGGCGGGTGTACTCGGGGGTTTGGAGCAGGTCGGGAATGGCGGTGAGCGAGTAGACCCGCACGGAGGTGGCGTGGTGTTCCAGGCTGACGTACCCGGCGTCGGCCAGGCCGAGGCCGTGCCACCAGCCTCTTTCCCTTGCCTGCTCCCACAAGCGGACATACGGGTCCCACTCGTTGACGGGCACCTGGTAGACGTCGAGCATCGCGGTCAGACCCGCGTAGTCCGGGATCTGGCCTTTCTCGATCCGACTCATCTTGCGGAAGCCGAAACGCAGTGGTTTACCGGCTTCCTCTTGTGTCAGGCGGGCTGACTCACGCAGCCGCGCCAGGCGCTGCCCGAGTCGCCGGGCATACGGGGTGGGTTCGTGCTGGGGCATCAGGTGTGGTTTCTCTGTGATTTCTCAAATTGCGGATTCTGATGGCAATCTCAGTGGCGTGGGCGTACGGCCCGGATGGTGACCGGCCGCCGCAGTTCGCGCGGGATCGCGAAGTCGGCGGGCACCGGTTTCAACGGGGGCAAGTGCTCACCGGGGGCGGGGAGCGTCAAGACCCAGCGGAGAGTCCAGGTGGCCGGACCCGCGTAGGAATCCAGAATATGGTTGGGACAGAACGGATCCACCCCGTCGGCGCGGGGCATCCGGTAGGCGAGCGCGTGCTGCTCGCCCAGGAGAACGAGAACGTCCCATACGTCCGGCCAGGTGAGAATCGCCCCGACTTCTCGCGTGTCGTCTCGCTCTCCGAAGAAATGCATGTACCACTTACGCTCACAAAGCTTGGTCAACCAGTAGTCGACGTCGCTGCTGTCCTCGGCCATGGCCGAGCCTCCCTTCGGTTCACGTCAACGGTAGGGCCGCGGCGAACGGGGCGCTGACCGTTGCGAATGCGGAAAAAGAGGTAGTCGTGTCTGGTGAACGAAAGCCGTCACGGGCGAGGGACAGGACCATCGGCGCGCAGCTGAGGGCGATCCGGGAAGAGCAGACCTCGCTGAGCCTCCAGGAAGCCGCGGACCTCGCCCAGTGGTCCCTGGCCACGATGAGCCGCACGGAGACCGGCAGCAGGCACGTCACGAGCGATGACGTCGCGGTGCTGCTCACCATCTACAACGTGCCCGTGGCGCAGCGCACCCAGCTCATCGAGACCGCCAAGGCGGCGGCGCAGGCGGGCTGGTGGTCGCGGCCGGTCCCCGGCATCCTGCCGGACGTCGGCACCCTGGCCAGCTACGAGTCGACCGCCCGCGCCCTGACGGACTGGTCCGTGGCCGTGGTCCCCGGCCTCATGCAGACCTACGACTACGCGGCCGGACTGATGCGTGGTCAAGGCGTCAGCCCGGAGGGCATCGAGGCGCGGTGGAACGCGCGGCTGCGGCGGCAACAGGTGTTGACCAAGGTCGACTATGTCGCCTACGTCTATGAAGGCGCGCTCCGGACGCCCTTCGGCGGGTGGGCAGCCCTCAAAACGCAGTTGCAGCACCTGCACGAGGCGCATCTCCGGGGACACAGTGTCCGCGTCGTGCGGGAGCACGTTCCGAACGCCGCGCTGCTCTACTCGTGGATGCTGCTGGAGTTCCCGCAGGCTCCGCCGGTGGTGCACATCGAGTTGCTGAGGAGCAGTGTGTACCTCCACGACGCCGAGGTCGCCCCCTACGAGGCTGTCCTCGCCGAGTTGGACCGCATAGCTCTCTCGGGCGCGGAGAGTCGCCGTATGATCAAGGCACTGATGGAGAGGTTGTGATGATGGACTGGCGCAAGTCGTCCCGCTCGAACGAGATCAACTGTGTCGAGGTGCGGCAGGATCTCGGTGCGGTGCGCGACAGCAAGCACCCAGCCGTGTCCCTGCCGCTGTCCCATGACGCTGTGCGTGAGCTGATCAGCAGGCTCGCCCGCTGATCCCAGCGACCGAGAAGCCCCCGACTCCTCCGAAGTTCGGGGGCTTTTCCTTTCTTGCCGGTATGTCACGGATTCCTCAAGATTTTTACTCTCTGCGTTGAGTCGCGCTCCCTGGGTAACGATCATTTCGGATTCCGCGACGCTCTGGGTAACGCCGTGAAAGGAGAAATATGACTACCTCGCCGCCCACCGAGTCCACACCCGCCGTCGCGGCACCCCGCAAGTTCGCCGGACTTGCCTGGTCAGCGCTCATTCTGGGAATCATCGGAGTGATCGGATCATGGATTATCATATTGAACATCGTGACAGCGGTAGCCGCTGGGGTGGGGGTGGTGCTCGGGGTCATCGCGCTGTTCGGCAGCAAGAAGATCCTCGCTGGCATCGGCGTCGTCTTGTGTGTGCTGGCGATCGTTTTCACCGTCATGGCGCAGAACGCCGCTGTGGATTCCCTGAACGACGCCCTCTCCGGCACCGCCAATAGCGGAACGGTGAGCGGCGGCGGACCAGCCGAAGCCCCGACCTGGGGCAAGCGCTACACCTGGCAGGACGGCCTGGCCGTCGAGGTCTCCACCCCGGTCGCCTGCACTCCCGGCGAAAACGCCATACCTGCCAAGGTCGAGCGGGCGGTGAAGTTCACCGTCCTCGTCGTCAACGGCACCGACAAACCGTTCTCCGTGGGCACTTTGGCCATCGGTGGCGACGCCCAATTCGCGGGCAAGAAGGCCGAATCCGTCTTCGACTCCGGCGGCGGGTGCCGCTCGGCCGGTTTCGAGAGCGCCACGGTCCTGCCTGGCAAGACCTACAGCTACGACGTCGCCTACGCGGTGGGGGCGCAACCAGGCGAGATGCAACTGGTGTTCCAGCCCGCCTTCGGGGCCGACAAAGCAGTGTTCGTCGGCCAGGTCTAGGCGCCCGGCCGATCGAGCGCTTCACCCGGTCGGGTACAGGCCGTGGGCCACGACCGATGAGACCCTGATACCGGTACTCTCAACTCTCGCGACAACCGACGACAATCCGACTGGATACCAGGGGAACGCCATATGGCCGGGCTGGACGGCACCTTCAGGGGCTCATGCGTCGTGTGTTCGACAGGCACCGACACCGGCATCGGCTGGCGCGGCCCCCGCGAGTGGGCGATAGCCGGACTCATAGTGGTGGGCGTGCCCGAAGCCGACGCGAAACACCTGGTCTCCGAGCCACCCGGGTACACCCCGGACGCGCCGCCCCCCGGTGAGGTCACGGTCATGGTCCGGCTCTGCACCACCTGCGCGGACAAGAGCGACACAGGGATGAAACCCGGCCTGGCGCCCAACGTGCCGTTGTACTCACCACTCCGGTGACCACCGACTGAAGACGGCCGGGCCGGTCCCCGACTAGGTCGCGTGCCGTGCCGCCAGCGCGAGTGTGGTCACCCAGCCCGGCCAACGGGGACAGCGGTTCGCCGACCCGGCGGGAGCCTGACTTCCGACGCGCCTTGCTCAGCGCACGGTGTTGATGGTGAGTGTGCCGAGTGCGACAGCTCCGGCGAGCAGGATGAGAGTGGTGGCACCGAGGATGGCGACTTGGGAGTAGCGGGTCGCCGACCGCAGACGGTGGTTGACGGCGAGGGCCCCGGCGACGCAGGCAAGAGGCGCGGCCCAAAGCCAATGGGGAGCTTTGAAGAGTCCGAAGGCAGCAAGTCCGCCAAGAACCAAGGCGAAGAGCGCGGCATTGAAGCTGCCGTTCTTGACGAGCGCGTCTTGCCAGATCAACGGGACTTCGCTGTCGTCGTTATCGAGTCGTCGGTTATCGGTCACTGAGCCAGGTTGTCCGTTCGGAAAAGTCCTCGCCGTAGTCCTCGGTCGAGTTCCTATGGCGGGACTGGCGGGTAAAGGGTTGAGCGGCAGGCACTATGTCGGGATCTTGAGCCAGGTCATGGACTGCTTGTTCGCCGTTTGCTGCGGCGGTGTCCTTGTCCTGTTCGGAGAGATCGTTGTACCAGGAGGCGAATTTCTCCACCCCGACGTGGAGGACTTCATCGTAGGTGGACGACTCGACGATCGCACGAGGGGTGAGGTTGCCTGCAAGCAACTCGCGGGCAAGTTCCGCTAAAGCGGGGTTAACGGTGTTCGTTGTCAGCCGAGCGAGCAACTGTGCGCGTGCCTGATCGCGTACCGGATCATCGGAAAAACGGAGACCGTCTTGGCTCATGATCACACTCCCGGATGATCATAGCCAGCGGGCAAAGGGTGGGCTTGGAAGGCGCCATTCGTGCCGACGACTTCAAGTACGCCGCCGTGGATCAGGCGGATAGTGTTCTGGATGCGCATCAGCAACCTCGTGGCGTCCTGCCATAACTCGACAATATTCTTGCATTCGAAAGCGGCCACGCTCCACAGTAAAGCCGGGCCGACGACGGTCTCGGCCAATACGCCGCCCGCAACTGCGGCCATGGTGGCCCAGAAGATGTTGTCGAAGATATTCTGAATGATGTCGGCGAGCGCCTCGGACGCTTCCCAGGCGCCCTTCGCGGCTTCCATGTACTTGTCTCGTAGTGTGGCCAGCGCACTGCTGTATTCCTCGACCCGAAGACCGAGGTTATTGAAGTAATGGAACGCGTTATTGGCCGCGTTGCCTTGCCAGTGGTCGAGCAGGGCAGTAATGTTGACGCGCTGATCGTTGGCGACATCGGCGCAGAACCACGACAACGAATTCAGTGCGGCAGCGGCCTTCGCGAATTGTTCCCAGTCGCCAGCCACCCATTGTGCGGCCTCTTGAACAGGGTTTACCTGGATCGTGAGTTCAAGAAACTTTTGCGCCCAGTATCCTACGCTGATCATATTGCCGATGTCATTGATCGGCTGCAATGGGTTCGAAAAACTACCCAGCGGAGTCGGTTCGCTCAATCTGCCAGTTGGATAATGGTGTTGCTGAACTGCTGTAGGTATCGGTTCCACGGAATGACCAGGCAGTGGCAGAGGTTGCGCGGGCCCGCCAGGGTCAGGGTAGGTGCCGTCCAGGCGCTCCGCCTCAGCCCTGTCGACACTGTCATACATTCGCCACGTGCGATCCAATTCGGCCGCACAAACCTCGCACACCGCGGCTAGTGCACCCAGTGCCGTGACGATTTCACCCTGGATCTGCTCCTGGCTTCCCGCGAAAGGCAACAACCATCCCGGCTGGCTACCGATATGCACGTTCTTCGTTGCGAACTCCTTCGCTGCCACCACATCCTCATGATGGTTGCGTAGGATACCGGCGTACATACCCAAATAAAACGAATCGACCTTGAACGACATCCCCGTCCCCCCATGCGCACCGCGCTGCACCTGCAACACGATCGGGTTGGATCGTACTCGCCACGAGGCTGCCCCAGCACCGGTTCTCATGTGACCTACCGCCCAGGATGAGTGGTGCGTAGCGGTCACGCTGTCCTCGAAGCCCGCCGACCGCACATCTGTCGACGCCGTGGACTGGCTGCTTGAGGCGTCAAGCTTGCACACGCCGTGACCTGGGCAGCGCGAAACCGCAATTGGACCGGGTTCCCCTCAACGTGGAGGTCTCTCTTAGGTGCTCAGCAGGTCTTCGACCTCGGCCGCCAGGCTGGCGAGGCGCTGGGAGGCTTCCGCGCGGACCGTGGGCAGGGCGGCGGCGTCGGGGACGGGGGCGACGATTTCCAGGTAGGCCTTGGCTTTCGGCTCCGTGCCCGAGGGGCGGACGATCACCCGCACGCCCTCGCCCGTGTAGCGCAGCACGTCGGCCTGGGGGAGTAGGTCTTCCGCTGTCACGGCCACGCCGCCCAGCTCGTCGGGGGGTGCGGCGCGCAGGGCGGCCATGAGGGCGGTGATGCGGCCGAGGTCGGTCACGCGCAGCGAGACCTGCCGGGTCAGGTGCAGGCCGTGGGTGACGGCGAGGTCGTCCAGGGCGTCGAGCAGGGTGCGGCCGCGGGCGCGGAGGGTGGCGGCGAGGTCGCAGGCGAGGACGGCGGCGGAGATGCCGTCCTTGTCGCGCACGAAATCCGGGTCGACGCAGTGGCCCAGGGCTTCCTCGTAGGCGTAGACCAAGCCTTCGCCCGCGCGGACCAGCCATTTGAAGCCTGTCAGCGTCGCGGCGTGGCGGGCGTGGTGGGCGGTGGCGATCGACGCCAGCAGCGACGATGACACGATTGTGTTGGCTACCAACCGGTTAGCACTGTCCGAAGTGGACAGGATGTGCTGGCCGAGTAGGGCTCCGGTCTCGTCGCCGGAGAGCATCCGCCACGCGCCGTCGCGGTCGCGGACGCCGATGGCACAGCGGTCGGCGTCCGGGTCCAGGGCGATCGCGATGTCACTGTCCAATTCGGACGCCGTGGCCACCAGCAGGTCCGTCGCGCCGGGTTCCTCCGGGTTCGGGAACGGAACCGTGGGGAAATCCGGGTCGGGCTGGGTCTGGTCGGCGACCATGCTGACGTCGGTGAAACCCGCCTGGTGCAAGGCAAGCGCCAGTGGACCGGCGCCAACGCCGTGCAGGGCTGTCGCGGCGATCCGCAGTTCCCGCGCGCTGCCCCGGGGCAGGCTCGCCACCCGGTCCAGGTACGCGGTCAGCACCTCCGTGCCCAACGCCGTCCAACTCGTGGCCTGGGGCACCGAGATCGCCGCGGGCGCGGCCGCGATGGCGGCTTCGATCTCGCGGTCGGCGGGCGGGACGATCTGCGCGCCGGAGTCCACATACAGCTTGTACCCGTTGTCGGCGGGCGGATTGTGCGACGCGGTGATCATCACCCCGGCCACCGCGCCCAGCGACCGCACCGCGAACGCCAGCACCGGCGTCGGCAGCGGCCGGGGCAGCACCCGCACGTCGAACCCGGCGGCGGCCAGCACCCCGGCCGCGTCCGCGTGGAACGCCTCCGACCCGTGCCGGGCGTCGCGGCCCACGACCACGACCCCGCCCGCGTGCCCCCGCGCCGCCAGCCACGCCGCCACCCCGGCCGTCGTGCGGATGACCACGGCGCGGTTCATGCCGTTGGGCCCAGCCCGGACCGGGCCGCGCAGGCCCGCCGTGCCGAACGTCAACGGCCCCGCCATCCGGTCGGCCAGCTCGCCGACCGCGGCCGCGTCGCCGCCCATCGCCGTCGCGACGATCCGCTGAAGCTCCAGTTTGCTATCCGGGTCCGGGTCGTCGGCGAGCCAGCGGAACGCGCGGTCGCGCAGGTCGGGGGCGAGCCGGGTCACGACCGGACGACCAGCTCGCGCAGCAGCCCGCCCATGGTGCTCGCCGCCTCACGGCCCGCTTCCAGGACCTCGATGTGGTTCAACGGCTCGCCGGTCATGCCCGCCGCCAGGTTCGTCACCAGCGACAGCCCCAGCACCTCGACCCCGGCCGCCCGCGCGGCGATGGCCTCCAGCACCGTCGACATGCCCACCAGGTCGGCGCCCAGGACCCGCAGCATGGTGATCTCCGCCGGGGTCTCGAAATGCGGCCCAGGCAGGCCCGCGTAGACGCCCTCGATCAGCGACGGGTCGATCTCGCGGGCCAGCAGCCGCAGGCGCGGCGAGTATAGGTCGGTCAGGTCCACGAACTCCGCGCCCACCAGCGGCGACTTCGCGGTGAGGTTCAGGTGGTCGCTGATCAGCACCGGCTGCCCCACCCGGACGCCCGTCTTGAGGCAGCCCGCCGCGTTGGTCAGCACGACCGTCCGCACGCCCGCCGCGGCCGCCGTGCGGACCCCGTGCACCGCGCGCGCCACGCCGTGGCCCTCGTAGACGTGGGTGCGGCCCAACAGGACCAGCACCCGCTTGTCGCCCACCTGGACCGAGCGGATCGTCCCGCCGTGGCCCTCGACGGTCGGCCGGATGAAACCAGGCAGGTCCGCCATCGGCACCTCGGCCTCGGCGGGGCCGAGCTGGTCTGCGGCGGGCCGCCAGCCGGAGCCCAGCACGAGGGCGAGATCGTGGGAGTCGGCCCCGGTGCGCTCGGCAAGCGCTTTCGCCGCCTGGTCGGCGACCGCGCGGGGATCTGTGTCGAAGTCGGTACCGGTCACGACGGGAGCTTACGCGGCGGCGGGTTCCCGCGTCGGGAAGCGGCTACGCAGGGCAAGGAAAATCGGGAAGCCGATCGGGGACAGCAGGATGGTGAACACCAGCAGCGGCCCCATGATCAGCGGGTGGATGTCCCGCCGCCTGCTCTCCAGGTACATCCACCGCCCGAGGAAAAGGTCCCACGCGATGACCTGCGCCCAGATCAGCGCCACCGCGCCGTCGTCACGCAGGAAGGCGGCGAACCCCGTCAGGGACGGTGAGGTCACCTCCGCCCACAGTTCCGGGAACCGCGGCACGGCGAGCACCGCCCACACCACCAGCGTCGGCGCGACGATCCACGGCGACCCCACGATCGTCCGCGTCCACCGCCACTTCGGCGCGAGGACCATCAGCGCCCAGAACGGCGCGGCGAGCCAGAACGCCAGGTCGAACATCATCCCCATCACACGACCGCCTTCGCCCGCGCGCTGGCCAGGCCCGCGGCCACCGCCGCGGCCAGCACGCCGAAGGCCGTCCCGGTGATCCAGTCCGGCGCGATCAGCGGCTGCCCGCGCAGCGCCTGCCAGGTGACCAGCGCGACCAGGCCCGCGTAGCCCAGGCCGAGGGACCAGATCACCCGGACCGACGCCTGCTCGCTCGCCCGGCCGCGGAGCAGCATCGCGGCCAGCGGCAGCAGTTGCAGCGCGTGCAGTCCGAGGAAGTGCCCGATGCGCAGGTCGCCGCCGGTGGTGCTCCAGCCGGTCAGGAACATCCCCGGGCCGCCGTCGGGCACGCCGACGCTGTGCCCGCCCTGGAAGCCGTCGACGCCGCTGACGTTGACCACCATCAGCCCGGCCTGCAACATCCCCACCAGCGAGATCGCCATCCCCAACCGGATGGCCAGCAGCTCCGGCGCGGGTGCGAGCCGCCGCGCGCCCACGCTCAGCGCCAGCAGCAGCGTGCTCACCCAGAGCACGGCGACCGTGATGGCCATGATCCGGAACAGCGTCGCGTCGAGGGGGGTGAGGTTGTTGAAGTGGCTGCCCGTGCCCCGCACCACCTGCCCGGTGATGATCACCATCTCGATCAGCGACGTGGTCGCCAGCACGACCGAGATCCGGTTCAGCGCGCGCGGCGGCGTCGGGTGCAGCGACACCAGCCACGCCCAGCTGAGCCCGAAGAGGGCGAACGACACGCTGAACTTGAGCGGCTTCGCCCAGATCGGCGCGCCGAGGAACATCCGGTCGTCCACGATCAGCCCGATCACCGACGCCAGGGCCCACACGGCCATCAACCCGGAGAAGAGCACTAACGGTCGGTTCCAGGTCTTCAGCATGACTCCCCCTCAAATGGATAGCAGCACTGTCTGTTATCCATAAGTACACTAGTCGGCGAGGGGTGTCCAGCGTGGGGAGCGGTGTGCGGATAGCGGAACTGAGCAGGCGCAGCGGCGTGGCCGTGCCGACGATCAAGTACTACCTGCGCGAAGGAATGCTGCCCCCCGGCGAACGCACCAGCCCCAACCAGGCGCTTTACGACGAGACCCACGTCCACCGCCTCCGCCTCGTCCGCGCCCTCATCGACGTCGGCGGCCTGTCCGTCGCCGCCGTCCGCGACGTCCTCGCCACCGTCGACTCGTCCTCGGAGGACATGCCCGCCCGCGACCTCGACCGCCTCATGGGCACCGTCCAAAAAGCCGTCCTTCTTGTCCCCGACCCCGCCGACGAAGCCATCCAGGCCGCCGCGGAACAGGAAGTGGTCGACCTCATCGCCGAACGCGGCTGGAACTGCGGCGCAGAACACCCCGCCGTCGGCGCCCTCGCCACCGTCCTGGTCACCGCCCAGGCCCTAGGCCACAGCCGCTTCCTCGACGCCGTCCGCGGCTACGCCGAAGCCATGGAATCAGTGGCGGCGATCGACCTGGACTACGTCGCCCAAGCCCAAACCGTGGACGACATGCTCGAAAGCGTCGTCATCGGCACAGTTCTGGGCGACTCCGCGATGATGGCCTTGCGCAGGTTGGCCGAGGCGAACGAATCCGGCAAGCGCTATGGCAGGCGGAAACCGGATTCCGCATGATCAGTGGGACAGCCGCGGACTCGGGTGCTGGTCATCGGGGCAGTTGGGGCTCGATGAGCTGCGCTATCTGGAGCGCGACTCCGCAGGCTTTGGCCTGGTCGTCGCCCGTGACAGCGGACCCAGATGCTCTGGTCGTTTCAGTGACGTACAGATGGACCGTGCAGGCGCTTGTGCCATGCCCGAGGCTGGTCTGCACGGTCTTGCGGCCTTCGATGGGCGTGAGGTCTTTGTTGTTGATATCGGGGGGTAGGTCTTTGAGGCCGTGTTTGTCGTTGACCCCTGCGCTGAAGATGAAGGTGCGTTCTGGTCCTCGGAGTCGCCAGACGCAGTTTCGCCCTGATCCGGTGTCGTCTGGTTCGCCTGGGCCACTGACGCCGAGTTGGGTCTTGCCGTCCTCGGTGAGCAGGTCGCAGGGGTCGACCTCGGCCAGTGGGCTGTTGGCCGGGTTTGGTGTGGTGCTGGTGGGCCGCTTGGACACGGTTGTCGTGTCGGTGGGGAAGGTCGACACTCCAGGGACCGGGCTTCCCGGGGTGTCGGTGGAACACGCCGCGACGGTCAGCAACATGGCGAAGACCGCTGTTCGGACAGCGGATAGTGGTGCGGTCATCGGTGGTGGTCGTCCTACCCGTCTTGGTCGAGCGTCCTCGCGGCGTCGTCGTCGGCCTGCTTGTAGTTTGCCATAGCGATCTTCACTGCTTCCTCAAACTTGAGCAGTGTGTCTTTGAAGGCCACCAGCTGTGTGAGAAATCCTTGCTCGTCAGTGGCCACTTTCACCATGAAAGGCTTCATGACCTGCGCGTTGTTGCTGGACCCCAGTCGTGGCTCCTGAGTCAGGAGGTTCATGCGGTGTTGGTTCTCGTCGTACCAGTCGCGCATCTCCCGGGCTGCTCGCAGGAGGGCCTGGCCGCCGTGCTCGTTGATGGCGAAGCTGCCGCTCTTGGCGGCGTTGAGGAAGTTGGTGATGCCCGAACCGACGGCGTTGAAGTCGGAGCTGCCTCTGTCCACGTACAAGTGTCCTCCCCTGGTCAGCCGCGAAAGTAGCAACCGGCAGGAGGTCGCGGGCAGGAATCCGGAAACTGGGCGGGAAGTTCAGCCGCTTGGCTGGAACTCCGGGGCGATGCGGGCGAACAGGTCCCGTCTGCCGGAGTCTTCCTGGTCAATGGGGACCGTGACGCTGACTACCCAGAGGTCTTGGGATCGGGGAAGGATATTCGCGAACGAAACCCGGTTCACGTCGCTCCCCGTGGTGGCTGTTTCCACGCTCCGGTAAGTGATTTGCCGGGCGGGTTCCGGGACGGCGGGATCGGGAAGCGGCATGTCTCCGACGACCCGATATCCGGGAACACGATCGGCCATAGCGCGGACGTATATTTCGACCGTGTATTTCGGATAGAAGTTCGGAAAGCGTTCCACCACCAGTTCCGCCGCCCCGTCCGGCGACACCCAGTGCACCCGGGTGCTGTTCGGCAGCGTTTTAGCCGTGCGCTGCTCCACGAACTTCACCCAGTCCGCGGGCACCGGGACAGTGAATCCCCCACCTTGTTCCCCCGCGAGAGTGGCGGCGTCCGCCGTCCGCGGCACCAAGTCGCGCAGGGGAGCGGAGGCGGGTGGGGAGGTGGGATGCGGGTCCGGGGGGAGGATGGGCTGCCCGCCGACCACGCGGGTGAGGGCGAAGCCCGCGGCGGCGGCCACCATGAACAGCAGCACCGCCGCGATCGCCAGCGCCGTGGTTCCCGGCCGCCGCGGGGGCGCCGCGAATGGCAGGGGGCCGGGGGCGGGGGCCAGTGGGGCGCTCGTCTCCCCGGGGGGCGTGGGCCGCGGCGTGATCGGCTTGGTCACCACCGTCGGGGTGTCCTCGGTCACCGCGAAGCTTCGGTATGCCGGGCTTCCTGGCGCGGGCAGCAGCGGGAACAGCCGCTCCCGCACCTCCCGCAGCGGCAGGCGGGCGGTTGGGTCCTTCACCATCAGGCCGGTGATGATCGGCCGCAGCGGACCCTCGTGCGCGGGCTGGGGGACGTCGCCGTCGACGACTTTGGCGATGGTCTCCACCACGGCGCCGTTCGGGTCGTAGGGGGCGTGGCCCTCGACGGCGGCGAAGAGGGTGGCGCCCAGGCCCCACAGGTCCGCCTGGGGGGTGACTTCGCCGCCGGAGGCGATTTCGGGGGCTATGTAGCAGGGGGAGCCGAGCATGACGCCGGTGCGGGTGAGGGTGCGCTCGGAGACGTTGCGGGCGATGCCGAAGTCGGTCAGCTTGACCCGGCCGTCCGGGCCGACGAGGACGTTGCCCGGTTTGACGTCCCGGTGCGTGATGCCCGCGCCGTGCGCGGCTTCCAAACCCGCGGCCACCGCGTCCGTGACGATCGCGGCCTGGGTGGTGTCGAGTGGACCGTTGGCCGTCAGCAGCTCGGCGAGGCTGGTGGCGGCCATGAACTCCATGACGACGAACGGCTCGTCGTCCTCCAGCGCGACGTCGTGCAGGGTGATCACGTTCGGGTGCGAGACGACCGCGATGGCGCGCGCCTCGCGCAGCGTGCGCTCGCGTAGTTCGTCGGCCTGGGCGGGGGGCACCCCGGGTGGGAGCCGCACCTGTTTCACGGCGACGGGTCTGCGCAGATACTCGTCGTAAGCCTCCCAGACCATGCCCATCGACCCCTGGCCGAGCAGCCGCCGCAGGCGGTATCTGCCCGCGACCAGGCGATCGGCGGGATCCGGGGTGGACACACGGCCATTGTCGCCGACCCGGCGGTGGGGCCGGGGTGAAAGTGAGACCGCGATCAGCCTCACACGTCCGTCGCCTGGTGTTGAGCGCGGGTTTCCGTAGCATTGCGGGGCATGACACCCCCCTCCGCGCCGCACGCCGAGCCGGACGACCTGATCCTCGCGGGTGAGTTCGACGATGCCGCGCGTGAGCAGTGGCAAAAGCTGGTCGAGGGCGTGCTGCGCAAGTCCGACGCGATCCCGGAGGGCTACGCCCACCCGGTCGAGACGCTGCTGAGCAGCCGCACCTACGACGGCATCGTCGTCAACCCGCTCTACACCGCGGACAACGCCGCGCCCCCGGCCGGTTACCCGGGGTTGCCGCCGTTCCTGCGCGGCAGCCGCCCGGAGGGCTATGTGGCGACCGGGTGGGACGTGCGGCAGCGGCACGCCGACCCGAACTCCGAGGCCGCCCGCAAGGCGGTGCTGGCCGATCTGGAGAACGGCGTGTCGTCGCTGTGGCTGGTCGTCGGCGACGGCGGCCTGCCGGTCGGCGCGCTCGGCGACGTCCTCCAGGACGTCTACCTCGACCTCGCGCCGGTCACCCTCGACGCGGGCGCCCAGTTCCGGGAGGCCGCGGACGAGCTGCTGCGGCTGCACGCGGACAAGGGCATCCCGGCCAGCGAGGTCAAGGGCAACCTGGGCGCCGACCCGATCGGCCACCACGCCCGCACCAACTCCGGCGCCGACCTCGACGGGGCCGCCGCGCTCGCGGTCGCCGCGGCCGAGTACCCGCGGCTGCGGTCGATCGTGGTCGACGGCCTGCCGTTCCACCAGGCTGGCGGGTCCGACGCCGAGGAGCTGGGCGCGTCTCTCGCCGCGGGCGTCGCCTATCTGCGCGCCCTCACCTCGGCCGGGCTCAGCGTCGACGCCGCGGCCGCGCAGCTTGAGTTCCGCTACGCGGCGAGCGCCGACCAGTTCCTGACCATCGCCAAGTTCCGCGCGGCGCGGCGGCTCTGGGCGCGCGTGGCCACGGTGAGTGGAGTGAGCGGCGCGTCAGCGGCCCAGCGGCAGCACGCGGTCAGCTCGCCCGCGATGATGACCCGCCGCGACCCGTGGGTGAACATGCTGCGCACCACGCTCGCCTGCTTCGGCGCGGGGATCGGCGGCGCGGACGCGGTCACCGTGCTCCCCTTCGACGCCGCGCTCGGCCTGCCCGACGCGTTCGCCCGGCGCATCGCCCGCAACACCCAGTCGGTGCTGCTCGAAGAGTCCAAACTGGCCGGTGTCATCGACCCGGCGGGCGGTTCCTGGTACGTGGAAACGCTTTCCGACGAGCTGGCCAAGGCGGCGTGGGCCTGGTTCACCGAGATCGAGCGCGCGGGCGGGCTGCTCGCCGCGCTGGACTCCGGCCTGGTCGCCGACCGGCTCGCCGCCACCTGGCAGGCCCGCTCGGCGAACCTGGCCACCCGCGCCGACGCGATCACCGGCGTCAGCGAGTTCCCCAACCTGGCGGAGAAGTCCCCGGTGCGCGAGCCGGAGCCGCCCGCGCCGACCGGCGGGCTCCCCGCGGTGCGCTACGCCGAGGCGTACGAGGAACTGCGCGACCGTTCCGATAGGACACTCGCGGAGACTGGCGCGCGCCCCAAGGTTTTCCTCGCCACGCTCGGCCCGGTCGCCGCGCACACCGCGCGCGCCACCTTCGCGGCCAACCTGTTCCAGGCGGGCGGCATCGAGACCGTGGCGGGCGGGGTGATCGCCGACGCGGAGACCGCCGTGGCGCGGTTGGCCGAGAGCGGCGCGGCGATCGCGTGCCTGTGCGGCTCGGAGAAGTCCTACGGCGAGCTGGCCGGGCCGGTCGCCGAGGCGCTGAAAGCGGCGGGCGCGACCCGCGTCCTGTTGGCGGGCAAGCCGTCCGACGACCACCTGCGGTCCGGAGTGGACGATTTCGTCTTCACCGGCTGCGACGCGCTGCAGGTCCTGCGCGCCACTCTGGAGACGCTGGGAGTACCCGCATGAGCATCCCCGATTTCTCCGCCGTCGAGCTTGGCGAGCCCACCGAGGGCGCCGCGGCGCAATGGCAGGAAGCCCTGCTGACGAGCACCGGCAAGGACGCGGACGCGCTGGCGTGGGAGACCCCGGAGGGCATCGGCGTCAAGCCGGTCTACACCGCCGAGGACACCGAGGGCCTGGACTTCCTCGACACCTACCCCGGCATCGCGCCGTTCCTGCGCGGCCCGTACCCGACGATGTATGTGAACCAGCCGTGGACGATCCGGCAGTACGCCGGGTTCTCCACCGCCGAGGAGTCCAACGCCTTCTACCGCCGCAACCTCGCCGCGGGACAGAAGGGTTTGTCGGTCGCGTTCGACCTCGCGACCCACCGCGGCTACGACTCCGACCACCCGCGCGTCGCGGGCGATGTCGGCATGGCCGGGGTGGCGATCGACTCCATCTACGACATGCGCCAGCTTTTCGACGGCATCCCGCTCGACAAGATGAGCGTGTCGATGACCATGAACGGCGCCGTCCTGCCGGTGCTCGCGCTCTATGTCGTCGCGGCCGAGGAGCAGGGGGTCACGCCGGACAAGCTGGCCGGGACCATCCAGAACGACATCCTCAAAGAGTTCATGGTCCGCAACACCTACATCTACCCGCCGCGGCCGTCGATGCGGATCATCTCCGACATCTTCGCTTACACCTCGGCGAACATGCCCAAGTACAACTCCATCTCGATTTCCGGCTACCACATGCAGGAAGCCGGGGCGACTGCCGACCTTGAGCTGGCCTACACCCTGGCCGACGGCGTGGAGTACATCCGGGCTGGCCGAGGCGCGGGCATGGATGTGGACCGGTTCGCGCCCCGGCTGTCGTTCTTCTGGGCGATCGGCATGAACTTCTTCATGGAGGTCGCCAAGATGCGCGCGGCCCGGCTGCTGTGGGCCAAGCTGGTCAAGCAGTTCGAGCCGAAGTCGGCGAAGTCGCTGAGCCTGCGCACGCACTGCCAGACCTCGGGCTGGTCGCTGACCGCGCAGGACGTCTACAACAACGTCATCCGCACCTGCGTCGAGGCGATGGCCGCCACCCAGGGGCACACGCAGTCGTTGCACACCAACGCCTTGGACGAGGCGCTGGCTCTGCCCACGGACTTCTCCGCGCGCATCGCCCGCAACACGCAGCTGGTGCTCCAGCAGGAATCCGGCACCACCCGGGTCATCGACCCGTGGGGCGGCAGCGCTTTTGTCGAGCGCCTGACCTACGAGCTCGCCCGCAAGGCGTGGGGCCACATCAGCGAGGTCGAGGCCGCGGGCGGCATGGCGCAGGCCATCGACGCGGGCATCCCCAAGCTGCGCATCGAGGAAGCCGCCGCGCGCACCCAGGCCCGCATCGACTCCGGGCGGCAGCCGGTCATCGGCGTCAACAAGTACCGCGTGGCCGAAGAGGAGCAGATCGACGTCCTCAAGGTCGACAACGCGGGCGTGCGGGCGCAGCAGATCGAGAAGCTGCGCAGGCTGCGCGAGGAACGCGACAACGACGCCGTCGAGCGCAAGCTCGACGCGCTGACCCGGGCCGCGGATTCCGACGGGAACCTGTTGGAGTTGGCCATCGACGCCGCTCGGGAGAAGGCCACGGTCGGCGAGATTTCCGAGGCGCTGGGCAAGGTCTGGGGCCGCCACGCCGCGCAGATCCGGACTATCTCCGGGGTATACCGGGACGAGGTTGGCCAAGTGTCCAATGTGGAGGAAGCGCGCAAGGTTGTCGACGCCTTCGCGGAAGCCGAAGGGCGTCGCCCGCGCATCCTGGTCGCCAAGATGGGCCAGGACGGCCACGACCGCGGCCAGAAGGTGATCGCGACCGCGTTCGCCGACCTCGGCTTCGACGTCGACGTGGGCCCGCTGTTCTCCACCCCGGGCGAGGTCGCGCGCCAGGCCGTCGAGGCCGACGTGCACATCGTCGGGGTCAACTCGCTCGCCGCGGGCCACCTCACCCTGGTGCCCGCGCTGCGCGCGGAGCTGGCCGAGCTGGGCCGCGACGACATCATGATCGTCGTCGGCGGCGTCATCCCGCCGCAGGACTTCGAGGAGCTGCGCGCGGCGGGCGCGGCGGCGATCTTCCCGCCCGGCACGGTGATCGCCGACGCCGCCGCCGAACTGCTGCGCAAGCTCGCTGAGCAGCACGGGCACGAGCTTGGCTAAAACAATCGACGTCAGCGAGTACGCCAAGGGGGTGCTCGCCGGGGACCGCGGCCTGCTGTCCCGGGCGATCACCCTCGTGGAGTCCCGCCGCCCCGACCACCGCGCGCTCGCCCAGGAGCTGCTGGTCGAGCTGCTCCCGCACGCGGGCGGCGCGCACCGGGTCGGCATCACCGGCGTCCCCGGCGTGGGCAAGTCGACCTTCGTTGACGCGCTGGGCAGCAACCTGACCTCGGCCGGGCACAAGGTCGCGGTGCTCGCCGTCGACCCGTCGTCCACCCGGACCGGCGGCAGCATCCTCGGCGACAAGACCCGGATGGCGCGGCTGGCGGTCGACCCGGCCGCGTTCATCCGCCCCTCGCCCACCTCGGGCACGCTCGGCGGGGTCGCCAAGGCCACCCGCGAGACGATCGTGCTGATGGAGGCGGCGGGCTACGACATCGTGCTGGTCGAGACGGTCGGCGTCGGCCAGTCCGAGACCACGGTGGCCAACATGGTCGACTGCTTCCTGTTCCTGACCCTGGCCAGGACCGGCGACCAGCTCCAGGGCATCAAGAAGGGCGTCCTTGAGCTTGCCGACGTCATCGCGGTTAACAAAGCTGACGGCGACCACGCCCGCGAGGCGCAGAAGGCCGCGCGTGAGCTCGCCGGGGCGTTGCGGCTGCTGCGCTCCCCGGACGCGAGCTGGAACCCGCCGGTGCTGACGTGCAGCGGCCAGGAGAACATCGGTCTGGACGCGCTGTGGACGCAGATCGAGCAGCACCACCGGACCCTGTCCGAGACCGGGGAACTGGCCGAGAAGCGCACCCGCCAACAGGTCGACTGGACCTGGGCGATGGTCCAGGACACCCTGCTGACCCGCCTGCGCGACCACCCGGCCGTGCGCGCCCTCGCCCCGGAGGTCGAGCGCCAGGTGCGCGCCGGGCAGCTCACCGCGACCCTGGCGGCCGAGAAGATCCTTTCGGCCTTCGCGGAGCCGGAGCGGTCCGACTAACCTGGTGCGAGCCTCATCTTCCCTGACCCAGGAGGGCCGGCAGTTGTCCGTCCGCGCGACTCGGCTGTTGCTCGCAGCCCTTTTCGGCATCGTCGTACTGTTCGGTGCCGCCCCCATGGCCTCGGCCACCGACCTGGCGCAGCCGCCGACCACGACCGCCCCCAGCGTCGACCTCCCCAGCCAGCCCTCCGAGGCCGACGCGGCCGAGAGCAAGAACAAGCTGGTCATCGGGGTGGTGGCGGTCGTGCTGCTGGGCATCGTCGTCTACGGCCACCAAATCCGGGCCAAACGCAAGAACAAGGGCTGACCCCGCCGGTCACCGGTTGCCGCCACCCGGGTGGCGGCAACCGCGCGCGACCAGGGGAAGCCGGGGCGGGTCGTGGCGCTCGCGGGTCCCCGGCCGCCGGTTGCCCGCCGCGGCAACCCGAACGAGTGCAGGCAGGCGTCGGCCGACCGTGATACCACGTTCGCTCGCTTACGCACCGTCCAGCGCAGCTTGGCTCAGAGTCCGCGCCGATCGTCTTGATCACCCTGATAGCCAAGCCGAACGCCACGCGTCCGTTTACCGCAGATGCGCTACCGCGGACCGGTTAGGGGGCACAGTCCGTAGGGACCTGTAGTGCCGATGCGGCACGATTAGTGCAAATGGAGACAGCAACCGAGAACGACCCGACGCCCGGAGGGCCGCGTGACAGTGCTTGATTCCCGGCCTGACCTGCCCTTCGACAGCGGCCGCAGCAGCCGCGCCGCCGCCCCGGCCGCCGATTCTGCCGTGCTGATCACCCCGGGCGGGGTCACTATGCCCACTGTGGAAGATCTCGGCGCGGGACGCGGACCGGAGTGGCTGGACCAGTGGCTGGCGGCCAACGCGGCGGACGTCGTGGCCTGGTTCCGGCACATCCACGCGCACCCCGAACTCTCCCGCCAGGAGTTCGCCACCACCGAGCTGGTCGCGGGCCTGCTCAAGTCCTTCGGCCTGCAGCCGCGGCTGCTCCCCAACGGCAACGGCCTGATCTGCGACATCGGCGAGGGCGAGCGCTGCATCGCGCTGCGCGCCGACATCGACGCGCTGCCCATGACCGAGGCCACCGGCCTGCCCTACGCGGCCACCACGCCCGGAGCCGCGCACGCCTGCGGCCACGACGCGCACACCACGATCCTGCTCGCCACCGGCATCATCCTGGCCTCCGCCCCGGCCCTGCCCGGCCGGGTCCGGCTGATCTTCCAGCCCGCAGAGGAGGTCATGCCCGGCGGCTCGCTCGACGTCATCGCCGCGGGCGGCCTCGCGGGCGTCGAGCGGATCTTCGGCCTGCACTGCGACCCCCGGCTTGAGGTCGGCCGGGTCGGCACCCGGGTCGGCGCGATCACCTCGGCCACCGACCTGCTGGAGCTGCGCCTCACCTCGCCCGGCGGGCACACCTCGCGCCCGCACCTGACCGCCGACCTGGTCCACGCCCTGGGCACGGTGATCACCGGCCTGCCCGCGCTGCTGTCCCGGCGCATCGACCCGCGCTCGGGCACCGTCCTGGTCTGGGGCGCGGTCCACGCGGGCGAGGCCCCCAACGCCGTCCCCCAGGACGGCCTGCTGCGCGGCACCCTGCGCACCGGCGACCATGACGTCTGGGCCGACCTTGAGCCGCTGGTGGCGGGCCTGGTCCAGTCCCTGCTGGCGCCCACCGGGGTCGGATTCGAGTTGCAGCACCGCCGCGGTGTGCCGCCGGTCATCAACGAGCGGGAAAGCACCCAGGTCCTGCGCACCGCGATCGAGGCGGCGCTGGGCGAGGACGCGCTCGCGGGCACCAAGCAGTCCTCCGGCGGCGAGGACTTCGGCTGGTACCTCGAACACATCCCCGGCTCGTTCATGCGACTGGGCGTCTGGTCCGGCGACGGTCCCATGCACGACATCCACCAGCCGACGTTCCAACTGGACGAACGCGCCCTGTTCACCGGCATCCGCGTCATGACCCACACCGCGCTCGCCGCGCTCGCGTGAGGACCGGGGAAGCTCCCCCCGCACGAGCTTCCCCGGTCCCGGGCGTGGTCACCAGAAGTGCGCCACGTCCACGATCAGCCGCGACCCGGTGCCGGGTCCGTCGAGGACGAAGGCGCGGAACGGCAGTCGGGCCCGCACTCCCAGCCCGACAGTCGTGTCGCCCTCGAAGCTCCCGGCCCAAGCCACCTGGCGGAACGTCGGCCACCCTGCGACATTCACCAGCTCCGCCCGGTTCGCGGGCGTGTAGGTCGAGTTCCCGTCGTTGTCATAGGCCGGGGCCACGGCGATGACGGCGAGCTTCGCCCCGCCGCGCAGCGGCACCACCGCGCCGGACCCGTCCTGGACCACCTGGTCCACATAGGACACCCGGTAGCCGTTCGAGCCGGGCGCGGCGATGTCCAGGACCAGCCGGTCGAAGCAGTCGTGCCTGCCCGCCCGCACGTTGGTCAGCGTCCCCACCTCGGTGGCCGAGGCCGTCTTCGGCAGCGAACCCCACGCGATGCCGCAGTACCCCGGCGTCGCCGAAGCCGACGACGGGATGGCGACCGCCAGCACCGCGGCGGCGGCGAGAGCGGTCACGGCCGAGAAGGCGCGGGTCCAGGTTCTTCGTCTGAGCATGTCGGTCTCTCCTCGCACAGGCCGAACCTCGTTCGGCGAGTGATCAGCCGCGAACGCGACTTACCACAAGAGACGTGCGACACACTCTCCGGTTGGGTCAGCTCGTGGCCGGACCGATGCCCCCGCACGGGCGGATGCGCAGGTTCGCCACGTAGTCCGCTGGCGCGCCCGCGGCCTCGGCCGCGTCGGCGACCACCCCGAGATAGCGCGCGGAGGGCAGCCCGCCCTCGTACGCGTCGAGCACGTACAGCCAGGCCAGCACCGAGCCTTCCAGCGTCTGCACCCGCAATCGGATCTTCGAGTGCAGCCCGAGTTCGGAGCCCTCCCATCGGTCGAGGTTGACCTCGTCGTCCTCGGTGACGTCGTAGAGCACGACGAACACCTGGGAGTCGGGGTCCTCGACAATGGTGGCGAGGGCGCCCTCCCACCCCAGGTCTTCACCCCCGAACGTCAACCGCCATCCGACGAGCCAACCTGTCCCCGCCATTGGCGAATGCGGGGCTCGCTGCATCATCTGGCCCGGATCCATGTTCGACCCGTAGGCGGCGTAGAGCGGCACGTCGGACAGCCTAGCGACACACCGGATCAACGGCAGGGAGCCGCGCGGCGGATCACCTTTTCGCGGCCACCCGGCGCCTGCCGCGACCGGCCCAAGTACCGTGTCCGCGGACGTCGCGCGAGGAAGAGGAGCAGCTGTGACCCGGATCGTGATCATGGGCGGGGGTCCGGCGGGCTACGAAGCGGCCCTGGTCGCCGCGCAGCACGGCGCCGAGGTCACCGTGGTCGAGCGCGACGGTCTCGGCGGCGCCTGCGTGCTCTACGACTGCGTCCCGTCGAAGACATTCATCGCCTCCGCTGGCGCCCGGGTCGCCTTCCGCGACGCCGACGAACTCGGCATCGGCGTGGACGACGTCGACTCCACAGTGCACCTGCCGGTCGTGCGCGGCCGGGTCAAGGGCCTGGCGCTGGCGCAGTCCGCCGACATCCGCAACCGCGTGCAGCGCGAGGGCGTGCGGGTCGTGCACGGCCACGCCCGCTTCTGCGACGACCGCACCGGCATGGCCGCGCACCGGGTCGAGATCACCTCCCGCGACACCACCGAGGTCCTCGACGCCGACGTCGTGCTGATCGCGACCGGCGCGACCCCCAGGGTCATCGCGGGCGCGGAGCCCGACGGCAAGCGGGTCCTGGACTGGCGGCAGATTTACGACCTGGAGGAACTGCCCGAGCACCTGGTCGTGGTCGGCTCCGGGGTGACCGGAGCCGAGTTCGCCTCGGCGTTCATCGAGATGGGCGTCAAGGTCACCGTCATCTCCAGCCGCGACCGGGTGCTCCCGCACGAGGACGCCGACGCCGCCGCCGTGCTGGAGGGCGTGTTCGCCGAGCGCGGCACCACCCTGGTCAAGCACGCCCGGGCCGAGCGCATCGACCGCGACGCCACCGGGGTCGTGGTGCACCTCCGGGGCGGGGAGACCGTCCGCGCCAGCCACGCGCTGATGACAGTCGGGTCGGTGCCCAACACCGCCGACATCGGCCTGGAGAAGGTCGGCGTCGAACTCGGCTCCGGCGGGTTCATCACCGTCGACCGGGTCTCGCGCACCAGCGTCCCGGGCATCTACGCCGCGGGCGACTGCACCGGCGTGCTCATGCTCGCCTCCGTCGCGGCCATGCAGGGCCGCATCGCCATGTGGCACGCGCTGGGCGAGGGCGTCGCCCCGATCAAGCTCAAGACCGTCGCGGCGAACGTGTTCACCCACCCGGAGATCGCCACCGTCGGCATCAGCCAGCAGGCCATCGACTCCGGCGAGGTGCCCGCGCGCACCGTCATGCTGCCGCTGGCCACCAACGCGCGGGCCAAGATGGAGGGCCTGCGGCGCGGCTTCGTCAAGCTGTTCTGCCGCCCGGCGACCGGTGTGGTCATCGGCGGCGTGATCGTCGCGCCGAGCGCGAGCGAGCTGATCCTGCCGATCGCGCTGGCGGTGCAGAACCAGTTGACCGTGGACGACCTGGCGCTGACCTTCTCGGTCTACCCGTCGCTTTCCGGCTCGATCACCGAGGCGGGCCGCCAGCTCATGCGGCACGACGACCTCGACTGAGCCGTCCTCTCCCGGGGTACTTTGAGATCGTAACCACCCAATCGTGCGTACTTTGTACGTCCGATGTCGTCGTTCTGTAACCATTTACTCGGGTGAATGGGTGAAAACCAGAGGTTTGTCTTTCGTACAATCTACTGGGCCGGTACCCCTGAGGGGTCAAACCGTTACGGAGGCCACCATGTCGCGTCGCACCGAATGCCCGGAGTGCCTAGGATCCGGGCTCGCGCCGAACCGCCGGGATTTCTGCCCACGCTGCGGTGGAATCGGGCAGGTCCCGAGGATGCGGATACCGCATCCGGCGCCGCTCTTGCTGCGTAGACAATCCGCGGGGACCTGAGACAGGACCAGGTCGAGGAATTGGTCGGCGGTTATGCGCCATAACTTTCCGCTCGGGTAACAACGCTGTTTCCGAAGCCGATTCCGATCAACCGCCTGATTCGCCGCCACTGGAACGAGAACGCCCCCGCGCAGGCGCGTGCGCGGGGGCGTCTGGCGAGGGTGGTCAGTCCTCGTCGGTGAGTGGTCCTCGGATTTCGGTGATCATCCGCGCTCAATCCTCGTCGGTCACCCAGCCGAAGGTCCGGGTCACCGCCTTCTTCCACTGCCGGTACGTGCGGTCCCGTTCGGCCTCGTCCATCGAGGGCTCCCACTGCTTGTCCCGCGCCCAGTTGCGGCGGATGTCGTCTTCGCTTTCCCAGAAGCCGACAGCGAGCCCCGCCGCGTAGGCCGCGCCCAGCGCGGTCGTCTCGGCCACCACCGGGCGGATCACCGGGACGCCGAGGATGTCGGCCTGGAACTGCATCAGCAACTCGTTGCCGACCATGCCGCCGTCGACCTTGAGCGAGGTCAGCGGGACACCGGAGTCGGCGTTCATCGCCTCGATCACCTCGCGGCTCTGGAACGCGGTCGCCTCCAGGACCGCGCGCGCCAGGTGGCCCTTGGTGACGAACCGGGTCAGGCCGACGATCGCGCCGCGGGCGTCCGAGCGCCAGTACGGGGCGAACAGGCCGGAGAAGGCGGGCACGAAGTAGCAGCCGCCATTGTCCTCGACCGCGCGGGCGTGCTCCTCGATCTCCGCCGCCGTGCTGATCATGCCCAGGTTGTCGCGGATCCACTGGACCAGCGACCCGGTGACCGCGATCGACCCTTCCAGCGCGTAGACCGGGGCCTGGTCGCCGATCTTGTAGCAGACCGTCGTCAGCAGGCCGTTCTCGCTCATCACCTGCTCGGTGCCGGTGTTGAGCAGGACGAAGTTTCCGGTGCCGTAGGTGTTCTTGGCCTCGCCGGGCGACAGGCAGGCCTGGCCGAACGTCGCGGCCTGCTGGTCGCCGAGGATGCCCGCGATCGGCACGCCCGCCAGCGCGCCGCGCTCGCGGACCTTGCCGTACACCTCCGAGGACGACCGGATCTCCGGCAGCATCGCCAGCGGGACACCCATCTCCGCGGCGATCTCCGCGTCCCAGGACAGGGTCGACAGGTCCATCAGCAGCGTGCGCGAGGCGTTGGTGGGGTCGGTGACGTGCACGCCGCCGTCGACGCCGCCGGTCATGTTCCACAAGACCCAGGTGTCCATGTTGCCGAACAGCAGGTCGCCCGCCTCGGCCTTCTCCCGCGCGCCGTCGACGTTGTCCAGAATCCAGCGGATCTTCGGGCCGGAGAAGTATGTGGCCAGCGGTAGCCCTGTCTTCGCCCGGTAGCGCTCCTGTCCGCCGCCCAGGTTGCCCAGTTCGGTGGCGATGCGGTCAGTCCGAGTGTCCTGCCAGACGATGGCGTTGTAGACCGGCTCGCCGGTGACGCGGTCCCACACGACGGCTGTCTCGCGCTGGTTGGTGATGCCGACCGCGGCGATGTCGGACGCGTGCAGGTCCGCCTTGGCCAACGCGCCCGCGGCGACCGCCCGGGTGTTCTCCCACACCTCCGCCGGGTTGTGCTCGACCCACCCGGCACGCGGGAAGATCTGCTCGTGCTCGCGCTGGTCCACCGCGACCACCTCGCCCGCGTGGCTGAAGATCATGCAGCGGGTCGATGTGGTGCCCTGGTCGACGGCGGCCACGTACTTGGTCATGCTCATGCCTCTCAATGCTTGCGTCGATCAGCTCTCAGGACGGGAGGGCCTGCGCCAGCAGGCCAGCGGCCACGGCGCCGACCAGCGGACCGGCGACCGGAACCCAGGAGTAGCCCCAGTCCGCGCCGCCTTTGCCGCGGATCGGCAGCACCGCGTAGGCGACCCGCGGGCCGAGGTCACGGGCCGGGTTGATCGCGTAGCCGGTCGGGCCGCCGAGGGAGTTGCCGATGCCGATCACCACGAAGGCGACCGCCGCGTAGCCGAGCGCGGAGTTGCCGAACTGCGGCAGCCCGCCCTCGTCCAGCTTCATCGTCGGGCTGGTCAGCACCCACAGGACCAGCACGAAGGTGCCGATGACCTCGCTGACCAGGTTCCACGCCGGTCGGCGCACGGTCGGTCCGGTCGCGAAGATCCCCAGCGTGTTTTCCGGCTCGTCGTGGGTGTCGAACTGGAGCTTGTAGGTGAGCCAGCACAGCACGGCCCCCAGGAACGCGCCCGCCAACTGCCCGATCAGGTAGGCGGGCACGTCGGCGAGGTCGGTCTTGCCCGCCGCCAGCAGGCCGATCGTGACCGCGGGATTGAGGTGCGCGCCGCTCGGCGCGGCGATGCTCGCGCCAGCGAACACCGCGAAACCCCACCCGAAGTTGACCAGCAGCCACCCGCCCTGGAAACCGAGCGACTTACGCAGGACGGTGTTCGCCACAACACCGCAACCGAGAAGGGTCAACGCGGCAGTGCCCAGCAGTTCCCAGAGAAGGATCTCCCCGAAGGTCAACTCCACAGTGTCGGTCTCCCTCGCGCGCGGGTAGCGAGGGGCAGGCAGGGGCCTGGACCGGGTGGCGCCACTGCCTACCCACAGTGAAAATCGGACGCTACCGTTCGGGCGACGAAGCTGTCCATGGGCCGAATGCCGGGTCAGTCGGTTGCCGGTAGCGTTGGCCGCGTCGGGTTGTCCGCGGGCGGCAGGGGAGACGGACAGTGGTCAACCACAAGCCGGGTTCGGCAGTGGACCGGATCGGCGGCGGACTCGGTCCGGCCGAACGGGAACACGCCTGGCGGCGGTTGGCCGACGAGACCTTCGACGTCGTGGTGATCGGCGGCGGGGTCGTCGGCGCGGGCACCGCCCTCGACGCGGCCACCCGAGGCCTCAAGGTCGCCCTCGTCGAGGCGCGCGACCTGGCGTCCGGCACGTCGAGTCGATCAAGCAAGCTGTTTCACGGCGGCCTGCGCTACCTGGAGCAACTGGAGTTCGGCCTGGTCCGCGAGGCCCTGCGGGAACGCGAGCTGATGCTCACCCGCCTCGCCCCGCACCTGGTCAAACCGGTCAGCTTCCTCTACCCGCTCACCCACCGCGGCTGGGAGCGCCCCTACACCGCGGCCGGTCTGTTCCTCTACGACAGCATGGGCGGCGCGCGGTCGGTCCCCGGCCAGAAGCACCTCACCCGCGCTGGCGCCCTGCGGCTCGCGCCCGCGCTCAAGCGCGACGCCCTCATCGGCGGCATCCGCTACTACGACGCCCAAGCCGACGACGCCCGCCACACCATGACCGTCGCCCGCACCGCGGCCCACTACGGCGCCGTGGTCCGCACCTCCACCCAGGTCGTCGGCTTCACCCGCGAAGCGGACCGAGTCTCCGGCGTCCGCGTCCGCGACGTCGAAAACGGCGCGGAGGCGGAGGTGCGCGCGCACGCGGTGATCAACTGCACCGGCGTGTGGACGGACGAGATGCAGCACGCGTCAGGCAGCCGGGGCCGGTTCCGGGTGCGGGCCAGCAAGGGCGTGCACATCGTCGTCCCCCGCGACCGGATCGTCGCGGAGTCCGGCCTGATCCTGCGCACCGAGAAGTCCGTGCTGTTCGTCATCCCGTGGCGCAACCACTGGATCATCGGCACCACCGACACGGACTGGAACCTGGACCTGGCCCACCCCGCGGCGACCAGACAGGACATCGACTACCTCCTCGACCACGTCAACAAGGTCCTCGCCACCCCACTGACCCACGACGACATCGAAGGCGTCTACGCCGGGCTGCGCCCCCTGCTGGCAGGCGAGAGCGAGGAAAGCTCCAAGCTGTCCCGCGAGCACGCCGTCGCCCGCGTGGCCCCCGGCCTGGTGGCGATAGCGGGCGGCAAATACACCACCTACCGAGTCATGGCCGCTGACGCGGTAGACGCGGCCGCCGTAGACCTCCCCGGCCGACTACAACCGTCAATCACCGACCAGGTCCCCCTCCTCGGCGCTGACGGCTACCACGCCTTGGTCAACCAGGCGGACCTCCTAGCGGCCCGCCACGGCCTACACCCCTACCGCGTCCGCCACCTGCTCGACCGCTACGGCTCCCTGATCCACGAGGTCCTGGCCCTGGCCGACAACAACCCAGACCTCCTCAAACCCGTAGACGCCGCCCCCGACTACCTCCGCGTGGAGATCGTCTACGCCACCACCCACGAAGCGGCCCTACACCTGGAAGACGTCCTAGCCCGCAGAACCCGAATCTCCATCGAATACCCCCACCGCGGCGAAGACTGCGCCCACCAGGTGGCCACCCTCATGGCCACCCCCCTCAACTGGCCCGAAGCCACCACCAAAGCCGAAATAACCAACTACCTCTCCCGCGTAACCGCCGAACGCGCCTCCCAGAACAAACCCGACGACCAAGCCGCGGACGCCACCCGCGCCACCGCCCCCGAAGTCCGCCCCCACCTAACCGAACCCGTGCCCTGACCTTTTTCCGCCTCCCGAACGATCCGTTTCACCGCCGTTCGCGCCGGGTAGTTGACCAAGTGCGGTGTAGGTGTCTCGGCTCCACCCGCTCGTTCACTGGTCGAGTGGAGGTGCCTGGATGCAGTGGGCGCAAGTCAGCGGCGCGGTCATGGCCGGGCTCGTGGTGATGTTGTTCGGCTGGATCGTCCGCACTGTCTGGGCGCGTAGGCAGGTCCCCACCGGGCTGTCGCGGCACGTCAGCAGGCGCGGCTACCTCAGCAAGATCCTCAAGGTCTCGCGCGACCCGGGTGTGCGGAGGCTGGACGCCTTGGTGCCGAATCTGGCGCCCGCTCGGGGACATGAGGCACTGGCGCGGATTCAAAGCGCGTGGGCGGAGATCAACGGCCGCGACGGCACGCGGGTGCTCGCTCGGGCCAACCTGGACGGCCTCACCACCGGGGCCGAACTGCTCAGCAAAGGCATCGAGGTCCGTGTCACCCGGACGGCGCGGTCCGATGACCTGTCCTACCACATCTTTGGCGGAGCCGAGTTCCGCGTGGTGCTCAACCACCGGGACGCTGGCCGAGACCGGCCGAACCAGTTGTCCGGGCAGCCGCACGCGCGGGTGTACCAGAGCCACTTCGACAAGGAGTGGGCCGTGGCCCGACCGCTGGAGTCGGTGCTGGCCGAGGAGGTGCTCAGCGACATCAAGCCCGGCGCGAGCCGCGAGCGCGTCCGGGCTCAGGTCGCGGACTTGGCGGCGAAGTACCGGCTCGACGCGGTCGCCGTGGACACCGTGCTGCGGCACGTCGCGTTTCGGCACTGGGCACCGGTCGTGTTCATCACCGGGCTCCCCGGCGCCGGGAAGTCGCTAGTGCGCAAGCGCCTTGCGCGGAAGCTGGTTGCGATGCGTTTCCAGGTGGACGAACTGACCGACTACGTGTTCGCGTTCCGGGACTTTCTCTATCACGCGATCCAGCTTGACGGGCGCGGAGCCGGGTTCCGCGTGCACCCCGGAGGATCTTTCCAGGTCGACGACGAGCAAGCGCTGGGCCCAGCGCTGAACTCGCTCTCCATGCGGGTCTGGGAGAGCCGGGGCCGAACCCCGCTGACCCTGGTCGAGTTCGCGCGCTCCGACCTCGTCGCCGCGCTGGAAAGGTTCGATCACGAGGTGTTGGAGTCCGCACACGTCATTCACATCACCGCGACCGCCGCCGCTCGTGGCGAGCGGTTGCTCAAGCGCGCGAAGCCACCCCAGGTGATGATTACCGGCCAAGACGTGGTGGTTCGCCCGTCGGACGACCACCAACTCCCCAGCACCCCCGCCCGCTCTCTCTACACGACCGACGACCTCACCCGGCTGCGTGGGATGCGCGAGGTGGCGGGCCGAGTCCACCATATCGAAAACGACACTGATGACCCGACCCTGACCACGATCGACAAGCGCCTCGACGCGTTCATCGAGGACATCCTGCGACCGTACAAGCTCTCCCCCTGAGAACGACTTCGCCGCCGAACCACACCACAACTTAAGCACTACCCGGCTGGCCAGGTGCTCCGCAGGAACGGGACAGCACACCCGCTCCCCCTGCCAACCGCACCCAAAGTCGTGGGGTGCAGAGGGGGGAGCCGGGGAGCCGGACCCCCACAAAGCCGCACCCAGGCTCGCCCAGTGCTCGATGGGGTGGAGTGGTTTCTTTGGGGGTGAAGGAAGATCCCTAAACTCGCCGTGGTCGTGGGGCCGAAGGCTCCCCACCCGTCTTTCCCACGACGGGATCTTCCTTCGTAGGGGCCCCAAAGAAACCACTCCACCCCATCGAGCAACCCCCAGAACCAGCCACCCCAGGAACGCCCTCAGCCGCCAATCACCCCAGGCGGCAAGCGATGATCCTCCCCATCCACCGAAACCGACTCGGTAACCTGCCCGCTCCGCCCCAAATCCCGCCGACGCCCCCCGCCAGACCCGAACGTCTCCGGACTATCCCCAAACCACTGGCTCGACCCCAGAGCCTCCACCCCAAACCGCCGCACCACAACCTTGTCGTTCGACGCGGCAACCCCCACCGGCGCAGCCCCACCAGCAGCCGTCCCCGTCGCCAACCCGGGAGCCCCGCCAGCAGCCAAATCATCAGCGGGCAGCGGAGCACCAGCCCCAGGCCGCTTGGCGCGAGTCTCCGCCCGGTCATTCGGCACCACGCCACTACGCACCCCAGGCGCGGCAACCGGCGCCACCTGGTTGACCGCCGCGGCCCCGCTGTGAACCCCCGCTTGCAGCACAGGCCGCCGCACAACCTCCGACTCAGCCGCCGCCCCGGCAAGCCCCACACCCTGACCAACATGCCCGCCACCAGCATGCCCACCAGCAGCATGCCCACTCTGCGCGAACGAACCAGCGCCCGCCGAGCCAACGAAACCGTGCGAGGGACCGTGCACGAAGCCCGCGGACGACGAGTGAGTTCCCCCACCCACCCCCTGTCCCCGGCCACGGTGCAGCCCAGCCGAAGTGATCAACTCGGCGGGCTTGGTGAACCCGGTGAGCGCGGCCAGAGTCGTCGCGGTGTTGAGTTCGTAGGCCGCCATGACCTCGAACGCCTTTTGCTCGTCCGCTGACCGCGCCGCTTCGGCGGGCTCGGCGTCGGTCTGGACCACCGCGACCATCGCGGGCGGCGGCAGCGTCGGATCGGGCTGCTGCGGGGAGATGTCGGCGGGGGCGGGCATGTCCGCGCGCGCCTTCGCGATGTGGTCGCCTTGGTCCTCGACGGCGACGCGCATGTCCGCCGCGCCGGTCGCGGTGTCGCGCGCCCAGGTGGCCAGGGGCGTCAGCCGGTCATAGGCGGCGCCCGCGGCGCGGCCCGCCCAGGCCGCGGTCGAGGTGTCCAGCGTCGCCAGGAGGTCCTGGCTGATCTCGGTGAGCGTCGCCGACAGCGCCGCCCAGCGGCGAGACGGCTCGGCGGAGGCCTGCGCGCCGGGGCCATCGTGCAGCATCCGGTACAGCTCTTCGTGGGTGAAGCCGCGCCAGCGCGCGGCCTCGGTCGCCTGCTCGGTCATCGTGTGTTCCCTCGCCGGTCAGCCTCGGTGGGTGACTGTCACCTGGTTGTCCTCTTCGAGCAGGCGGTACTGCTCGGCGATCTTGTCCAGGGTGTGCACTGCCGTGTCGAGCTGGGCGCGGTAGGCCAGCAGCACGTCGAGCGCCGCCTGCTCGTGGTCGACGGTCAGCGCGTTGACCCCGGTGGCCGCGTCCTGGCTCACCGGGTCCCGTGCCCACGCCTCGACCCGCAGGCCGGTGTCGCCGAGCCGGAGTTCGTCGTCAACCCGCGACAGCGCCGCCGCGAACGCCGAGCGCAGCGCGGGCACCGCCTCCGGCGACACGTCGAGCAGGTCACGGTTCTGGTCGCCCCCGGGACCGCCCTGCCCGTGTCCGTTCGTCCCTGCTGACACGTCGCCCTCCCCGATCGCTGCCTGGTCGGCCCGGTGTGGTGGCAAGCCGTGGCACGGTCACCTTATCGTCGGATTCGACCGTGCGGTGTCATCTCGTAGACGGAGCGTCGGCCTGCCTGGTTCCGTTCCCCCGCGATCTACACACCGTCCGTGGCGGACGTTCCGTTACGCAAGATCAGCAGCGCGCCCTCCTCGGTGTCGCGAACCAGCGAAAAGCCCAGCTTCTCGGCCACCCGGCGAGACGCCGCGTTGCCCGGGTAATGCTTGTAGGCGATCTCCCGCAACCCGAGCGCGCCGAACCCGAAGCGGATCACCGCCCCCAGCGCCTCGGTCGTCATCCCCTTGCCCCGGGCGGCCGGGAGCGCCCAGCAGCCCGCCTCGGCCGTGCCGCGCTCCAGGTCCACCTCCTTGAGCAGCACCTCGCCCAGGAACTCCCCGGTCAGCGGATTGGCCACCACCCACGAGAAGCGCGTCTCGTCTGCCCAGCCTGCCCGGCGGCGGGCGATGTACGCGCCTGCCCGCTCAAGGTCGCTCACATCGAGGTGCGGCAGCCACCGCTTGCTCTCGGGGTCGGCGAAACCCGCGACGATGGCGGGCCGGTCATCGATGCGGTCGTCGTCGCGCAGCGCCCGCAGGTAGTACTTGCCCGCGTTGATCTCCACCGGTTCCACCGCACCACGGTATCCGGCGGCACCGACAGCGGGCTCAGCCGAGCAGGCCGTGCGTGGCCAACGCCGTGCGCAGGGCGTCGGTGTCCGGGACGTGCGCCGCGGCCAGGCCGAGGGTGGTCGCCGCGGTGATATGGGTGGTCGAGTCGTCGCAGAACAGGATCTCGTCGCGGGACACGCCGAGGATCGCCAAGGCTGCCAGGAACGCCTCCGGGTCGGGCTTCGCCACGCCGGTCTCGGCCGAGGACACCACACCGTCGACCTCCCGGTCGAGGCCGAGCGCGGCCAGGTCGGCGGCGAGCCTGCTGGTGGCGTTGGTGAGCAGCGCGACCCGGCACCGGGTGCGGACGGCCCGCACCAGGGTCAGCGCCGCCGTGACAACGGTCCCGGTCGAAGACCAGGCGTTCACCGCGGCGAGCGCGGTTGAGGCGGGCACGTCGTCGCTGGTGAGCGCGTCGGCGACGGAGGTGAGCCAGCGCTCATGCCGCACGAGGCCGGTGATCGCGGGCGTCAGCAGATCCGGCCGGAACGCGGTCGCCGCCAGCGACCCCGATGGCAGGCCGTGGGCGCGTTCGACGTCGGCGTCGGGGGCGAACTCGCGCAGCACGCCGTCGAGGTCGAGCAGCAGCAGCGTGATCAGCGCCCGCTCCCGCGCGAGCGCCGCCTGCGCCGCTCGAACTCCCGCCGGTCGCGCCGCCAGTCGTCGCCGAACAGCGCCCCGCCCGCGACGAGCACCGCGACCGGCAGCAGCAGGATCGGCCAGAAACCCCGCAGCAGGAACACGAACAGCACTAAGCCGACGATCGCCGATACCGGCACCAACGCCGCGTACAGCCGCTGACCGACCGGCCGCGACTCCCAGCCACCCACTGCCCGCGCCGGGGCGGGGATCAGCGGGGTGGGCGCGGCGAACCGGGGCCGAGGGTCGGGCAGATCGCTGAACAGGGCCAGCAGCTCACCCCGGGTTCGGGCGGTGGTGACCTTGGCGCTGCGCTCGCCGTACTCATCGATGTCGAGCCTGCCCGCGCTCATGTGCTCCCCCAGAGTCCGCAGCGCGTCCTCCCGCTCGGCGTCGCTGATGCGCAGGTCGGAAGGGGGTAACTCGGTCACACCCCGATCCTACGGAAACCGCGGCGGCCCGGTCCCAACTAGTTCGCGGGGTACGGCGTGCGTCTGCGGCTCCGGAGGTCTCTGCGTCCCAGACCAATCCGCGCTGGGCTCTAAGAAGAGGCTCACCGTAGCTTCCGGGATCTCTTAGCCGGACGAGCCCGCTTACCGTGCGGCTCTTGTCCGAGGCTCAGCCGTGTCTCTTGGCGGGGTCAGCCGCGTTTCTTGAGGGCCTCTTCGACCGCGGCGGTCAGGATCGTCACTCCGACCGCGACCACGATCGTCCACCACAGGCCCTGGAACACGGTGAGCAGGATGGTTCCGGGGATGCCCAGCAGCATCGTCATGCCGCCGAGCATCCCCACCGCCTCGCTGGCGGGCGTCGGGACGAGGCCGTCGTCCGCTGGCCTGCCCACCGCCTGCTTGAGCCGCTGTTTCGGGCTCACCGCCGCGCTCAGGTCGGGGTGCGGGCCGGGCAGATCGGTGAACAGGGCCTCGATGTCGCCTCGGGTGCGCGCGGCGACGGCCCGGACGCAACGGAACTCGTACTCCGCCACTTCCAGCCTGCCCGTCGACAGGTGCGTGCCGAGCAGGGCCACCGCCTCGTCGCGCTCCGCGCCGCTGATGCGGATACCCGCGTCCCGCCCCTGCGCCATGCCGCGCAGTCTATAAACGCCTCAGTCCTTGATCTCGCAGATGACCGAGCCGGTGGTGACGGTCTCACCCTGGGCGACGCCGAGGCTGGTCACGGTGCCCGCCTTGTGCGCGGTGACCGGGTTCTCCATCTTCATCGCCTCAAGCACGACGATCAGGTCGCCCACGGCGACCGTCTGGCCGTCCTCGACCGCGATCTTGACGATGGTGCCCTGCATCGGGGCCGCGACCGAGTCGCCGGAGGCCGTGGCGCCGGACTTGCCGCCCGCGCGCTTGCGCGGCTTGGCCTTCGCCGCCGCGCCGCCGCCACCGGAGCCCACCGCCAGGTTGCCCGGCAGCGACACCTCCAGCCTGCGCCCGCCGACCTCGACCACCACGTTCTGCCGCGGCTCGTCCTCAGCGGCCTCCGCGCCGCCGGTGAACGGCTCGATGGTGTTGTCGAACTCGGTCTCGATCCACCGGGTGTGCACGGTGAAGCCGTTCTCGTCGCCGATGAACGCCGGGTCGCGCACGATCGCGCGGTGGAACGGCACGACCGTGGCCATGCCCTCCACGACCAGCTCGTCCAGCGCCCGACGCGAGCGGGCCAGGGCCTGCTCGCGGTCCTCGCCGGTGACGATGATCTTGGCGAGCATCGAGTCGAACTGGCCGCCGATCACGGTCCCCGACTCGACACCGGAGTCGACGCGGACACCGGGGCCGTCCGGCGCGCGCCAGAGCGTCACGGTGCCCGGGGCGGGCAGGAAGTTGCGGCCAGCGTCCTCGCCGTTGATCCGGAACTCGATCGAGTGGCCGCGCGGGGCCGGGTCCTCGGTCAGCCGCAGCTTCTCGCCCGCGGCGATCCGGAACTGCTCACGCACCAGGTCGATGCCCGCGGTCTCCTCCGAGACCGGGTGCTCGACCTGCAGGCGGGTGTTGACCTCAAGGAACGAGATCGTGCCGTCGGCGCCGACGAGGTATTCGACGGTGCCCGCGCCCGAGTAACCGGCCTCGCGGCAGATGGCCTTCGCGGAGCTGTGGATCTGGGCGCGCTGCTCGTCGGTGAGGAACGGCGCGGGCGCCTCCTCGACCAGCTTCTGGTGGCGGCGCTGCAGCGAGCAGTCGCGGGTGCCGACGACGATGACGTTGCCGTGCTTGTCGGCGAGCACCTGCGCCTCGACGTGCCGCGGCTTGTCCAGGTACCGCTCAACGAAGCACTCGCCGCGGCCGAAGGCGGTGACCGCCTCGCGCACCGCGGAGTCGAACAGTTCGGGGATCTCCTCGATCGTGCGGGCCACCTTCAGGCCGCGCCCGCCGCCGCCGAAGGCCGCCTTGATGGCGACCGGCAGGCCGTGCTCCTCGGCGAAGGCCACGATCTCCTCGGCTCCGCCAACCGGCTCCTTGGTGCCGGGCACCAGCGGCGCGCCCGCGCGCATCGCGATGTGCCGCGCGGTCACCTTGTCGCCGAGGTCGCGGATGGCCTGCGGATCCGGTCCGATCCAGTTCAGCCCGGCGTCGATGACGGCCTGGGCGAAGTCGGCGTTCTCGGACAGAAAGCCGTAGCCGGGGTGGACGGCGTCCGCGCCGGAGCGCTTCGCCACGTCCAGCACCTTGTCGAACGACAGGTAGCTCTCACCGGGGGTGTTGCCCCCCAGCGCGAAGGCCTCGTCGGCCAACCGGACGAACGGCGTGTCACGGTCCGGGTCGGCATAGACGGCGACGCTCGACAGACCGGCGTCACGGCAGGCACGGATGACTCGGACGGCGATCTCGCCGCGGTTGGCGATGAGTACCTTGCTCAGCGCCTTTGCCGACTCGGACACGCCGTTCCTCCTTGATGTTCGCACGGGCTCTTGGGGAGTTTACGTACCCGTGGCCCGACCGGAACCGAGAGCAACCCCACAATCCGCGGATACGCTCCCCGCAGACTTCGCCGCACCGCAGGAGGTGACGCCGTGCCAGGCCGACGCGCACCGACCGCGGTAGTGCTGACCGCGCTGCTCGCCGCCCTCGTCGCGGGCGCGGCCATGACCGGATCGGCCCTGCTCAGAGACCGTCCCAGCGGGCGAACTACGGTCACGGAAACTCCCCCCAATTCCCCACCGGGCATCGGCGTGTCGGGCTGCCGCCGGACCCCCTGCCAAGTCCTGGCCACCGCCACCGTCGCGGGCACCATCATCGACCTCGTCGCCGACGCGGGCGCGGCGTCCGGTCGCCTGCGCATCGGGGGCCCCTCAGCCAGCCAGGTGATTGAGACCACGATCACCGAACTGGGCGTCACCCTCACCCACGACTCCCTCCAATGCCACCCGGCGTCGATCTCCGCCTGCCTCATCCGAGGCGCCACCGACCAAGGCGCCACCGGCCAGGTCGTCGTCGGCCGCTCCGGCAAGTGGAGCCCCCTGACCAGGGCTTTCTACTCACGCGCAGGCCACCTGTCCCTGGTCGACATCGTCAACGACCCGGCCCCCGAAGTCCTCGCCGTCCAACCCGACTGCCCCGCCGACACCGACTGCGCGAAGCGGCCGGTGTACGCGCAGGTGTTCGAGCTGAGCGGCCGAGAAGTCGGCTGCTCCCGCACCTACAGCCGAGTTGACCAACTCCCCGGTTACCCCCAGGTCGACTTCACCGCCGCCCAACTCCACCCGTGCCCCTGACCGGCGTGACCCTGCCCACTTCCGAGCCCCACCGGCGGAAGGGGGTGCGCCCACCGCCCACCGCCGCCCCTGCCACCGATGCCCGGCCTCCCGCGCCCGACACCCCGTGAACGCGGTGTGCGCCCGGCGGCGGCTCCGGGGACGCCACCGGACCGGTGGTGAGCGCTCCCCACACCGATGGCGTCGCCGCACCCGGGGCCGTGCGTCGCCGAGGTTCCAGGCAAACGCCGTGGCCAAGGTGCCGCCGCAGGCGTACCCAAGCTGCCAACAACGATCTGGCGGTGTCACGGCTTGTGCCACCGTCGTTGGCACGGCCCTGGGACCGGACGCAGCCCCTGGGACCGGACGCAGCCCCTGGGACCGGACGCAGCCCCTGGGACCGGACGCAGCCCCTGGGACCGGACGCAGCCCCTGGGACCAGACGTGGCCCCTGGGACCAGACGTGGCCCGGAACCGGCGTGGCCCCAGGACCGGACGCTGCCTCCGGAACCGACGCAGCTCTGGGATCGGACGTAGCTGGCTTCGGATGCCGCCGCTGCTGGTGCCGCCACCCAGTTGGTCTGGTCACCGCTGTTGGCCCGGTCACGGCGGCTGGCTTGGTCGCTGCGGCTGGTCTAGCCAACGCGCCTGGTCCGGCCGCGCGGCTGGTTTGGTTACCGCTGGCGGCCGTTCGCAGCGGCTGGCAGGGTCACGGCTGCTGGTTAGGTCACCGGTGGTGGCCTGTCACCAGTGGTGGCTTGGTCACGCTGTGGCTCCTGCGCCGTTGGTGTCGCCGATATCGCCGCCGGGCCGTGGGCACGATCCTGCGGGTGGAAGCGGCAGCTCCCGAAGCAGACCGCCGCTGCCGGTATCCCAGCGCTGCCAGCGGGGGTGGCCGTTGGCACCTGGGAAGCCGCCGGTTTCTTGCCGTCCGGCCGTTCCGACATCACCCCGGTCCCGACATCACCCCTGGTGCGTCCGGCACCCCTGGTCCGTCGGTGGTGGTGTCGTGAGGCTCGGCGGGTCGGCGCGATCTTGCCGATTTCGACCTCGGTGCCTCGGTGCTGGTGGCGTTGCTCGTGGACGCCGCGTGTCTGGTGCGGTCTTGCTGCTCCTGGTGTCGCCGCTGTTGATGCCGTTGGCTTCGGTGTCGATGCGGTTGATGCTGACGTCATTTCATGGCGGTGCCATTGATGCCTGCAGGAGTTTGTTTGTCATTGGCGCTGGAGTGCTTGGGGTGTAGGTCGTGTTTGTTATGGGGTGGTTGCCGCCCTTCTGTTGTCGGGGCTTGAGGTTGTCAGCGCTGACAGTTGTGTGGGGGTTGTTTGAGGTGTGCGGGTTTAGGGGTGGTGAGTGGTTCTCGGCAGGTGTGAAGACTGGTGGGCGGAGAAAGGGTTACCGCCACAGGTCTATGACGCTGATGCCGAGGGAGGCCAGTAGGCGGCGGGTCAGGGGGAGGCTGATTCCGATGACGCTTGACGGGTCGCCGTCGATGCCTTCGATGAACCAGCCGCCGAGGGCGTCGAGGGTGAAGGCGCCCGCCACCGCCAGGGGTTCGCCGGTGGCGATGTACGCGTCGATCTCGGATTCGGTGGGGGTGGCGAAGCGGACGGTGGTGCTCTCCGTGCCGGTCGCGGTGTCGACGATGTCGCCGTCGCGGACGCGGAGGATGGCGTGGCCGGTGAGGAGTTGGCCGGTGCCGCCCGCCATCTTCGCCCAGCGTTGCCGGGCGATGTCGGGGGTGCCGGGTTTGCCGACCAAGGCGCCGTCGTAGTGCAGCATCGAGTCGCAGCCGACGACCACGGAGTCCTCGCGGGCCAGCGCGTCGAGGTTGCCGATGACCGCTCGGGCCTTGGCTTCCGCGAGCGCCACCACTGTGTCCTGTGGCTTCGGGTCGACCAGGGCCGCGGCGACGGCGTCCTCGTCCACGCCGGACACCAGGACGACCGGATCGATGCCCGCTGCCCGGAGGACGCCGAGGCGGGCTGGGGACTGTGAGGCGAGGACGAAGCGCACGAGAACCGAGGATACGGTGATGGCGCCGATGACGGGGTGGCGGTTGTCTGTGTGAACATGTGTTCGATAGTAGTGAGTTGGGGTCTGGTGTGTGGCGATGTGCGCGAGGTTCACTCGTTCGTGAATGAGTGGGGCCGATTCGGCATGGCGAGCCTGGAGTGGGGGTCCTGTTTGGTCCCGGGCTTGCCGACGCCGTGATGACGGCGCCCACGTGCTCTCTTGCGATTTGCTGGCACGGGAAGTCGACTACGAGTCGGGTGTTCTCTCGGTCAGCAGGGTCTTCGCTGTTCCCTCCCACGTTCCCACCGGGAACCGTGCGGTTGCGCGTTCGGATTAGACACAGATAAGTAGGGGCTGAGCGGCAGACCGGCCACCGATTTGAGTTAACCGATGAACGCGAACGATTGAGGATGGATATATGCCTCTTCTTGCCGAAGACATTATGCTGCTGCTATTGGACGACGAGTCCGGGCGCGTCGTCATCGACAACCTCCGGCGAGATCTGGTGATCGGCGGCGCGGTGCTGCTCGACCTGGTCGACAGCGGCCGGGTGGCTCCCGCTGGGCCGGAAGACGATGCCAAAGAGGGTCACGCGGTCGTGCGGGACAGCGCGCCCACCGGCGACGTGGTCCTGGACGCCGCCCTCCGGAAGTTGGCGGAAAAGCCGTTGAAGATGCAGAAGGCGGTCGAGGTCATCTCCAAGGAGGCCCGGGAGGGTGTTCTCGCCCGACTGGTGGAGCGCGGGCTGGTCCGCCGGGAGGAGACGAAGGTGCTCGGCGTCTTCCGGGTGAAGAGTTGGCCCGCGGCCGACACCGAGCACGAGGCAGAAATCCGCGCGGCGATCGGCGCCGTGCTGCTGCGCGGCGAGGAGCCGGACACGCGCGTGAAGGTGCTCATCTCCCTTCTGCACGCTTCGGGAGCCGTGACCAAGGTGATCGAGGGTGACAAGAAACTGATTCGCGCCCGTGCGGAGGAAATCGGTAAGAACGACTGGGTGCACAAGGCGATGCGGGACGTGTACATGGCTGTTTCGGCGAGTGTGGCCACGGTCGCCGCGGTCGCCGCCGCAGCGGGCTGACCAGGTGTCATGGGGAAGTCGACGCCGTGCTGAGCGCTCGTGGGTAAGGGCTCGGTGGCGCATGGGGCTTCGAGTCCGGTGCTCGGCGGATCAGTCGGCGTTCGCCAGGGGGACGCGCAGAGCGGTCCTGGCGAGGTCGATGGTCAGGCGGGGGGAGCCGCCGGTCGAGGTGATGTACCGGGTGTCGGCGCCGCCGATCACCAGGCCGAGCCGGTGACCTGCCGAAATGACGTGGTCGGTGGTGGCCAGGGTGAAGGTGATCGTGTACGCCGTGTCGGGGGCGAGGACGCGGCGGTGGTCCAGGCCCGCGTAGTGGCCGAGGTCAGCCCACCCGCGGGCGATGACGTTCTCGGCGACCGTGGTCGTGGCCGTCGCGGTGTCCAGGTAGCAGGCGCTGTCGCCCGGGGCGCTCTCGCCCCAGCAGGAGCGGGTGGTCAGGGTGCGGATTCCTTCGCCGGTGGACCGGTAGTGGCGGATGGTGGCCGGGCCGTAGTCGACCAAGACCGCGCTCACTCGGGCGGCGGGCGCTGATGACGTGGCCGTCACGGTGATGGTCGAGGTGCCGGATACCCGCAGGTCGGAGGTGAGCGGCTCCGTGCGGTAGATCACTCGGGCGGACGAGGCGACGGTCGGGTTGGTGATCCAGTCGTACTCGGTGCTGCCGTTGTCGGTCAGGGCCGCCACTGTCCCGGCTGGTGCGCTGTCGGCGCCGAGCGTGCCGACCCCGGTCGAACGGCCCGGACGCGGGCGCAGGGTGACCGGCGCGCCCGCGGGCCACGACGAGTCGTCGCGCCAGCGGTCCGGCGCCTGTTCCACGGTGGACTGGGGCTCGTCCTCGATGCCGTTGTCGAGGCCCAGGAGGTAGTGGTCGAACCAGCGGTGCAGGGTGTCCACCCACACCGGGCGGCGGAAGTCGAAGGGGTCGACGTGCCCTGCCTGGGTCAGCCAAATCTTGCGCTCGACCGTGGGCGGCAGGGCGGCCCACCACTGCCCGAAGTTGACGGACTTGACGTTGAGGTCGTTGACTCCGTGCACGACGAACACACTCGCCCGGACATTCCCCGCGGCGGGCACGTAGTCCCTGTCCCGGTACATCGGGGTGAGGTCGCCGCTCGACGGCGAGCCGTTGGCCAAGGCAGCCTTGACCGAGCCGCAGTTAGCCGCGCCCTGCTCGTTCTCCACCACGGCAGCCAAGCTCGCCGGGCCGCCGTTGGTGAAGGCCGCCCCGGACGACCGGTAGTAGTCGTACCAGGAGCTGATCGCGCCGATGGGGACGATCGTCTTCAGACCGTCGACCCCGGTCGCCGCGACGCCGTTGGCGATCGTGCCGTCCCAGGACTTGCCGATCATGCCCACCGCGCCCGTCGACCAACCCGCCGCGGCGGCGGCCGGGCCGGTCGCCGAGGTGTAGCCGGTCGCCCTGCCGTTGAGCCAGTCCACGACCGCCTTCGCCGAGGCGACCTCCGACCGGCCGCCGACGTCGACGCAGCCGGTGGACCGGGCTGTGCCGGACAGGTCGACCAGGACGACCGCGTACCCGCGCGGGACGAAGTAGTTGTCGTAGAACAGCGGAAACTGGATCGGCCTCCCCGCGTTGTCGTAGGTCTTCTTCTGGCTCTCGTTGCCCCGGCCGAGCGAGAGGTAGTACGGGCTGGCGTCCATGATCACCGGCACCTTCGCCGAGGTCCGCGGGCGGACGATGTCGGCGGCGACCCGGACCCGGCCGCCGTCCGGCGCGGTGAGCCCGGTGTCGACCCAGACCGTCTCGCGCACCGCGTCGGCATAGGAGTAGACCGGTTCGCTGCGCACCACCGTCGGCGCGGCTATCGCGGGGACGGTAAGCGTGCCGAGTCCGGCGAGCACCGACACGACCAGGGTGAGCAGGGAGCGCCTGAGCGTCATGGATCAGACGCTACGGAGTCGCCCGCTCGTGCGGCAGCCCTGGGTTTTTCGCGTTCCCAGTCGGCGTCCGGATTCCCGCCGCGCACACCATTCCCAGGATCAGCACGACCACCGGCAGCACCAGCGTCGCCTTGGCCGCGTTGGTGAACCCGAGCGCGTACGCGTCGGTGGCGAGCTGGCGCACCTTCTCCGCCACCGAGGGCGACCAGTCGGCGGGGATCGCGGGCCCCGCGCCGCCGAACTGGCTCGCGCTGTCGGCCGCCTCGCTGATCCGGTCGACGAACTCGTCGGCGTAGCGCGGCGGCAGGAGCTTCGCGTGCTCCCGCGCCGCGGCGGGCACCGAGAAGCTCAGGCCGACCTGCAATAACAGGCCCGTTGTCGCGCTGCCCAGCACCCCGCCCACCTGCCGCGACGTGTTGAACACCCCGGACGCCGCGCCCACCAGTTGCGGCGGCAGCCCGAACGTCGCCGCGGCCGTCAGCGGGGAGAACACCAGCCCGATCCCGACGCCCGCCAGGACGAGCCCGGGGACCAGCACGAGCGGGTTGGTGTCCGGCTCGGCCAGCGCCGCGAGCACGACCGTGCCCAGCGCGAGGCCGCCGAGCCCGGCCATGATCAGGCTCTTGCCCTCGATCCGCCGCAGCCCTCGCCCGGCTAACAGCGCCGCGCAAGCAGCCGCAATAGCCATGGGAGCGCATAAGAGGCTGGAGGCGACCGGATCCATGCCCAGCACCGACTGCACATAGATCACCAGCGGTAAGAACATTCCCGTCGTGGCGAACCCGAGCGCGCCGTGGGTCAGGTTGGCGAACCCGAAGGTGGAATTGGCGAACAGCCCCGGCGGCACCAGCGGATCGGGCCGGGGCCGCCGCTGCCAGAGCAGGAACCCGCCCAGCAGCGCCAGCCCCACGCCGATCACCGGCAGCACGCCGACCGGGCCGATGATCCGGCCCCAGTGGTAGTGCTGGCCGTTCTGCAGCCCGAACACCAGCGCCCCCAGCCCGGCCGAGGCCAGCAGCGCGCCGACGGCGTCGAACCGGATCCGCCCGGTCGGCCGCCAGTCCGGCAGCAGCGCCAGCGCCATGACCAGGCCGACCGCGCCGATCGGCAGGTTCAGCAGGAAGATCCACTGCCAGCCCGCGTGCTGCACCAGCAGCCCGCCGACGACCGGCCCGGTGATCGTCGCGACGCCCGCCACCGCTCCCCACACCGCGATCGGCGCCCCGCGCCGCTCCGCAGGGAACAGCCGCGCGATGAACGACAGCGTCTGCGGTGTCATCGCCGCCGCGCCCAGCCCCTGCGCGGCCCGCGCCGCGATCAGCGAGCCAGCCGAGGTCGACAGCCCGCACCACAGCGACGCCGCCAGGAACAGGACCAGCCCGGCGACTAACACCCGTTTGGGTCCGTAGCGGTCCCCGAGCCTGCCGGTGACCAGCAGGGGAACGGTGTTGGCCAGCAGGTAGACGCTGTTGACCCAGATCACCTGGTTCAGGGTGGCGTCGAGCTCGGTGAGCATGGCCGGGATCGCCACGGTGACGATGGTCGAGTCCAGCATGACCATGAAGAAGCAGGCGCACAGCGCCACGAGCGCCATCCACGGGCTCCGCGACCTGCTCGTCATAACCTGCTCCTGATCGCGTGGCCGCAGGGTGCGCTGCCCGACGATTGTGCTGGCCACACGGACCCCGGGCAGGCCCGGGGTCGAGCGAGGGCGCGGTCCACCGCCGACCTCCGCCCGTCGAGTGCTTTCGCGCACGGCGGCCACGACCCCACCTCGCCTCCTGGAGCTCCCGCACGCCCGAAATCAGGGCGTGTCCTTACTCCAGAACACCAGGAGACGAGGCGCGGCGAAAGGGCGACGGCGAACCTGTGGATAACTTCGGATCAAGCTCAGGTCAGCGCGGCAGCCCGGAAGCCCGCCACGCGCCTGGGCCGTGCGGCAGCGGGCGGCGCACCAGCGTGTCACGCGCCGCCCACGCGCTGGGCGCGGTTGGCTCGGGCGCGTCGCCGCCCGCCGTGGCGGCAGCGGCCACCACGGCGGTCAGCGCGGCCAGCTCGGCATCGTCCGGCTCGCCGCGCACCACGTGCAGCAGCGGGCGGACCTGGTCGTCGTCGCTCACGAGGCCACCTCACAAGATCGGTGGCCGCGCGCGCCTGCGCACTGCGTCGATTTCTCGCTCGCGAGCTCGCTCACCGGGTGCTCCTTACAGCGGGATGTTGCCGTGCTTCTTGGGCGGCAGGGTCTCACGCTTGTCCCGCAGGATGCGCAGGGAGCGAGCGACGTACCCGCGCGTGTGCGATGGCGGGATGACCGAGTCGACGTACCCGCGCTCAGCGGCCACATACGGGTTGAGCAGCGTGTCCTCGTACTCGCGGTCCAGCTTGGCGCGCAGCGCGTCGACGTCCTCGCCCGCGTCGAGCGCGGCCTTGAGCGTCTTGCGGTGCAGGATGTTCGACGCCCCGGACGCGCCCATGACCGCGATCTGCGCGGTCGGCCAGGCCAGGTTCATGTCCGCGCCGAGGTGCTTGGAGCCCATCACGTCGTACGCGCCGCCGTACGCCTTGCGGGTGATCACGGTGACCAGCGGGACGGTGGCCTCGGCGTAGGCGTAGATCAGCTTCGCGCCGCGGCGGATGATGCCGGTCCACTCCTGGTCGGTGCCCGGGAGGAAGCCGGGGACGTCGACAAAGGTCAGCACCGGGATGTTGAACGCGTCGCAGGTGCGCACGAACCGCGCGGCCTTCTCCGAAGCGTCGATGTCGAGGCAGCCCGCGAACTGGGTGGGCTGGTTGGCGACCACGCCGACGCTGTGCCCCTCGACCCGGCCGAAGCCGACGATGATGTTCGGCGCGAACAGCGGGTGGACCTCCAGGAACTCGCAGTCGTCGACGACCCGGTGGATCACCTCGTGCATGTCGTAGGGCTGGTTCGCCGAGTCCGGGATCAGCGTCTCCAGCTCACGGTCGCTGTCGGTCAGGTTGTCGCTGACCGCGCCCTCTTCGCCGAAACCGGGGAAGACCGGCGCGTCGGAAAGGTTGTTCGACGGGAGGAAGGACAGCAGCTCCTTGACGTAAGAGATCGCGTCTTCCTCGTCGGCGCCCATGTAGTGCGCGACACCGGACTTGGTGTTGTGCGTCCGCGCGCCGCCCAGCTCCTCCAGCGTCACCTCTTCGCCGGTGACGGTCTTGACCACGTCCGGGCCGGTGATGAACATCTGCGAGGTCTGGTCGACCATGACGATGAAGTCGGTCAGCGCGGGGGAGTAGACGTGCCCGCCCGCGTTCGCGCCCATGATCAGCGAGATCTGCGGCACGACGCCCGAGGCGCGCACGTTGCGGGTGAAGATCTCGCCGTAGAGGCCGAGGGAGACCACGCCCTCCTGGATGCGCGCGCCGCCGCCCTCGTTGATGCCGATGATCGGGCGGCCGGTCTTGATGGCGAGGTCCATCACCTTGACGATCTTCTCGCCGTACACCTGGCCGAGTGAACCGCCGAAGACGGTCACGTCCTGGCTGAACACGCACACCGGGCGGCCGTCGACCGTGCCGTAGCCGGTGACCACGCCGTCGCCGTAGGGGCGGTTCTTCTCCAGGCCGAAGTTGGTCGACCGGTGCCGGGCCAGCTCGTCAAGCTCGACGAACGACCCGGGGTCGAGCAGCATGTCGATGCGCTCGCGGGCGGTCATCTTGCCCTTGGCGTGCTGTTTCTCCACGGCGCGGGCGGACCCCGCGTGCACGGCTTCCTCGTTGCGGCGGTACAGGTCCGCCAGCTTGCCCGCCGTCGTGTGGATGTCCGGCTCGTCCACGGGAGACTGCCCGATCGGCTCGGTCGCGCTGCTCATGGCCCGGCAGCCTAGCGACCCCGGGGGCCACACAGGTGCAATGCGTTGGACACATCACCCCTATTCACCACCGGTCTTGACCTCCAGCGCACTGGAGACAGCAAGCTCGCACCGCCGCCCCCGGCCCGGTTGTCCTGCTCCGACCGGCCGGGCCCGGGGGTCGGCTCTACCCTCTTACCCATGGCAGCTCTCGACGTCGAGGCCCTGCGCGCGGCTCTGGTCGGCCCTTACGCCGCGCTGGACGTGGTGCCCTCCACCGGCTCCACCAACGCCGACCTGGTGGCCGCGGCCGCGGCGGGCGCGGCCGACCGCACGGTCCTGATCGCCGAGGAGCAGACAGCCGGGCGGGGCAGACGCGCCCGCGACTGGGTGTCACCGCCCGAGTCCGGCCTCTACCTGAGCGTGCTGCTGCGGCCAGACGGCGTGCCCACGGCCCGGTTCGGCTCGCTCGCGCTGGTCGCCGGGGTCGCGCTGGCCCGCACCGCGCGCCACGTCGGGGTGTTCGCCGCGCTGAAGTGGCCCAACGACCTGCTGGCAGGCGCGAACATGGCCAAGTGCGCTGGCGTGCTCGCCGAGGCCAGCGCGGGCCGCGAGCCCGCCGTGGTGGTGGGGATCGGGCTCAACGTGGGCCCGCTGCCTACCGAGGTGCCGGTAGGACCGGGTGGACTCCCGGCGACGTCGCTGGCTCAGGAAGGCGGCTCCGCCGACCGCACGGAGGTCGCCATCGCCTTGCTGCGCGCGTTCGCCGAGGCCGAGCAGTCTTGGCGCGGCGCCCAGGGCGACCTGGCCACCTCCGGGCTGCTCGCGCACTACCGCAGCAACTGCTCCACGATCGGCCAACGCGTGCGGGTGGAGTTGCCGGACGGGACCGACTTGCAGGGACTGGCCACCGACATCGACCACGACGGTCAGCTTGTCCTCGACGTGGAAGGGGTCGCGCGGACGGTGTCCGCTGGCGATGTGGTCCACCTGCGCGCGGCACGCTGACCGGCCTTCGGTCTACTTGGACAGTCCACAGGACCGCGGGCGCGTTCCGCGAGTACGGTAACCCGCGTCATCAGTGATGATCGGGAGGACAACCGTGGCATACCCCGACGACTTGCTCAGCGACGGCGAGAGCGTCGTGCTGCACAAGCACCCGCACTGGAAGATGCTGCTGGTGCCTTACCTGGTCCTGATCGTCACGATCGGCCTGGGCATTTGGCTCGCCATTCTCGCCCAGGACCTGGACTGGGCGATGGTGGCCTGGATCATCATCGGCGCGGTCGCGCTGGTGCTGATCGTCTGGCTGTTCTTCGTGCCGTTCGTGCGCTGGCGCACCACCCACTTCATCGTCACCACCGACCGGGTCATGGCCCGCGAGGGCGTGATCAAGCGCAACGGCATCGACATCCCGCTCTCCCGGATCAGCAGCGTGCGCTTCGAGCACGGCCTGATCGACCGGATCGTCGGCTGCGGCACCCTGATCATCGAGTCCAGCTCGCAGGACCCCTTGGAGTTCGACGACATCCCCAACGTCGAGAAGGTCCACACGCTGCTCTACCGCGAGGTCAACGACAACCCGCACGACGACTTCCACCGCCAGGCCCCGCCGACTCAGCAGTACCCGCCGGGCGAGCCCCGCGGCGGACGGCGCTAGCGGTGGGCGCGCGCGAGGTGGGCCTGCCCGCGGTCGTCCCCGCGGCTGGCCTGCCGTCCCGGGTGACGATCTGGGAGGTCGGCGCGCGCGACGGACTGCAGAACGAGCAGGCGGTGGTGCCGGTCGAGGTGAAGCTGGAGTTCCTCGACCGGCTCGCCGCGGCCGGGCTTGGCGTGCTGGAGGCGACCAGTTTCGTGCACCCTCAGTGGGTGCCCCAGCTCGCCGACGCGGAAGACCTGCTGGCGCGGCTGCGGCAAGCCGACGGTGTGCGCTACCCGGTTCTGGTCCCCAACGAGCGCGGCCTCGACCGGGCGCTGGCCGCGGGCGTCCAGCACATCGCGATCTTCGGCAGCGCCACCGAGACCTTCGCCAAGCGCAACCTCAACCGCACGCTGGACGAGCAGTACGCGATGTTCGAGCCGGTCGTCGCCCGCGCCAGGGCCGAAGGGCTCGATGTGCGCGCGTACGTGTCGATGTGCTTCGGCGACCCGTGGGAGGGCCCGGTCGATCCGGCGCGGGTCGCGGCTGTCGGCAGGCGGCTGATGGATCTGGGCTGCTCGCAGCTTTCCCTCGGCGACACCATCGGCGTCGCCACCCCGGGGCAGGTCGAGGCCGTGCTCGGGCAGGTCGCCGCGGCCGGTGTCGGGGTCGACGCCGTCGCCGTGCACTTTCACGACACCTACGGCCAGGCGCTGTCCAACACGCTTACCGCGCTCAGGTTGGGCGTCACCACCGTCGACTCGTCGGCGGGCGGACTGGGCGGCTGTCCGTACGCCGAGTCCGCGACCGGCAACCTCGCCACCGAGGACCTGGTGTGGATGCTCGACGGCCTCGGCGTCGAGACCGGCGTTGACCTGGACAAGCTCGCCGACACCAGCGCGTGGATGGCCGAACGGCTGGGCAGGCCGAGTCCCTCGCGGGTCGTGCGCGCGCTGCGGGGATGACGACTGCTGCGGATGACGACCGCTGGGGATGACGACTCTGTCTGAGGACGACAGCCCTACCGGCGCGCTCTTAGCCGCTGGTGACCCGGCGATGGCTCCCGGCTCGCACCTTGTCGGCGGGCATCCCGTGCTGGTGTGGCGGGCGGCCCGGCCCTGGCTGGCGATCTCGTCCGGACCGCTCGGCGGGGGCATCGGCGAGCGGTCCTGGGTGCTCAACGCGACCGTCCCGCACGATTACGACCGCGCCGACCCCGACACCCACCTGGCCGAGATCGCCGCGCACCTCGGCCTCACCGGGCCGGGCACCGGATTGCTCACCGCCGTGGACGTGCGCGAGGTCGTGTGCCGAGTGGACACCGGAGTGTTGGCCGCCGTCACCACCGGCATTGGCGGCGCGCCGACCTGGGCCGCCAAAGCGGAGCCCGCGCAGGATTACACGATCGGCACGATCAACGCTGTCTGCGTGCTGCCAGTGCGGCTATCCGAGGCAGCGTTAGTCAATGCTGTCGCGACCGTGGCAGAGGCCAAGGCGCAGGCGCTGTTCGAGCGCGGAGTTCCCGGGACGGGCACGTGCACCGACGCGACCGTGCTGCTCTGCCCGGTCGACGGACCCGCCGAGTCCTACGGCGGCCCGCGCTCGGCGGTGGGCGGCCCGCTGGCCCGCGCGGCGCACGCCGCGATCCTCGCCGGGTTGGGCTGACTTTCCCCGACCGGGTGGAACCGGGAGTGGGATCCGGGCGTCCAACGCGCGACCGGGGACCGTGCCGGTGCCGACTACCCAGCGGAGGTGGCCGTGGTGGCTGACCACCGAGCCCAGGTCGAGGACCTCCTCGCCGACTACCGGCGCAGCCGCGAGCAACTCGCGGAGGTGCACCAGGCCCTCGCCGCCATCAGCGAGTCGGTGACCAGCCCGTGCGGACTAGTCACCGCCACTGTGTCCGCGCAGGGCGCGCTTACCGCGCTGGTCTTGCAGGAAAATGTCTATCGGGCCTACCGTCCGGCCGAATTGGCCGCCGTGATCGTCCGCACCACTGCAGCGGCCGACGCGCTCGCCGCCCGCGCCGCCGGGCACGCCGTCGCCCCGGTCCTGCCCTCGGGCACCGACCCGGAGGCGTTGCTGCGCGGCACCGCCGACCTCACCGCGGCTGAACTCACGCCGCCGCGCCCGCAGGCCGACGAGGAGAGCTTCGAGAACATGACCTGGCTGGAGCCGGGCGCCCCGGGGAGGCCGTGATGACCGGGTACGAGGTGCGGGCCGAGCGGCTCGCCGACCACGCGGGCCAGTTCGACGGCTTGGCCGAACAGGTCGCCGCGGTCCACCGGGAACTCGCCGACCGGTTGGCGGCGGCGGGCCAGTGCTGGGGGGCCGACGAGATCGGCCTGAGCTTCGCCGCCACCCACACCGCGCCCGCGGATGGCACGCTCGGCGGCATCGAGGCCCTGCCCGGCAAGCTCGGTGACGTCGGCGGCCGATTCCGGTCCACCGCGGAGGCTTATCTGGCCAACGAACAGGGAAACTCCCAGATCATCGGCTCTGTGGACGCCTAGGGGGCCCGAGATGGGAATCGAACTGCCCGTCGAACTGGCAGAGGTGGCCGCCGCGGCAGGGGTCCACTGGCCGGAAGCCGACGAGGACAAGATGCGCGAGGCAGCGCAGGCCTGGCGCGACGCGGGAAGCCGGATGGCCGAACTTACCGGCGCGGCGGACAGCGCTGCCCGCACAGCGCTTACCGCCATCGAGGGAGACACCGCGGACGCCGCGACCAGGCACTGGGGCACCTTCGTGCAAGCCGACACCGGGCACCTCACCGCCACGGTCGCGGGCTGCGCGGAGGCGGCCGACCGGTTGGAGCACGCCGCCGACCAGATCGGCGCGGCCAAGGTCGAGATCGTCCGCAACCTGGTCGCCCTCGCCAAGAACACCGACGCGGCCAACAGCGCCGCCGCGGCGGGCCACCCGAGCGCGCTGCTCGGCCTGGACGCCGCGGTGCGCGGCACGGCGGCGAACATCGCCCACATCAAGGACACCCTGGTCGGCGCGGTCCAGCCCGGCGGCGGCGATGTGTCGCTGGTGCGCGACGTCGTCAACGCCAATCCGGGGGTTCACAGTCCGCTGGCGGGCGGGGGAGCGGCCGGGCCCGCGGGCAGTGGTCTACTCGGGAACCTGGTAAGCGGCGTCGCCGAGACGGTGACCGGCGTGGTCACTGGGGTCGGGGACACGGTGCAGGGGGTGGCCGCCCCGGCGGGTCCGGCGGGCAAGGAGCCGGGCGGGCTGGCGGGCGCCGTCACGGGGATCGTCGGCACCGCGACGGGCGTGGTCCACGGGGTGGCGGACACGGCCTCCGGCGCGGTTCAGGGAGCCACCGGTGGCGTGCTGAACACCGCGGCCGGGGTGGTTCACGGCGTCACGGACACCGCGGCAGGGGCGCTGCACGGCGTCGCGGGCACGGCGGACAGAGTGGCGGACGGTGTCGGCGGCGTGGTTCATGGTGTCGCGGACACCGCCTCCGGAGCGCTGCACGGCGTGGCGAACGCGGCCAATGGCGGCGGGGTGGTTCATGGCGTGGCGGACAGCGCTGCCGGGGCTCTGCACGGCGTGGCTGACACGGTGAACGGGGTGGTCGACGGCGAGGTCGTGCACGGTGTCGAGGACACCGCTTCCGGAGCGCTGCACGGGGTCGCGGACTCGGCCGAGGGCGTGGCCCACGGCCTCGCGGACCCGGGTGGACAGGCGCACGGCCCGGCCGTGGGACTGCCTGGCCCACTCGACGGCGGGCTTACCGCCGAGGCGTTGGCCAACGCCCCGACACCGCCGACCGGCATCCCCCTCGACACCGTCCAGGCGGCTTCGGCGGCTGTCTTGGACGCTCCCGCCCAAGCCCCGGTCTCCGCTCAGCCCGCAGCCCCCGTTACCGGCTCACCTCTTACGGGTCCTCCGCAGGCAGGTGCGCCGATTACCGGGGCTCCGGTAAGTGGTGGTGCTCCACTCGGCGGTGGAGGTGGTTCCCCACTCGGTGGAGGTCCCGTCGCCGCGTTCGGGCCGCGCGCCGCCCAAGGTGGCGCGATCCCCGCTCAGCCCGGCGCGATCCAGGCTGCGCCCGCGGGCACGGTCCAGCCCGGCGGGGGCACGGCCCAACCCGGTGGCAAGAGCGCTTCCGCCGCGGCCCAGCCCACCCAGGCCGCGCCTGCCGGTTCCCCCGCCCCCGGCAGGCACACCGGGGCGGACCCGCTCGCGGCCACTCCGTTCGCGGACCCCGACGAGGCAGCGGCCGCCGAAGCGCCCACCCCGCCCGGCGGGGCGCCTGCGGTGGGCTTCGTCGGCGTCCCCGGCCAGTTCCTCCCCCCGGGATCGGGCGGGTCGGTGGTCGGCGGACCTGATGCTCCGCGAGCCGGTAGTCCTGGCGGGAGTGTTCCGGGAAGTCCTGGCTCAGGTAGCCCAAACCCGAGCACAGGTAGTCCAGCGGCCAATCCCGGTGCGGGAAGTTCGGCTGACTCTGACGCGGTAAGAGCCCGTGGCGGCTTCGAGTCGAGCGGCAGGCAGCTCACGGACGCGGGCCAGCCCAGTGTTCCGCCCCCGACCGCCCTCGCCCCCGAGCCCACCCCACGGCAGCGCGGTGAGCGCGACGACGCGGTGATCCTGTTCCTCGTCCACCAGTTCCCCATCGGGCACCTCCCGGTGGCCTCCCACCAGCCCGCGCGGCAGGTGCCGCCGCCACCGGAGGAATGGGACTACGCGGCGGGGCTGCGGTTCGAGCCCGGCGACCACCCGCGATCCGACCTGATCGACCAGGCCGCCGTCGTCGGCCGCGTCGACCCAGTGCCCGGCCGGGAGGCGCCGGAACTGGCCGAGGGCTACGACCCCCTCGCCGGGCAGCACGAGCGGGACTGGGACCGCCGGTTCCTCGTGCGCCCCTACGACCCGAACGACGACTCGCCCAGCGAGTACGCGTGGCCGCCCGGCGAGCTGTACCCCGAGGGCGGCACCGCTCCCGGGGAGCCGGAAGTGCTGTCCGAGGACACCGTCATCGACCGCTTCGGCACCCCCGAGGGCCGGGTGTTCTCCGCGGACGGCACCGCTTTCGCCCGCCGGTCGCTCCCGCCCGCCCACCTGACCGCGGGCCATCACCGCTACCGGGTGCTGCGGCCGCTGCCGGTCTGGCGGGCGGTGTCCGCCCCATGGTTCGGGCAGCCGGGCGGCGGCGAGCGCTACCGCACCACCCAGTCCGCCGCGGACCTGGTGGCTCTGGGCTACCTCGCCGACATCACCGATCTCCCTGAGGAGGCCGACCAATGAACGCCGGGACGATCGTGGAGCTGCTGGCGCAGGTGGGCATCCCGCCGGAGGTGGTGTCGGTCGGCGTGGAGGCGGACAACACCTGGTGTCTGCTGCACGACACCGACGGGGAGTCGCCGGGCTGGGAGGTGTTCTGGCGCGAGCAGGGCAACCGCTACGACTGGGCGCGGTTCACCAACGAGCAGGTGGCCTGCCATTACCTGTTCGGCAGGCTTACCTGGTCGCAGGTGATGCGCGGGGCGGTGGGCGTCCTCCCGGCGGCTCAGTCGAGCTGAAGCAGGCCCAGCGCGGCGTCGTGCAGGTGCCCGTTGGAGGTGAGCACGGAGCCGCCGTCGAAGCGCGGCTCGCCGCGCAAGTCGCTGAACCGCCCGCCCGCCTCTTCGACGAGCACCTGCAGCGGCGCGACGTCCCACGGGTTCACGATCGCCTCGGCGGCGAGGTCGATGGCGCCCTCGGCGACCAGGCAGTGCTGCCAGAAGTCGCCGAACGCCCGGTTTTCCCAGCACGCGTCCACCAGCGACAGGTAGCTCGCCCGTGAGTGGTGCTCGACCCACGACCCCAGGTGCGTGGTCGACAGGTAAGCGTCGTCCAGCGCGCGCACCCCGGACACGGAGATCCGCTCCGCGGCGCCGCCGTCCCGGGACAGCCACGCGCCCGCGCCGCGCGCCGCCCACCACCGCCTGCCCAACGCGGGGGCGCTTACCACGCCAACGACAGGCGAGCCGTTGTCCACAAGAGCGATAAGAGTGGCCCACGCGGGCACCCCACGCAGGAAGTTCTTAGTGCCATCGATCGGGTCGAGCACCCACACACGGCCCGCGCCGACAGTCCCGCCGCGCTCTTCGCCCGCCACCGCGTCCCCCGGGTGCTCCTCGGCGAGCAGCGCGCGCACCGCGTCCTCCACGGCGGTGTCGGCGTCGGTCACCGGCGTGCGGTCCGGCTTGCGCTCGACCACGAGGTCGCGGGCCTGAAAGCGGGAACGGGTGATCGCGTCGGCCGCGTCGGCCAACCGCAGGGCGAAAGTCAGGTCGGGGGACACGGGAACGATCGTGTCACGCCTAGGTCCTGTCTCGGAGTAGCGGTGCGTGTCAGTCGTGATCGGGGTGGTTCCTGGCGGTGCGGGCGCGGCGCCGCTCGTACCGGTGTTGTACTTGGGCGTCGTGGCCGTGCCGTCAGGGGCCGCACCGGCGCGGCTGGTGCGTGCTGGTACTTCGAGACAGGACCTAGGCTGGGCTTCGTGAGCGTGGTGCTGCTGGCCGAGGACGACGCGGCGATAGCCGACCCCCTGTCGCGTGCTCTGCACCGGGAGGGCTACGAGGTGCAGGTGGTCGGCGACGGCCACCGCGCCCTGGAGATGGCCTCGACCGGCCATCCGGACCTCCTGGTCCTCGATCTCGGCTTGCCCGGCCTCGACGGGCTCGACGTGTGCCGCAGGCTGCGCGCCGCGGGCCGGGGCATCCCGGTGCTGATGCTGACCGCCCGCGCCGACGAGGTCGACTTCGTGGTCGGCCTGGACGCGGGCGCCGACGACTACGTGGCCAAGCCGTTCCGGCTGGCGGAGCTGCTGGCCCGCATCCGGGCGCTGCTGCGCAGGCAGGCCCCGGGCGCGATCGACGTCAACGGGGTCCGGATGGACCTCGCCGCCCGGGTGGTCACCGTGGACGGCACGGAGATCACCCTGGCGAACAAGGAGTTCGAGCTGCTGCGGGTGCTGATCCAGCGGGCGGGCCAGGTGGTCACCCGCGAGGAGATCCTCACCGAAGTGTGGAGCGACCCCGAACTCAAGACCAGCAAGACCCTCGACATGCACATGTCCTGGCTGCGCCGGAAGCTCGGCGAAGGCGGCCCGAGGTCTACCGAGCGGCGGATAGCCACGGTGCGCGGCGTCGGTTTCCGGTTCAACGCCGAGTGACTGGCGAGTGACTATGCGCCGCCGAATCCTGCTCGCCATCCTGCTCGCGGTGACGGTCACCGCGTGTGCCCTGGGCATCCCGCTCGGGTACACGGCCCTGCAGGTGGTCGAGAGCGTGACCAGGGACGACCTGGCGGCCCGCGCGCAGCAGATCGCCGCGACCCTGGACGACGAGATCGCCAACGGCCGCGGCGTCGACCTCACGACCGTGGCGCTGGCCGTCCCGCAGGGCGGCAGGCTGACGGTGATCCTGCCCGGCCACCCCGAGCGGACGCTGGGGCCAGAGCCGGTCGAGGACATGGTCAGCGAAGAGGTGCCGATCGTCCAGCAGGGGCGGGTGCGGCTCGACGTGGACGCCGCGCCGATGCGGACCCGGCAGACGCAGGTGGCCGTTCTGGTGGCTCTGGTAGTCGTGCTGACTGTCGCCGTGGGCACGGTTGTCGCGATGGTGACAGCGCAGCGTCTCGCGCGCCCTCTTAGACATGTCGCCGACCGGGCGGGCCGACTCGGCGCGGGCGACTTCCGCCTCGACCCGGCCCGCTACGACCTGCACGAGCTCGACATGGTGGCCGAGGCGCTCGACGCGTCCGCCACCGCCCTGGCCCAGCTCGTCCAGCGCGAGCGCGACCTCGTCGGCGACGTCTCCCACCAGCTCCGCAGCAGGCTGACCGCGTTGCAGCTCCGGCTGGAGGCGCTGACCCAGACCGCGGACAAGGACGCCGCGGCCGAGGCGGAGGAAGCCCTGCACCAGGCCGAACGGCTCGCCGACGTTCTGGACGAGCTGCTGGCCGCCGCCCGGGAGGCGCGCGCGCTGGGGGCCGAGCCGGTGGACCTGACCCACGAGCTCACCGCGATCGCCGAGGAGTGGAGCGAGATGCTGCGCTCCGAGGGCCGGTCGCTGCGGCTGCGGGTCGCTCCCGGTCTCCGCGCCCGCGTCACGCCCGCGCGGCTGCGGGAGGCGATCGGGGTGCTCTTGGACAACGCTCGACGCCATGGCGGCGGCACGGTGACCGTGTCCGCGAGACGCGGCGACGCCAGCCGGTCGGACACCGTGCTGGTCGAGGTGACTGACGGCGGCAGCGGTGTCCCGGACGAACTGGTCCCGCACATCTTCGAGCGCGGGGTCTCCGGCGCGGGCTCCACCGGGGTGGGGTTGGCGCTGGCCCGCGCGCTGGTCGACTCGGACGGCGGCAGGCTGGAGCTGTCCACCGCCCGCCCGGCCACGTTCACCATGTTCCTGCCGGTCTCCAGGCCGGGAAACGTAAGAGGCATCCGTTGGCCGACCGAACGGTCCCCGCGTTAGGCGTGTCCGAGTTCGTCGGTGTCGACCAGCGCTTCGTCGGTCAGCTGGTCGCCGCCCCGCCGATGGCCCAGTTCGTCGGGGAAGACCCACTTCTTGAATCCCCAGAACCGGAAGAACATCGCCAGCAGCATCCCGATGATCGATCCGCTGGCGAAGTCCGCGACCTCCTGCACCAGCCTGCTCACGTGCGGCACTTCGAGGTCGAAGACATAGCGGGACACGTACGGCGGGATCAGGTTGATCACGACCCCGCCCGCGCTGATCAGGAAGAACAACGCGGCCTCGTGATGGCGCTCGCGTCCGCCGCGGGTCCGGAAAGACCACTCTCGGTTCAGCACGTAAGAGGCGATCGTGGCCACGATGATCGCGATGGCCTTGGCCGTGATCGGCTTGCTCTCCAGGACGGTGAGCTTCAGCAGGTACCAGACGCCGTTGTCGATCACGAACGTGGTGCCGCCGACAATGGCGAACTTCAACAGCTCCCGGTGCTTGATCAGCACCGCCCGCAGTGGCGCCGGGACCCGGGCCAGCACTGTCTCGACGACGGTCACCGGCGCAGTCTACGGAAATCAGGAACGGCGCCGGGTCAGGTCACGCCGCCCGCTCGGTCTCGTTGTCACCGCGAACCGGACGCAACGGACGAACCCGGCCGTCCGCCTCCGGGAAAACCCACTTCTTGAACGCCCACCACCGGAAGACCATCGCGGTAAGAGTTCCCAAGATGATTCCGAACCCGAAGTCGGCGATCTCCTGGGCGAGCAGCGTCACGTGCGGGACCTCTAGGTGCAAGAGGTAGCGCGAGATGACCAGCGGCAGCGAGTTGAGCCCCACGCCGATCCCGCTGATCAGGAAGAACAAGGCCGCCTCGTGCGGACGTTCCCGGCCGCCGCGGTCCCGGAACGACCACTCGCGATTGAGGATGTAGGACACGATAGTGGCGATAATCACCGCGATCGCGAGCGCGGTCACCGGGTTCCGGTTGAGCACGGTGAGTTTGAGCGTGTAGTTGATGACGGTGGTCACGACGAAGCAGACGCCGCCGACCACAGCGAACCTGAGCAGTTCGCGGTGCTTGATGAGGGTCACGCGCAGCGGCTCGGGTAGGCGAGCGAGCACGTTCTCGACGACGGCCATGGCGGCGGAGTCTATCCAGCCTGGTCACCCCCACGGTCCGGGACTGTCGGGAACGTCAGCAGGGCAGGCCCCACCACCACTTCGACCACTTCGCCCATGACTTGTCTGCGCAGATCGGGAGGCCGCCGGGGGTGGCGGCGGGGATCGGCACGGCCGGAACCTTGATCGTCGTGGGCGGGACCTTGGTGGCCTTCGGCGGGGCCGTGGCGGTCTTGGCGGGCGGGGCCGGTGGCGCGACCCTCGGCGGAGTCTTGGTCGCGGGCGGAGCCGCGGGGGTCGGCTTCGGCTCGGCGGGGACGGTCGGCTTCTCCTCCGGGACCAGGTTGGGCCACCACGGCGCCCAGGGGAACCCGCGGAGGTGCACCGACTCGGTGTCGACCGCGGCGCCCAGCGTCGCGGTCACGGTGATCTTGTGCTCCTTGTCGGACAGCGGGTGGTCCGACGCGCGTTCGCCGCTCACCACGACGCTGACGACCGACTTGGGCGCGAGAGGCGACTTCGTGGTGCAGGTGAACCGCGCGGCTTCCCGCGCGCAGTCGACCGGTGCGGTGGCCGAGCGCAACGTCACCTCATCGCTGAACGACACCGTCACCGGTTTCGCGCTGTCGCCGGTGTTGCGGGCCAGGGTCACCACCCGGTAGCCGCGCTGCCACGGCCACATCGCTCCGAACGGGTCGTCCACGGTCAACCAGGCGCGCACGTCCACGCCATCGTTCACCGCCGGAGGGACAACCGTGACCGGCACGGAAATCCGCACGTTGATGGCGGAGCCCGCGGTGACCGATCCGACGATCTGGCCGCCCGCCGCGCTCGGCTCGGCGATCAAGCGGTACAGGAGGGTGACCGACGCGCCCGGCCGCAGGCCCTCGTCCGTGCCGCAAGTGACCGTGCCGGTGCCGCCTTCGCAGTAGACGGTGCCGGTCTGCTGCCCTGCTGCGGCGAGCGGGACGTCCAGCCGCATCAGCGGGTCGCCCGCGAGCCGGTTGGGGCGCGACGGGATGGCGCTCACCCCCGCGGGCAGCGTTATCGATGACCGGACAGGCTCGGAGACACTGCCGCCGGTATTGCGAACCGTGATCGGTAGATCGGTGGGCTTACCGGGGACCAGGGAAAGCGGGACGGACGGGCCGTCGGCGGACAGGCTCGGCGGGCCGGGCAGCGGCGTTGGCGCCGGTGAGGGCGGCGGCTGCGGCTGCTCGGGCGCGGGAAGCGACTCCGCGTTCGCCGACATCGGCGGATCCGCCTCGGTCATGGCCGGGCTGGACGGCGCCTGCTGGGCGGGCGTCGACGGCTGCGCTGTGGCCGAGGTCACCACTTCGGTGGGCCGCGGCGGGGCCGCGCTGGGGATCTCCTGGCCGGTCGGCGCGGCGATGAGGCCGACTGCGATCGCGGCGACCATGGCGACGCCGGACGCGGCGGCGCCGACGAACTGGCGCGGCACCCCGGCCGCCGCTCCCGCGACCCCGCTCGCCGAGCCAGCGGCGACCGCGCCGCCCACGACGGCGCCGGTCCCGGCCGCGGCCTTCGCCGCGGCGAGGTAGCCGCCGACCGCGAGCGGACCGAGCACGAGCGGCGCGATGATAAGCCGCAGACCGCCGTTGACGTCGCTGAGCTCCGCGGCGAGCGCGCGGCAGCGGTCGCACTCGTCGAGGTGGACCTCCACCTGCGCGGTCTCCCGCTTGGAAAGCCCGCCGCGCACCCACGCGCCCAACCGCTCGGCGGTAGAGCGGCACCGGTCGGCCGTCGTCTCGACCAGGTGGACTTGCAGGTAAGCCTGTCGCAGCCCTTCCCGCGCGCGGTAAGCCAACGCGGACACGCCGTTGGGGCTCAGGCCCAGCAGCGGCGCGACCTGCGCGGGCGACTGGCCTTCGATCTCGGTGTGCCAGAGCACGGCCTGCCAGCGCTCGGGCAGCTTGGCGAACGCCCGCGCGGCGAGCGAGCGCTCCAGCCCGGCCACCGCGGGATCGGAGAACGGAACGCTTACCGCCTCAGGGTTGACCCCGCTTACCTGCGACACGTCATCCGACAGTTCGACCTTGCGGTCGCGGCGGGTCTTGTCATAAGCGGTGTGCCTGAGCGCGGTGAGCAGATAGGCGCGGAAGGCCGAGTCGGGCCCCCTGCCCTGGCGCAGGGTGTCCAGGACCTTCGCGAACGCCTCGGACACCAGGTCGTCTGCCTCGGCTTGGGAGCGGGTCAGCTGGCGGGCCAGGTTGTGCGCGGCGGAGACGTGACGCTCGTAGAGCGAGCCGTACGCCGTGGTGGTCCCAGCCCGCACCGACTCGATCAGCTCGGCGTCACTCGGGCCGTCGATGTCAGCCGGAACGGTGGACACGGTCCTCCCTCGTCTGGTCACCGCGTTCGCGTGCCCCGGCATCCCCATCCGTGCTTCGCGAACCGCGTTCCGCGACCAAGTGTGACGGATGCCTACTCTGCCGTCACTCCTCCCTCACTCGGGGGAGGTGATAGTCGAGCACGTTTCAGCGTTTCCGCGTCACGCACGGCCGCGCTGGGCGTTACTTCCAGGGGCATTCGAGAAGGGACTCGACTGTGGCGGTACGAGAGGCGGGCTCACGACGCCGTGGCGACGCCGACGGCGCCGATCGGGCGTCCGGAGTGCTGCGGGCCCGGTGGCGCACCGCGAGCATCGCGGCGGGCTGGCGTTTTCCCAGCGACTGGGGGGTGCCCGAGGTCGACGACGTGTGCCTGTCGGTGATCACCGACGGCGACCTGCACTCCGCCCTGACCGGCCTGGCCAGGGCCAGGGCGCACACGGGCGCGGGCTTGGACGAGACGCTGGCCGACCTCGCCGCGCTGCACGCCGTCCTGCACTCGCCGCCGGACGACGACGGCCTGATCGCGGCCGACCCGGACGCCACGCCCGCCGCGCTGCTCCGCACGACCGCGCTGGCCTGGGCGGACGCGGCCCTGGGCGCCCAGCACGCGACCGAGTCCACCGAGGCGCTGACCCGGATGGCCACCGCCGACTACCTGCGGGTCCGCCTCCGCGAGGTCTACGGCCGGGCCCGCCGGGAGAAGCACTGCCCGTCGGAGCACTTCGTGCTGCTCGTCGTCACGCTGGACCTGGCGACGGTCGTCGGCTGGGCGAGGCTGATGGCGATGGTGCTGGTCGGCGACGTCCTGCGGGCGGTCTTCGACGGCGGTGAGAGCGTCGCCGTGCTCGGTCCGTCCGTCGCGGTCGTCCTCGCCGAACGGGACAGCAGGCTCGCGCACCGCGCGGCCGACGCCCGGCTGGCCATCGCCGACCGGCTCGCCGTCGACTCGGACCTGCGGTTAGCCCGCGGTCCGGAGATCCGCGTCGAACGCTTGCCGACGACGCACGCGGCGGCGCTGCGACTGGTCCATGCGGTGAGCCGCGCCTGAACCGGGGCATGGTTTGCTGTCCGCGTGACGGATCAGGCCCTGCGCGAGACCCGGCGCGTCCGGTCCCCGCGCGATCTGGCGGCCCTGGTGTTCTTCCCCGCGGTGTGCGTGGTGGCGGGCCTCGTCGGTTGGCGGCTCGGGTGGCATCTAGGCGTAGACAACGCGGTTTACCGCTCGGGCGCGGTAGCGCTTCTGCACGGTGAACCGCTCTACGACAACCTCTTCCTCAGCGACGAGCCGTCCTGGGCGCGGCTGCCGTTTACCTACCCGCCGACAGCGGCGCTGTTGTTCGTCCCGTTGACGCTGGTCCCCACGCAGGTGGCGTGGGGACTGCTCGGCGCGGTGTCCGTGCTGGCGATGGCGCTGGTGATCAAGCTGGCTGTGGAGGCGCTGCCTTGCCGCCCCGGGTGGATGACCCCGGCGCGGACCACGGCGGTGCTGGGGATCGTGCTGCTGGGCATCGAGCCGGTCTGGCGCACGGTCTTCCTCGGCCAGATCAACCTGGTGCTGATGGCGCTGATCGTGGTCGACGTCCTGCTGATCGGCGCGCGCGGCGGCCGGTTCGGCGGGGTGCTGATCGGCGTCGCGGCCGCGGTGAAGCTGACCCCGCTGATCTTCGTCGCGCACCTGCTGGTCACCGGCCGCCGCGCGGACGCCTGCCGCGCGATCGCCACGTTCTTCCTGCTCCAGGGTGCGATGTTCGCGCTGATCCCGCACGACGCGGCCCAGTTCTGGGGGCACGCGGTGCGGGACCCGCAGCGCATCGGCCCGATCTACTGGGCGGGCAACCAGTCGATCAACGGCTTGGTCTTGCGGCTGACCGACAACGCGGACTGGTCAATGCTGGTAGTCGCGCCGATCGGCGCGCTTCTCGCGGTCCCGTGCGCGCTATGGGTGCGCCGTTTGCACCTGTCGGACCGGCCGCTACCCGCGCTGCTGGTAACCGCGTTCCTCGGGCTGCTGGTAAGCCCGGTGTCCTGGTCGCACCACTGGGTGTGGGCGGTGCCGCTGGTGGTGTTCCTGCTGTCCCGGCTGCCCGATCCGCTGCCGACCGGTCCGCAGCGGCGCGCCGCGCTGGCCGGGGTGGGCGCGGTGGTGCTGGTGTTCGCCAGTTGCGTGCTGCTGGCGATGCGCAACGGCAAGGCCGTCGAGTTCGAGTGGGGGCCGCTGGAGTACGTGATCGGCAGCGCCTATCTGCTGGTGCCGCTGGTGGCCGGAGCGATACTGCTGGTCAGGCACGCCCGGCGGGCTGGGTAGAGTTCCCTGCTCGTGGACTCACGTACCGGTTTCCCCGTGGTCGGGATGGTCGGCGGCGGGCAGCTCGCGCGGATGACGCACCAGGCCGCGGTCGCCCTCGGCCAGTCGCTGCATGTGCTGGCGGTCAGCGCGGACGAGCCCGCCCCGCTCGTCTCGCCGAACGTGACGCTCGGGCACCACACGGACCTCGACGCGCTGCGCGGGTTCGCCGCCCACTGCGACGTGCTCACCTTCGACCACGAGCACGTGCCCACCGCGCACCTGCGCGCGCTGGTCGCCGACGGCGTCAAGGTCCACCCCGGGCCGGACGCGCTGGTGCACGCCCAGGACAAGCTGGTCATGCGCGAGAAACTGGCCGCTCTCGGGCTGCCCGTCCCGGAGTTCGCCGCGATCGCCGACGTCGCGGCCGCAGTGAAGTTCGGCGACGCGGTCGGCTGGCCGTTCGTGCTCAAGGCCGCGCGCGGCGGCTACGACGGCCGGGGGGTGTGGATGGTCTCCAGCCCGGACGAAGCCGCGTCGCTGGTGCCCGAGCTGCTGGCGGCGGGCACCCCGCTGCTCGCCGAGCGGAAGGTGGCGATGCGCCGCGAGCTGGCCGCGCTGGTCGCCCGGTCGCCGTTCGGGCAGGGCGCGTGCTGGCCGGTGGTGGAGACCGTGCAGGTCGACGGCATCTGCGTGGAGGTGCTGGCCCCCGCGCCCGGGCTGTCCCCGGAGCTGGCCGACAGCGTCCAGGACCTGGCCCTGCGGGTCGCCACGGAACTCGACGTCGTGGGCGTGCTCGCCGTCGAGCTGTTCGAGACCGACGACGGCGTGGTCGTCAACGAGTTGGCGATGCGTCCGCACAACTCCGGCCACTGGACCATCGAAGGCGCGCGCACCTCCCAGTTCGAGCAGCACCTGCGCGCCGTCTTGGACTACCCGATGGGCGCGACCGACCCGGTGGCCCCCGCCGTCGTCATGGCCAACGTCCTCGGCGCGGCGGAGCCCCCCGCGATGGGCGCGGACGAGCGGCTGCACCACCTGTTCGCCCGCTTCCGCGACGCGCACGTGCACTACTACGGCAAGCAGGAACGCCCCGGCCGCAAAATCGGCCACGTGACCTTCCTCGGCGACGACATGGCCGAGGTCCGCAAACGCGCAGCCCTCGCCGCGCACTGGCTGTCCACCGGCGTCTGGCCGGACGGCCACGAGATCCACTAGGAGCGATTCCCATGTCCGACCCCACCCCCGCCGTCGGCGTGATCATGGGCAGCGACTCCGACTGGCCGGTCATGCGCCTCGCCGCGGAAGCCCTGACCGAGTTCGAGGTGCCCCATGAGGTCAGCGTCGTCTCGGCGCACCGGACCCCGCAGCGGATGCTCGACTACGCCACCACCGCCGCCGACCGGGGCATCCGCGTCATCATCGCGGGCGCGGGCGGCGCCGCCCACCTGCCCGGCATGGTCGCCTCGGCCACGGTCCTCCCGGTCATCGGCGTCCCAGTGCCCCTGAAATACCTCGACGGCATGGACTCGCTGCTCTCGATCGTCCAGATGCCCGCGGGCGTCCCGGTGGCCACGGTGTCGGTGGGCGGCGCGCGCAACGCGGGCCTGCTGGCGGTCCGCATTCTCGCGGCGGCGGACGAGGGCCTGCGCGCGCGGATGGCGGCTTTCCAGGCGGATCTGGAGACGTTGGTCTTGGAGAAGGACGCCGCCCTCCGCGCCACTCTCTGACGCCCTCTATATGGCGAAGACCTAGGTCCGAAGACCTAGGTCCAAAGTCTGATTGTCGGCCCCCGGCCTTCCTGCGTACCTTTCAATTGAAGGGCAATATCGCAGGAAGGACATTCATGAACCCGTCGCCGAGCCAATCGCCCACCCGTGCGCCCTCGACGAGCGCACGGTCTGATCCGCCCAGGCACATCCCGGGCGCGGGGTTATTACCGCCAAGCGGAGAGGGCAGGATTCGAACCTGCGTGGGCCGTGGCCCTTCCTGACTTGCGTTAGGAACCCGATGAGCCGCTCCGGGCACCTCTCCTGGTTGTGTGGTGTTGCGCGGAGAGGGCAGGATTCGAACCTGCGTGGGCCGTGGCCCTTCCTGACTTGCGTTAGGAACCCGATGAGCCGCTCCGGGCACCTCTCCTGGTTGTGTGGTGTTGCGCGGAGAGGGCAGGATTCGAACCTGCGTGGGCCGTGGCCCTTCCTGACATGTGTTAGGAACCCGTTAAGCCGCTCCGGGCACCTCTCCCGTTTGTCTTGCTTCCGTTCGCCTTGCTGAAACAAGAATGCCCGACACCGCTGACATCTACCTGATCTTGTTCTGACGCATCCGCTGGTGTGTCGTCGTTTCCGAAATGCCAGAGAGTCGGTGGCTGTGTCCCACTAGTCCAAGGGAGGCGTCCTACGCCGGGCTTGGTCACGCCCTCATCCAGACCCGCCGCGCTCGCTGTCGGAGCCTGGCAGGGGCCGTGGGCCGCCCTCGGCGCCGCCGATGCCATGGGCGCGTTCGTCATGGCGCTGTTCGTTCCCACCACAGAGAGGATCACTGATTGACCAAACAAGGCATCCACAAGGGAATCTGTCGAGTCCTTGCCAGTGGTCACCGTTCGTCCGCAACGGCCAGAGCGGAGCCAGTCGCGGCGAGCGCGTGCCGATGGCGTTCGGCAGCCCGCGAGCGGGGCAGCGATAACCGGGGCCACACCGGCAGTCCTGTCGTCTATGCGGAGAGGGCAGGATTCGAACCTGCGTGGGCCGAGGCCCTTCCTGACTTGCGTTAGGAACCCGATAAGCCGCTCCGGGCACCTCTCCCGTTTGCCTTGCTGGGATAAGCATGCCCGGGCCGCCTGACGATCAGCTGACCTTGGCCTGACTCACGGCTTCATCTCGTACGCGCCCGCGAGGTCCACTACTTGGCGCCACACGTGGTCGAACCGGGCGGTGTCGGTGATGGGCTTGCGGATGTGGGACAGGGCCCAGCGCTGTTGGGGCAAGGTCGAGGACGGTTTGCCGTGGAGGGTGACCGCGTGCGCTGAGAAGTCGTGGGTGAGGGTGACGAAAATCTGGTCGAGGAGCAGGGGGTCCAGGCCGGTCAGCTCGGCTTGCTCCAGGATGAGCTGCGCGTACACCACCAGCGCGAACAGTTCGCCGAGGGCGAGGGTGAAGTCGAGGTCTTGCTGCTGCTCGGCCGACGGGGGCGCGGTCCGCAGCAGGTCGGCCAGGCCGTCGGCCTGGGTGGCGAACACGTCGACGTTCGGCACGTGCAGGAAGGTCCGGAACGGCTCCCGCCAGTCGTGGAAACGGACGGCGCCGAGGCCGCGGGCGGGGCCCTGGCGGAAGAGGAACGCGTCGTCGGCGGGGTCTTGGCGGGTGGGGACGGGGGCGTAGTGGGTGGGGTTGAACAGGTACTGCGGCATGAACTTGAGGATCAGCGCGAGGTTCACCGCGACGGTCCCCTCCAGCTTCGGCAGGCCCCGGACGTCCGTGGCCGCGATCGTCAGGTAGGTGTCGGCCTCGAAGCTCTTGGCTGCGACGACCTCGGTGAGCAGGCCGACGACCTTCTCCGCCTCAGTGGTCGCCTTCATCTTCGTGACCGGGTTGAACAGCAGGTACCGCCGGTCGTCTGGACCGGCCGAGCGGACGTAGTCGATCGCGCGGTCGCAGAACAGCTTGGCCGCGACCAGCCGGGCGTACGCCTCCACGAACTGCGCGCGCACGTGGGGGAAGTCGGTGACACGCTTGCCGTAGAGCACCCGGTTGTGGGCGTGGGTGATCGCCTCGTAGCAGGCGTGCTCGGCGATGCCGATGCCGCCGAAGCACAGGTTGAACTTGCCGATGTTGACCGTGTTCAGCGCCGCGTCGAACGCCGCCTGCCCGGTGTGCAGGATGTCTTCCGGGCCGACCGGGTAATCGTCCAGGTGGAACTCCGAGACGAAAATCTGGCTGGGCACGACGTTCCTGACCACGCGGTAGTTCTCGTGGCGGCTGTCGGCGACGAAGAAGACGTACCCGTCCGCGCCCTCGACGCCGTCGATCCGGCCGAAGACCGACACGACGCCCGCCACGTTGCCGTTGCCGATGTAGTACTTGCCGCCGTTGGCGCGGTAGCCGCCCGCGCCGTCCGGGGTGAGCACCAGGTCGGTGGCGTAGATGTCGGCGCCGTGCTCCTTCTCGGACAGTCCGAACGCGCACACGCCGCCGTCATCGAGCAGGCGGGCGGTCCGGGTCCGGGCCGCGGCGTTCGCGCTCTGCCACACCGGGCCGAGCCCGAGGATGGTGACCTGCCACGGGTACCAGTAGCTGAGCCCGTAGAACCCGAGGATTTCCGACAGGGCGGCGATGCGCGCGGTGTCCCAGCGCTTGTCCGCGCTGCGGCCCGCGTCGGCGGCCGGGGTCAGCAGGGTCGCGAACAGCTCCTCGCGCGCGGCGAACTCCAGGAAGTCGGCGTGGAACTCCTTCGCGTGGTACTTGGCCGTCAGGGCGCGCTTGCCGCGCTGCTCGAACCAGTCGACGGTGGCGCGCAGCAGCCTGCGGGTCTCCGCGTCGAAGTGCCGGGGGTCGTAGTCGGCCGGGTTGAACAGCAGGGTCGACATCGACGGCTCCCTTGGGTCGCGGCGGCGCACTACTATGCAGTAAGTTACTGGATGGTAACGAAGGATGGAAGGCGCGTTTGTGCAGGTGTGACAGACCACAAGGACACCCAAGTGAACGCGTACTAACATCGTGAGCGGATTTCGGCGGCGGACCAGGAGGCGACGACGTGGACGCGGGCTTCGGGCTCTACCAGCTCGGCGATGAGCACAACGCCCTGCGCGAGGCCGTTCGCGCCCTCGCCGAGAAGGAGATCGCCCCGCACGCGACCGAGGTCGACGAGCAGGAGCGCTACCCGGTCGAGGCGCTGGAGGCGCTGAACAAGGCGGGCTTCAACGCCCCGCACATCCCCGACGCCTACGGCGGCCAAGGCGCCGACTCGGTGGCGGGCAACATCGTCATCGAGGAGATCGCCCGGATCTGCGCGTCGTCGTCGCTGATCCCCGCGGTGAACAAGCTCGGCACCATGAACCTGATCCTCGGTGGCTCCGAGGACCTCAAGAAGCAGGTGCTGCCCGCCATCGCCGCCGGTGAGATGGCCTCCTACGCGCTGTCCGAACGGGAAGCGGGCTCCGACACCGCGTCCATGCGCACCCGCGCCCGCCACGAGGGCGACACCTGGGTCATCAACGGCACCAAGTGCTGGATCACCAACGCGGGCGTGTCCACCTGGTACACCGTCATGGCCGTGACCGACCCGAACGCGGCGAAGCCCGCGGACGGCATCTCCGCGTTCATGGTCCACAAGGACGACCCGGGCTTCTCGATCGGCCCGAAGGAGCGCAAGCTCGGCATTAAGGGCTCCCCGACCCGGGAGATCTACTTCGAGAACTGCGTCATCCCCGAGGACCGCGTCATCGGCGAGCCCGGCGGGGGCCTGCGCCTGGCGTTCCGCACCCTCGACCACACGCGCCACTCCATCGGCGCGCAGGCGCTCGGCATCGCCCAGGGCGCTTTCGACGCGACCGTCGCCTACGTCAAGGACCGCAAGCAGTTCGGCAAGGCCATCGCCGACTTCCAGGGCGTCCAGTTCATGATCGCCGACATGGGCATGAAGATCGAGGCAGCCCGCCACCTCGTCTACGCCGCCGCCGCCAAGGTCGAACGCCACGACCCGGACGCGTCCTTCGCCTCCAGCGCCGCCAAGACCTTCGCCTCCGACACCGCCATGCAGGTCACCACCGACGCCGTCCAACTCTTCGGCGGCGCCGGTTACACCCGCGACTTCCCCGTCGAACGCATGATGCGCGACGCGAAAATCACCCAAATCTATGAGGGCACCAACCAGATTCAGCGCATGGTCATGGCCCGGCAACTGCTCAAGGGCTAGCCTCTCCGCAGCCCTGGGGGAGGGCGATGGTCAAGCGGCGCGAGGCGCCGAAGCCGGTCGAACCTGTGCCGATCGGGGAGATCGAGGACCTGGTTCGGCGCGCCGTGGCGGCTTCCGGGCGGGCGGACGTCGAGTTCGAGGTGTCCGCGATGTCGGCTGGCGGGTGGTGGCTGTCGCTGGTGGCCGGTGAGTCCGAAGAAGACGTGCTGGTCAGTTCTGATGGGCGGCACCTGTCCGCTGAGGACGAGCATGGCTATTTCGAGCGGCGGCTCACCCCTGCGGAGCTGGTCGAGTTCATCCGGGAGCTGTGAAAACTCGCCCGGCATTGAAACTCGTCCGCCATTGCGGACCGAAGTTGTCCGGAAGGGGGCTTAGAGTCGGTCCTAACGGAACACCGACGAAGGCGGAGATCATGACCAGCACCGAGACCGTGACCGGCGAGCGCGCGGACCTGCTGCAGAGCCTGGGCAAGCACCGGCACTTCCTGCGGTTCACCGTCCAGGGCCTGACCGACGACCAGGCGCGGCAGCGGACGACGGTCAGCCAGCTCACCCTCGGCGGGCTCATCAAGCACGTCGCGACCGTCGAGGCCGCGTGGGCGCGGTTCATCCAGGGCGGGGCCGAGCTGATGGAGAGCGGGTTCGGGGACTGGGAGGACCAGCACCGGATGAACGCCGACGAGACCCTGACCGGGCTGCTGGCCGACTACGAAGAGATCGCCCGGCGGACCGATGAGCTGGTCGCCGCCGTGGACCTCGACCTGGCGCATCCGCTGCCGGTCGCGCCCTGGTTCGAGCCGGGGGTGAGCTGGTCGGCGCGGCGGGTGCTGCTGCACATCATCGCCGAGACCGCGCAGCACGCTGGGCACGCGGACATCATCCGGGAAAGCCTGGACGGGCAGAAGTCCATGGGCTGACGGCGGGAATCGGGTGAGCTCAACTGCTCCTGCCCTGAGCTCACCCGAGGGGTCACCGGTGGTTGCGCCGCATGATGGTCTGTTGGCTGAAGTCCTCGTCGTCGAAGGTGGGGCGGCGGGCGCGCCGGGCGGCGGCCTCGGCCTGTTTGCGCTCGGCCTCCCGCTGCGCCGCCAGTTCCGCCTCGGCCTCGGCCATGCCCTGTTCGATTCGGGGGCCGCTGGCGGCATAGAGGTCTTTGACCTCCGCGACGTTCGCGATTCCCTGGCCGGTGGCGACGTTTTCCCAGGTCGTACGGCCCTCGGCCACAGCGAGCGCGACCGCTTTGAGTTGCGGTGAGGCGTCAGGCTTGTAGGCGGCTTGAGCCAGGGCCTCCGGGTCCGGCGGCGGCGAGTCCGGGATCTCGATCTGGCTAGCGCGGATCAGGCGAGTGCGCAGTTGGCCCAAGGCATCGTCCAGACCACGCATCGAGCCCCGCAGGAACGGCGGGATGATCTCGTCAGGCACCGGGCCTCCTAGCGTCCGCGCCGACGGAGTAGTTGTCCTTGGGCGACGCGCCCCAGGCTCCCGTGTCGGTCAGTTCGGCAAGGTCGCTTGCCACATCCACGCCGGTGTTGACTTGGTCGATCTTCTCGCGGATCGGGGCGACCCGCTCCGCGACCTTTCCTTCGACGAATCCCACCGGGTCTTTGGCCGCCTCGACGACAGTGTTGACTTGATCGACTACAGTGTTGACGTCTTCGATCAACTGTTTGGCCTCGTTGAAGACCTCGACCGCGGTGCGCACCGCGTCGATGATCTTGATCCAGCCCGCGCCGGGAATCCACGCGGTCGCGGCGGCTTGGGCGATCTTGTCTACGGCCCGCTTGAGTGTTTCCGCCATCCAGGTGGCGACTTTCTCGATTTCGCTGGCCACGACCTTGTAGATCCCGCCGACGATGCGGTTGAGCGGGCCCTCCATGTCGATCGCCCGGCAGATGCCGTTTGTGTAGGCGGTGAACGCCTGGGCCGCGCCGTCGTTCCAGTTGGCGTCCAAAGTGGATAGCGCACTGGTGAGGTTGGCCGCGACCTTCTCCGCGGCGTCGCCCGCCTGGGTGAGCACCTCGCCCGCGCGCTCCAAGCGGGTCCAGTTGCCCGACATCGGCTCTACGATCGCGCTGACCGGACTCCAGCCGGTGATCCAGTTGACGGCGTCATCGATGATGTCGATGGACCCGCCGACCTCGTCCAGGATCGAGCGGATGTCGGCATTCTCCCGTTCGGGCGCTTTCAGACCTGCCTCTGGGTCGTCAGCGGCCGGATACGGGACCGGGTTTGGGAAGTCCTTATAGCCTGCGACCTGCCTGCCGGGGAGCATGCGGTTGAACTCGGAGGCGTCTTCGTCGGCGCCGCTGTAGTGGGCGAGGGATTCACCGCGAAGTCGGACCACATCGCGGGCGCGATTGCCCCCCGTTCGCTAGTTGGGGGACATGCTACGGGCATGCTTTGGTGACTAGCATCTGACTCATGCGTCACCTCGCGTTGGTCGCCATCGTCCTTTTCGCTGTCGCCGGGTGCGGATCGGAGGATAAGCAGAATCAGGGCGCGGGTGCCCCTGCCACATCGGATTGGTCTGCCGCGGATCCGTGCGGACTGGTGTCCGCCGAGGAGATCGCGGGCTATCTGGGTGTCTCGGACGCGCAGCCGGTGCGGTCTGCCGAGCTTGACCGTCCGAGCTGCACGTGGGCGGGCGTTGACCGCAAGAAGGTCAAACTCATGCTATGGAAGCCGCCCGCACCCGACATCATCGCGGGTCCGGGCAAGGAGACGCTGGATGTGGCAGGGAAGACCGGCTATGTCACGACGTCGACCGCGTCGAGTTGCCTGCTCGAAGTGGATGGCGGCCAAGCCTTCGCGAGCATGGATGTCCGCGCGACAGGAGACGGTGTGTGCGCGAGAGTCGCGCAGACGCTCGCGGGCGTGGTCAAGAAACTCGGCTGGTAGCAGCCGTGGGGGCCAAGTTCGGCGCCTGCGCGTTGTGCGAGGCCATCTGCGGGTTGGTTTTCGAGGTGGACGCGGGCCGGGTCCTGTCCGTCCGGGGTGACCGGCGGGACCCGCTCTCGCGGGGGCATCTGTGTCCGAAAGCCCTTGCGCTGCCTGATCTTCGGGAGAGCGCCCTGCGCACGCCCCTTCGCCGGAGCGGTGACGGGTGGGCGGCGATCTCGTGGGATGACGCGTTCGACTTGGTCGTCGGGCGGCTCGCTCAGGTGCGCGAGGAGCACGGGGCCGACGCGGTGGGGGTTTACCTGGGCAACCCCACGGTGCACAGTCTTGGCGCGATGACCCACGGCACCGCGTTCTTCCGCATGTTGCGCACCCGCAACCGGTTCTCGGCCACCTCCGTCGACCAGCTCCCGCATCACGTGGTCGCCAGCCTGCTCTACGGCCACCAGATGCTGCTGCCCGTCCCGGACATCGACCGCACCGACTACTTCCTTGTCGTCGGCGGCAATCCGATGGTGTCCAACGGCAGCATGATGACCGTGCCGGACTTCGCCCGCCGCCGCCGCGCGTTGGCCGACCGGGGCGGGCGGATGGTCGTGTTCGACCCCCGGCGGACCGGGACCGCCAAATCCGCCGACGAGCACCACTTCGTCCGGCCGGGGACCGACGCGGCCGTGCTGCTCGCGATGGTGGGGGTGATCCTCGATGAGGGGCTCGCCACCCCGGCGTCCTATGTGGACGAGGTGGACGAGGTTCGCCGGATTGTCCGGCGCTATCCGGCGGAGCGGGCGGCCGAGGTCAGCGGTGTGCCCGCCGAGGTGATCCGGCGGATCGCGCGGGAGTTCGCCGCCGCTCCCAGTGCCGCCGCTTACGGGCGCACCGGTGTGTCGACGCAGGCGCACGGAATCCTGTGCCAGTGGGCGATCCAGCTCCTCAACATCCTCACCGGCAACCTCGACCGCCCCGGCGGCACGATGGTGACCCGGCCCGCCGTCGACCTGCTCAGGCTGACCTCGCGGGGTGGTCGCGCGCGGTGGCGCAGCCGGGTGCGCGGGCTTCCCGAGTTCGCGCGGGAGTTCCCGGTGGCCATCCTGGCGGACGAGATCACCACGCCTGGCGAGGGTCGGATCAGGGCGATGGTGATCTCGGCCGGAAATCCAGTTCTGTCCACTCCGGACGGTAGGAGCCTCGAAAAAGCACTGCGGCAACTGGATTTCCTGGTCGCCGTCGACTTCCGGATCAGCGAGACAGCCCGGCACGCGGACGTGATCCTGCCGCCGACCACCCCGCTCGAACGCGACCACTACGACGTGGTTTTCCACGCTCTCGCCGTCCGCGACACCGCGCGGTTCTCGCCCGCGGTCCTGCCCAAGCCCGCCGACGCGCGGCACGACTGGGAGATTTTCCGCGAGCTGGGAACGCGTTACCGCAGGCACTTTCGTGGCAACCGGCTCGCCGCGCTCGGCCTGCGCGTCAGCCCGACCCGCCTCCTCGACCTGCTGCTGCGCCTGGGACCGCGCCGGTTGTCCGTGCGGGCGCTGCGCCGCCATCCGCACGGCGTCGACCTCGGCCCGCTCACATCCGCGCTGCCCCAGCGGCTTCGCACCCCGGGGAAGCGGATTCGCCTGGCGCCGCCCGAATTGTGCGCGGCGGCGACCGATGTTGAGGCCCCGTCAGGCCTGTTGCTCATCGGCCGCAGACACCTGCGCGCCAACAACTCCTGGATGAACGACATCCCGCGGCTGACCAAGGGCGCCGCGCGGCACCACCTGCTCATGCATCCTGACGACCTCGCCGAGCGCGGCATCGCCGATGGCGACCTCGTGCGCGTCGAGTCCGCCGCCGGGGCGGTTGAGGTGACCGCGCGGGCGACCGACGAGATCATGCGCGGCGTCGTCAGCCTCCCGCACGGCTACCGCGCGGCGAGCGCCAACGACCTCACCGATGCGACCATTGTGGACAGTGCGGCGGGAACCGCGGTCCTCAACGGCGTTCCGGTCACCGTCCGAGCTGCCGCTTCGCCGCCCAGGTGACCAGCGGCTGGTACAGCGAGCCCAGGAGGCGCGGCAGCGCGTCGATGGCGTAGGCGTCCGGTCCGATGAGGATCCGGGCCTTGTTCCGCCGGACCCCGTTGAGGATCGTGCGCGCCGCCGCCTTCGGGCTGGTCATGGCGACCTGGTCGATGGACTTGCTGAACTCGGCGGCGTCGGCGGGGTTGGACGTGCGGCCGTTGCGGGCGATGTTGGTCTTGATCCCGCCCGGGTGCACGCAGGAGACGCCGACGTTGGTCCCCTCCAGCAGCATTTCCTGCCGCAGCGCCTCGGTGAACCCGCGCACGGCGAACTTGGCGGCGTTGTAGGCGCTCTGCGTGGGCACGGCGATGAGGCCGAACACGCTGGAGACGTTCACCAGGTGCCCGCCGCCGGAGGCCACGAGGTGCGGCAGGAACGCCCGCGAGCCGTGCACGACGCCCCAGAAGTCGATGTCCATGACCCAGCGCAACTCGTCGTCGGTCATCTCGCGGACGCTGCCCTTGAGCGCGACGCCCGCGTTGTTGACCACCAGGTCGACCCGGCCGAAGTCGGCGGCTACCTGGTCGGCGTGCGAGTAGATGGCGTCGCGGTCGGCGACGTCGAGCCGATACGTGCGCAGCCGGTCACCCGCGCGCGCCTGTTCGGCGGTCTCCTTGAGCGCGGCCTCGTTGATGTCCGACGCGGCGACCCGAGCCCCCTCTGCCAGCAGGCGCAGCGCCAGCGCGCGCCCGATCCCGGAGCCCGCACCGGTCACGACGGCCACCTTGCCCGTGAACGACTTCACAGCCACCTCCAAGCGTCATTGCTTACTGAGGCGTAACTTACTCTTGGTAAGTTAAGTCAGGCAAGGACGTCGGCCGTGGTTCGCTCGGTCGCCCGACGCGCGTCGAGCCGGGCCGGGTCCGGATTGCTGACCTGCACGACCGACCCGCCGACCGCCAGTGGGGCCAGCAGGGCCGCGAGCACCCCGTCCGGCACGGTCCACTCGCGCGTGGACAGCACCCGCGCGCCCGTCGCCAGCCCCTGTGCCTTGGCCGCGGCGAGCGTCTCGTCCACGGTCATCCCGGCCAGCGCCAAGGTCGAGCCGGGCGCCGGGGCGCCGAAGAAGTCGTCGCCGAACAGGCGGGCCTCGCCGACGAAGTCGAGCACCCCGCCCGTCGAGCCGCCCAGGTCGCGGCCCATCGGGTCCAGCGACACCGCCGCGACCGTGCCATCGGCCGACTCGCCGGGCGCCACGAAGGTCACCACGGCCTCGCCGGAGCTGACGACGTGCGCCCCGGCCCACCACGCGCCCAAGAGCACCCCGGCCGTCTGCCAGTGCGCCGGTAGGCGGACGGCGACCGGGGTGCCCGGTTCGACGTCGTGCTCTTCGACTAGCCAGTTCGCGGTCTTCGCTGCCCAGTTGGCGACCGTGGCGACCGACAGTTCGACCCGCGTGCCTGCCGCGTCGTCGTAGTGAGTGACAAGAGGTCGGGCGGAAGCGGACCGCAGGGGGCGCAAGAGGGCGTCGGTAAGGCTCAACGGAACTCCGGTCAGTCGATGCAAGGGGCGGCCGCGCGGGCGGGCGCGCCCAGGTTGAGCAAGCGCTTGCCCATCAGGTTCTCACCGGTCACCACGGGCGGCGGCGGTGGGGCGGGCGGCGGGTTCGCCGAGGCCAGTCCGCCCACGTAGGCGCGCACGGCGGCGGTGTCGACCGTGACGACGCTCTGGCCGCGGTCGTTGCGCGCGCCGACGCCGGTGACCGGGATCGTCACGAAGTCGACCCGCCCGGAGGCCAGCGCCTGGGCCTGGTTGACCAGGTCGAGGAAGTGCAGGCCCGGGTCCATCACCACGGTCTTGGACACCGCGGACTCCAGCGCGTCCAGCTTCCCCGGGTCGGTCAGCACGCCGCCGCTGAGCACCTTGTTCATCGCCGAGGCCAGGAACGTCTGCTGCCGCACGATCCGGCCCAGGTCGCCGCCGGGCAGGCCCTTGCGCTGGCGGACGAAGGCCACCGCGTCGCCGCCGCGCACGGTCTGCGGGCCGCGGCGGAAGTCGGCTCCGGAGTCCGGGTCGCTGGTGGCGTGGTTGAGGCACACGTCGACGCCGTCGATGGCCTCGGTGAGCAGGTAGAACCCGTAGAGGGTGACCTCGGCGTAGTGGTCGATCCGCACGCCGGTCAGGTTCTGCACGGTCTGCACCAGCGCCGTGCGGCCCGCGTTGTCCGACTCGCGCTCGATCTTCTCGCGGTCGCTCTCCCCGCCCGCCACCAGCCGCTCGGCGACCCGCGCCTTGGTGACGCCGAACGCGCCGTTGATCTTCTCCTCGCGGTGGCCGGGCACCGGGACGTAGGTGTCGCGCGGAATGGAGATCGCGTGGCTCTTGCCGCCGTTGTGCGGGATGCGCAGCACGATCAGCGTGTCCGTGTTGATCGTGTCGGTCGCCTCGGTGCGCAGCTCGCGCAGCACCCGCGCGGACAGCGGGCGGCCCTGCAGGTCGGTCCGGGTGTCGCTGCCGACGACGAGGATGTCGTTCGCCCCGTCGTCCGCGGACGGGGCGTCCGCCTGCTTCTGCGCCTCGGCTAACGCGTCGGTGGTAGTGACACTCTCCTGGAACTCGTCAATGCGCACAGTCACGACCGCGACAGCGGCAAGCACCGCCGCGGACAGCAGCGCAAGCGCTGTCCGCCCGCTCACCAGCCACGCCGAGACGCCGTCGCGCCGCCGGGGACCGGGGTCGTTCTCAGGGCGGTCGTCCGCAGCAGCAGGCGTCGGCCCGTCCGTCACGTCTGTCTCCTTCTCCGCCCGGTAGCGCCTTGTCAAGGCTAGACAAGGACTCATATCGGGACGGTGTGGTTCGCCCGACTGGGGACAATCGACCACGGATCGTGATTGAACTGTCGGTTCAGTTCACACAGGTGACGCTGCCTGCCTCGATCTTCTCTGGCGGTGTCGTCGTCGCGGGGGTTCCGGTGGCGTCCGGGGTCGCTGTGTCGGTCGGCTCGTCCGGGGGCCGCAGCCGCAGCATCGGCTCGGCCGCCAGCCGGAAGGACGGCTGGTAGGTGGTGCCCAGGACCACCCGGACGTGCCCGCGCGGCAGCGTCCGGTCCTCCTCGAAGCCGAACGTGCCGCTCAGCGACCCGGCCACCGCCTCGGCCTTGGTCCGCTCGCCCGTGGCGTAGCGGATGATCGACCCGGCCTGCACCGCGGCGTCGCCGACGTCGCCGCGCAGGAACCCGTTCCCGGCCAGCGCGTCGAGCACCGTCGTGGCCAGGCCGCGGGTCGTGGAGCCGTTGCGGACCTCGACGGTGATGTCGCCGCTGTTCCCGGTGGTAGTGGCCGTGGCGGGCGCCGTGGTGGTCGTCCCGTCCGCGGACGAGTCCGCGCCGCCGGTGAGGCCCGCGACGAAGTCCCGCACCTCGTCGGGATCGACCTTGATGACATCCGCGCCGCCGATTTTGGCGTCGCCCTGGTTGGGGATGGTGCGGAACTCGATGTTGCCGCTGCTCAGCCGCTGCATCTGGGCCGCGAACCGGGACAGGTTCCAGTTGGACGACAGCACTACCGACTTCTGCACGGCGGACACGAGGTCCCGCGCCCGGCTCGGGTCGGCCAACATGTCCGCGGAAAGCACCTTGTCGGCCAGCGCGCCGAGGAACACCTGCTGGCGCACGATCCGGTCGAGGTCGCCGTTGGGCAGGTCATAGCGCTGTCGGACGAACGACAGCGCCGCCGCGCCGGAGATGGTCTGCCGCCCGGCGGGGAAGTTCGCGCCCGACTTGGGCTCGTTGACCGCTTCCTTCAGGCACACCTCGACGCCGCCGATGGCCTTGGTGACCTCGTAGAAGCTGGCCAGGTTGACCTCGGCGTACCGGTCGATGGTGAGCGAGCGCCCGATCAGCCGCTCGATGGCCGCGATGAGGTTCTTCCGGCCCGCGACCGTCGCCTTGGCCTCCAGCACCTCGGGGTCGTCCTCGCCCTGCGCGGCCAGGGTCTTGCGGGTGTCGTTGTAGGCGTAGACGAAGGCCGAGTTCAGCTTGTGCTTGCCGAAGTCGCCGCCGATGTCCACCCAGGAGTCGCGGGGGAAGGAGAACGCGATCGCGCGGCTGCCGTCGGACGGGATGTGCACCAGGATCATCGTGTCGGTGTTGCGCTCGCCGTCCGCCCGGCCGCCGTTGAGCAGCTGCAACACCTCCTTGGGCAGGGGATTGCCGAAGGCGTCGGTGCGGCTGTCGATCCCCACGAGAAGGATGTCCATCGCACCATCGAGTGGTTCGAGAGGCGCGTCGGGCGCGACCTCGATAACGTCCGTCGTGACGGTGTTGTCATCGATCGCGCCGAACGTCCACCAGCCGTACGCGGCGGCGGAGATCAGCGCGGCCGAGAGCAGGGCTGTGATCGACTTCACCACAGCGGCGCTCGCCCGTCGCCAAACCGGGGACTTACGCGGGCCGGGTAAGTCGACCCGCGCGCCGTCAGCCCCCGTGGGCGCACGCTCGTCCACGCACGCTCCTCCCCGTTCCGTCCAGTCCACCTTCAGGTTACCCACGTCCAGTGGGGCAAATCGGCCACTGGGGTAATCGGAAGACGCCGTCAGTCGTAACACGCACTAGTGAGCATCGAGGTTCACCCGGGACGTGGAAGACTCTGGCGAAGGACGCGAGCCGAGGGACGGTGGGACCAAGATGCGGGTGTTGGTGACGGGCGGAGCCGGATTCATCGGTTCGCACTACGTGCGGCAGGCGCTGGGCGGGGCGTACCCCACGCTGGCCGACGCCGAGGTGGTCGTGCTGGACAAGCTGACCTACGCGGGCAACAAGGCCAACCTCGACCCGGTCGCCGACAACCCCCGGCTCAGCTTCGTCGAGGGCGACATCTGCGACGCCGAACTCGTGGCCGCGACCATGGCCGGGATCGACTTGGTCGTGCACTTCGCCGCCGAGTCGCACGTGGACCGGTCCATCCTCGGGTCGGCCGACTTCGTGCTCACCAACGTGCTCGGCACCCAGACGCTGCTCCAGGCGGCCGTCGACGCGGGCGTGGGCAAGTTCGTGCACGTCTCCACCGACGAGGTGTACGGCTCGATCGATGAGGGCTCCTGGCCTGAGACGCACCCGCTGGAGCCGAACTCGCCGTACTCGGCGTCGAAGGCGTCCTCCGACCTCATCGCCCGGTCGTTCTTCCGCACCCACGGCCTGCCGGTCTGCATCACGCGGTGCTCGAACAACTACGGCCCGTACCAGTTCCCCGAGAAGGTCATCCCGCTGTTCACCACGAACCTGTTGGACGGCAAGAAGATCCCCCTCTACGGTGACGGCCTCAACGTGCGCGATTGGCTGCACGTGGACGACCACTGCCACGGCATCCAGCTCGTGGCCGACTCCGGCCGCGCGGGCGAGATCTACAACATCGGCGGCGGCACCGAGCTGACCAACCGCGAGCTGACCAGCCTGCTGCTGGCGGCCACCGGCACCGACGAGTCGTTCGTGCAGCCGGTCATCGACCGCAAGGCCCACGACCGGCGCTACTCGGTCGACATCACCAAGATCTCCACCGAACTGGGCTACCAGCCGCGCGTCTCGTTCGAGGATGGCCTGGCGAGCACCGTGCGGTGGTACCGGGAAAACCGGGCCTGGTGGGAGCCGCTCAAGCGCCGCGCCGCGCTCCCGGGGAACTGACCGCGGTGGCTCTCGCGCTCTTGGTGCCCGGCGGCGGCGGACAGCTCGGTCGTGAGCTGGCCGGGCTCGCCGACGCCGTCCTCGCTCCCGGGTCGGCCGAACTCGACCTGACCCAGCCTGGTCAGGTCATCGCCGCGGTGACCGCCCTGGTCGCTTCGGCCCGCGCCGAGGGCCGTAGCCCCGTGGTGATCAACGCGGCTGCCTACACGGCGGTGGACAAGGCGGAAACCGATCGGGCGCGCGCGTTCGCGGTCAACGCCGACGGGCCCCGTGTCCTCGCCGCAGCCTGTTCCTCTCGCGGCGTGCCCCTGATTCACGTCTCCACGGACTATGTCTTTCCCGGTGACGCGAACCGTCCGTACGAAGTGGACGATCCCACCGGCCCCAAGTCGGTCTACGGCGCCACGAAACTCGCGGGCGAGGACGGCGTGCTCGGCTCCGGCGCGCGCGCCTGGGTCGTGCGCACCTCCTGGGTCTACGGGGCGCATGGCGGGAACTTCGTGAAAACCATGGCCCGCCTGGAAAGCCAACGCGACACACTGTCCGTTGTGGACGACCAGGTCGGCTCGCCGACCTGGACCGGAGACCTGGCGCGCGCCCTGCTGGAATTGGCTAGCCGGGTGACCGGACCGAACCCGCCGAAGTCCACTGTTCTGCACTGCGCCAACACGGGTGAAGTGACGTGGGCGGGGTTCGCCCGGGCGATCTTCGAGGAACTGGGGGCGGACCCCAGTCGGGTCAAGTCCTGCGGCACCGAGGACTACCCGACCGCGGCCGCTCGTCCTGCTTACTCGGTGCTCTCGGATGCGGCTTGGCGCGCCGAAGGACTGACTCCGCTGCGGCCGTGGCGTGACGCTTTGTCGGCGGCCTTCGCCGCTCACCCCGACGCTTTCCGGCCTTGATGGGGTGAGTGGAGTGTCGTCACGGGAGTGAGCGCAGGTACTCGCACATCGCGGTGACCGCGTCGACTACCTGGTCGGTTTCCGTGGCGGTGAAGCAAAGGCGGTAGTAGCCCTTCACCGGGCAGCTCAGCGTGGTGCCGGTCAGGAGTTGGACGCCCGCGTTGTGCAGGATCGCGTCGGCGAGGTGTTGCTCGGGGTCGGGTTGGGTGTCGCCGCCGAAGAAGCCGAACAAGCCCGAACTGGCCGTAGTGGCGTCGTTGGGGCGGTTGAGGAACTCCCGTAGGTCCAGCCAGAAGAACTGGGCGCAGTTGGCGTTTTCGGTGTGCACGTGCCTGATGCGGTAGCGGTCGAGCACGCTCGCGACCGACCGGTAGGCCGAGGTGAGCAGTCCGGGGTACCGCCGCATCGCGTCCTGCCAGAAGCGGTCGTCGTTGGCGTGCAACAGGTTCAGCAGATAAAAGTGCTTGAGGGAGTCCATGGGGGTGAACCAGGACTGGGCGTTGCGCCGCTCGGTGGGGTTGGTCGCGCCGACCATCACGTTGCGCACGTAGGGGGAGCGGGAGATCAGGAAACCCGTCCGGAAGCCGGAAAGCCCGAAGTCCTTGGCGAATCCCCACACCACGTGCACGCGGTCCCGGTACTGCTCGACCGCCTTGAGCGCGAGTGCGCTGACGAAGGGGGGTTTGGCGTCGGCGAGCTGGGAGTGGCAGTACATCTCGTCGGAGATGATGTGCATGTCGGTGTGAAGCAGCGCCCATTCGTAGATGGATTCGAGCAACTGCTTGTCGTAGTTCACCCCGAGCGGGTTGTGCGGGTTGGTCAGCACCAGGAGTTTCGGCTTCTCTTCCCGGCTGTCGTATTCCCTGCGCAGGTCGTCCAGGGTGAGTTGGAAGTTGTCGACGCCCGCCGCGGTGAGGGGGACGGGGAGGCACTTGAGGTCCGGGCCCTGCTGGAACGACCAGTAGAAGCCCTGCCAGAACGGGGCGGGCAGCATGACCGTGCTGCCCCGGGGCACCGGGCACGGCTGGTCCCCGCGTGGCATGGGCACGTCGGTCTTGACCGACAGGGGTGTCTGGAGGCCCCAGGCGATGCACTGCAACGCCGAGGAAACCCCGGCCACGCCGAATACGTCGTCCGGACTGATCTGGCCGGGGACGCCGAACGACTCGGCCAGGCGCGCCGCCATCATGGTGCGCAACTCGACGCTGCCGTAGCTGGGGAAGTACTTGATGTACTCCTTCGGCAGCACCGGCATCTTGTCGAACACCTCGGCGCGCAGTATCGGGTAGAGCAGGACGTTCTCGGCGACCGCGAGGTTGGTGGGCTGCTCGATGCCCTTGTGGGACAGCAAATCCCGGTACAGGACCGAGCGCTGCTCCTCGTCGGGCAGCAGGGCGATGCGGTCGCGCTCGTCGCTGGTGAAGGCGCTGACGGCGGGCGCCGGTTCGGTGCTCAGGTCCCTCGTGGTCATCTCTGCCTCGCAGGTCGCGGGTGGCTGGTGACCCGAGTGTTGGCCGCCCAGTCCCCGGGAACAACGCCGCGAGGACGATGCCAGTCCTTCGAGGGAGAGATTCAGTCGGTGTGAGGGACAGTCGTCGCGCTGTGTGCTGGGTCAGCGCCCCGCGGCCGTGCGGTATGCGGCGATGGTCAGTTCCGCGCAGCGGCGCCAGGTGTGGCTCGACGCGTGTCGTCGGCGGATGGCGACCGTCGCGGGGGACGGGGGGTTCTCCAGGGCCGCGGTGAGCGCGACGGCCATGGCCTCGACGTCGCCGTAGGGGACCAGGGTGGCGTGGCCGCCCGCGACCTCCCGCAGCGCGGGGACGTCCGTGCAGACCACCGGCACGTCGCAGGCCATGGCTTCCAGCACCGGCAGGCCGAACCCCTCGTCGCGGGAGGGCATGACCAGCGCCGACGCGCCAGCCACGACGCTGCGCAGATCGCCTTCCGGGAGGTAGCCGGTGGCCAGCACGCGGTCGTCGCCCGCGGCGTGGCCGGGGCCGGTGAGCACCAGCGGCGGCAGCGACGGGGTGGCCGCGTGCGCCTTGATCAGCCAGTCCAGCGATTTGCGCGGGCCCGCCGCGCCTACGAACAGCAGGTACTGCGCGGGCAGGCCGAGCCTGCGGGCCAGCGTCTCGTTGGGCGGGCGGGCGGCGAACCAGGCCGGGTCGACGCCGAGCGGGGTCACCCGCACCTTGTCCTCCGCGAGGCCGAACCGGGCCACGACCTGCTCGGCCACCGCGTGGGTCGGGGTGCAGACGACATCCGCGCGGAGCGCCGAAAGCCGCACCAGCTCAGGAAGTTCCGCGTCGCTGGGCGGCAGTTCTTCCGGGTAGTCCAGGAACGCGAGGTCGTGGATGGTGAGCACGCCCGCGGCGCGGAAAGCCGCCGGGAGCACGAAATTGGTGCCGTGCACGACATCGGTGAGCCCGGCGAACAGCTCCACCGGCGGGAACGGCGCGCGCAGCCACGCCTTGCGCAGCAGCCGCGCGGGCACCGGCATCCCGCGCGCCTGCGAGCCGTGCGGGAGCACCTTGCGCAGTCCGCGCCAGCCGCGCAGGGTGAACGCGACCGCCCGCATGTCCACTTGGGACGATGAGGCCAGTTCCTCGGCCAGCGCCGAGGTGTAGCGGCCGATGCCGGTGCGGTCGCCGAGCAGGGGCGTGCCGTCGATGAGGACGCGAATGGGCTTAGGCATCGCCGCGACCTCCGGAAAGCCGTTCACGGACAAGTCTTCTGGCCCGGCCCGCCGCGCGTCTGGCGAGTTCGCCAGCGCCGCCGGAGTCCAGGTATTCCTTCACCAGGGCAAGATCCCGCCGAACCGTGGCCGCCGGGCCCAGCGCGGGCTTGCGCACCAGCGTCTCCGCGCCCGCGAGCCGGTCGGCGGCCGGGCGCGGGTCTCGGCAGAACGCGGTCAGCGGGGCGAGCACGTTCTCCCAGGTGAACCGCTCCCGCACCACGGCGATGCGCTCCTGGCAGCCGCGCGCGAACTCCTCGTCGTAGAGGACCCGTTCCAGCGCGGCGGCCAAGGCGTCGCCGTCCTCGGCAGGCACGACCATGCCGAGCCCTTCCGCGCGCACCAGTTCGGCGAACGAGTCGCCATCGGTGGTGACGATCGGCAGCCCCGCCCACAGGTAGTCCAGCACCCGGGTCCGGAACGCGAAGGTCGTCTCCACGTGCTCGTAGTGCGTGGTCACGCCGCAGTCCGCGTCGAGCAGCCAGTCCTGGCGCTGCTCGTAGGGAACCCAGGTCTCGTTGAAGAACACGTGCCGCCCGGTCAAATCCAGCCGCCCGGACAGCGCCCGGACCTGCCCGCCGATGTCCATCTCGGGCACTTCGGGGTTGGGGTGCTTCATGCCCAGGAACACCAGCCGCACGTCCGGGCGGCGGCGGGCCAGCGTGCCGATCGCGGTGACCAGGGTCAGCGGGTCGAACCAGCTGTAGACCCCGCCCGCCCACAGCACGACCTTGTCGCGCTCGCCGATTCCGGCGATGCCGCCCTTGATCGGCGACCGGCTCTGCTGCGGCGGTTTGCCCGGGAGTCCAAAGGGGACGACCGCGAGCAGCGAGCGCAGCGTCGGGTCGGTGTCGTAGATGGCCGGGGTGAGCCTGCCCAGCGCCAGCAGGTGCCCGAGCCAGAAGTGCCGCTGCCGCTCGGAGGCGCAGACGAAGAAGTCGCCGCGCTCCAGTTGCGTGTTCAGCACCTTGGTGACGCCGATCAGGTCGAGTTCGCGCTGCTCGGCGATGTCGTCCTTGCCTTGTTCCAGCAGTTCCAGGTGCATCGGGTCGTAGACGTCGCAGACGACGATCTTGGTCGAGTCCTTCTTTTTCACCGACGGCACCAGTTCCAGCGCGTGGCCTTGGAGGATGACCACGTCGGCCCAGTCCACGTGCGGGTCGAGGTCGCGGCGGCGGGCGCGCAGCACCGGGAACGGCGCGTCCGGGGGCGCGCACAGCGGATTGACCGTGACCAGCCGCACCTCGTGCTCGGCGCTGAGCACCTCGGCCATGTGCCACGCCCGGATCGCCGGTCCGGCCATGCGCTCGGAGATCGCGTCGCCGGTGATCACCAGGATCTTGCGGCGCGCGCCGAACGCCTCTTCCAGGCCGAACGCCTCGACCAGGATGTCGTGCGCGGCCAGGTAGCGCGGCAGCGGGTACGCGGGCTCCATCGCCTTGCGCATCAACGGGACCAGGTCGGCGTCCGAGCGCACCCGCTTGGCCTGCTCGACCTTCCGGGACGCCGCCAGCGACGGCAGCAGCTCCACGAACTGGTCGATGGCGAGCATTCCGGCCAGCGCGGTCCGCGGCATCGCCACGTCCCCGTCGCCGGTCTCGTCGCGGCGGGTGATCTCCAGTTGGGTCGCGTCGAGCTCGCCGCGCGCGGTCGCCCTGCGCACGGCCAGCGCCAGCGCCGCGGGCAGCGCCTTGGCCAGAGTGGCGTCGGAAAGGTTCTTGTAGAGCGCGGCCAACGCGTTGCGCTCCAACAGGTACAGCTCGCGCGCATTATCCGGAGTGTCCACTTGGGACATGGAAGCGTGGTGCTTGTGGTAGGCCAGCGACGCGGGCTCGTAGCGCACCCGCCAGCCGCGCAGGTTCAGCCGCCAGCCCAGGTCGACGTCCTCGTAGAACATGAAGAAGCGCTCGTCAAAGCCGCCCAGTTCCCGGAAGGCGCCCGCGCGGACGAACATCGCCGAGCCGGTCGCGAACAGCACGTCGCGAGGCGCGTCGTGGCCACCGTCGTCCGGCTGCCCGGCGTGGCGCTTGTAGCCCATGCCGAACCAGGTCAGCCCGCCGTCGACAAAGTCCACCCGCTCGCCGGACCAGTCGAGCACCTTGCTCGCCACCGCTGCCACGTCCGGCTGCTCGGCCAGCACCCGCACCGCCGCCCGCGCCCACCCGGGGTCGGGGCGGGCGTCGTTGTTGAGGAAGGCCAGCACGGCGCCAGCGGCGTGCTCGGCGCCCAGGTTGCAGCCGCCCGCGAAGCCCAGGTTGGCCGGGGCCTCGACCAGGTCGACGCCCTCGACGGCGCGGATGCGCTCGGCGCTGCCGTCGCCGGAGGCGTTGTCGACGCAGACCACCTGCAACCGGTCGCCGGGATAGTCCAGGTCGGCCCGCAGCGCGCGCAGGCACGCCACGGTGTCGTCCGCGCCCCGGTAGTTGACCACCACCACTGACAGCACCGGCAGCGTCGCTGCCCCCGCCCCCTGTGCCAATCCGGCCTCCTCGCGCTGGTCCCCGTTACGCATAGCGTGCCCCATCGCAGCCTGTGATGGGCGCTCAACCACCCGAAACCGACTGGGCGACCACGCGCGGCCTCACCCGCCGCGCTCGGCCCACACCACCGCGCGGTCGACCACGGCCCGTCGCCCGATCGCGCGACGCTGCCGCAGCGCGCCCGGCAACCGGGCCGCCACCTCGATCAACACGGCCAGCCGCAGGCCCAGGGCGAAATTCGGCGCGGCCGGGACCGCGCGCCGCAGCGGCAGGGCGGCCGTGATCGCGGCGAACCGGGCGAGTTCCCGCAGCGCGGCGGACAGTGGTGCGCAGCGCAACAGCATCAACAATCTGTTGCGCTCGTTCCAGCGGTGGAACGCCCGCGACCCCGGTCGGGTGCTGGCCCCGTGCAGGTGGACGGCGACGGCCCCGGGTTCGGACAGCACCGTCCACCCGCCCAGCCGCAGCCGCCACGAGGTGTCGGTGTCCTCGTAGTAGCAGAAGAAGTCGGCGGGCACACCGCCCGCCTCGGCCAGCGCCGACACCCGCACCAGGGCCGCGCCGCCGCAGAACCCGAACACCGGGCCGGTCACCGTGTCCGCGCCGTAGCCCAGCGCGGTCAGCCGCACGCCGACCGACTGCGCCGCGCCGTCTGGCCTGGTCAGCCGCGCGCTCACGGCCCCGGCCCGGTCGTCGGCGTCGAGCGCGTCCTCCAGCGCGGCCAGCCAGTCCGGCGCGGGCGCGGCGTCGTCGTTGAGCCAGGCGACATAGGGCGTGCCGACCGAGGGCAGCGCGGCGGCCAGCCCACCGGCGTACCCCGCGTTGCGGTCGAGCCGGACCACCTCCGGGGCCAGCGGATGCGCGGCCACCACGGCCGCCGTGCCGTCGTCGGAGGCGTTGTCCAGCACGATCGTCCGATGTGGACGGGTCTGCCCGGCCAGCGCGTCCAGGCACGCCCCGATGTGCTCCCGGCCACGCCAGGTGACCACCACGACCGTCGTGCGCGCGTCCACGGCCTGTGACCGTACGCGCCCGCCCGCGTGGGACCCTGGGCCGGTGCCCGAGCTCGTCGTGCTCACCGAGCAGCTTCTCGCCCCCGTGCCCGGCGGCACCGGCCGCTACACCCGGGAGCTGACGGCCGCGCTGGCCGCCGCCGCGCCCGAGGGCTGGACCGTCGCCGGGGTCACCGCGCGGCACCGCGACCCGGCGGCCGCCCGGATTCCCGGTGTCGCGGGTCCCCGGTCGTTGCCGCTGCCGCGTCGGGCGCTGACCCTGGCCTGGGAGCACGGGCTGCCGCTGTGGCCGGGCGGCGACGTCGTGCACGCGCCGACCCCGCTAGCCCCCGCAGCCGCCCGCCGCGGCCGGGCGCTGGTCGTCACCGTGCACGACACGGTCCCCTTCACCCACCCCGAGACGCTGACCCCGCGCGGGGCGGCCTGGCACCAGGCGATGATCCGGCGGGCCACCCAGCGGGCGGACGCCGTCGTCGTGCCGACCGCGGCCGTGGCCGCCGACCTGGCCCGGCACGCGCCTGGACCGGCGCCCGTGCACGTCATCGGCCATGGCGTGGCCCGGCTGCCCGATGAGCCGGTGGAGGTGGACCTGCCCCCGAAGTACGTGCTCGCGGTCGGCACCATCGAGCCGCGCAAGGGGCTCGACGTGCTGGTCGAAGCCCTCGCGCACGGCCCGGACCTGCCGCTGGTCGTGGTCGGGCCGCCCGGCTGGGGCGGGGTCGACCTGCGCGCGCTCGCCGCCGCGCACGGCCTGTCCCCGGACCGGGTGCGGGTCCTGGGCCGGGTCACCGACGCCGAACTGGCCGAGGTCCTGCGCCGTGCGACGGTGTTCGCCGCCCCCAGCCGCGCCGAGGGCTTCGGGCTGCCGATGCTGGAGGCCATGGCAGCCGGGGTCCCGGTCGTGCACTCGGACGCGCCCGCGCTGGTCGAGGTCGCGGGCGGCGCGGGGGTGGCGACCCCGCGCGGCGATCCCGCGGAGTTGGCCCGCGCGTTGCGTGCTGTTTGCTCGTCGCCAGAGCACGCGGCAGCGCTGTCCGCGGGCGGAAAGGCGCGGGCGGCCGTCTTCACCTGGGAAAAGGCGGCGACCGCCGTGTGGAGCCTGCATCTGGGCCTGCGCGCGGCCGACGATGAGTTCACTCGTTCGTGAGAAACGCCCATCCCGTGCGTCGTACCCTTGCTCGCGTGTCCCTGGCCGACCCCCGCGTGCTCATCGACGCGACCGCAGTCCCGGCGGACCGCGGCGGCGTCGGCCGCTACGTCGACTCGCTCGTCGCGGCGCTCGACGCGGACGGCGCCCGGCTCAGCGTGGTCTGCCAGCCCCGCGACGCCGCGCTGTACAGCCGGATCGCCCCGCACTCGCGGATAGTGCCGACCTCGGAGTCGATAGCCACCCGCACCGCGCGGCTTACCTGGGAGCAGACAACCCTGCCGCGCCTGGTCCGCAGGCTCGGCGTCGACGTGCTGCACTCCCCGCACTACACGATCCCGCTGGCCGGACAGGCCGCGTCCGTGGTGACCCTGCACGACGCGACGTTCTTCACCGACGCCGTGCTCCACCACTCCATCAAGGCCCGCTTCTTCCGCGCGTGGACCAGGACCGCGCTGCTGCGCGCGTCCCTGTGCGTCGTCCCGAGCGTGGCCACCGCCACCGAGCTCACCCGGGTCGCGGGCGCCGACCCGCGCGGCCTTGAGGTCATCCAGCACGGTGTCGACACCGACCGCTTCCACCCACCCTCGCCCCAGGAGGTCGCCGCGGCCAGGGCGGCGGTCGGCCTGGGAAGCACCCCGTACGTGGCGTTCCTCGGCGCGCTGGAGCCGCGCAAGAACGTGCCCGCCCTGATCCGCGGGTTCGCCTCCGCCTGCCGCGACCGCCCCGACCCGCCCGCGCTCGTGCTGGCCGGGCAGCCGGGCTGGGACCACCAGATCGAACGCGCGCTGGACGCCGTGCCGCACCGCCTACGCGTCATCCGGGCGGGCTACCTGCCCTTCGACAACCTGGCGGGCTTCCTCGGCGGGGCCGCCCTGGTGGCCTACCCCAGCCTCGGTGAGGGCTTCGGCCTCCCGGTCCTGGAGGCCATGGCCTGCGGCGCCTGCGTGCTCACCACCCGCCGCCTGTCCCTCCCGGAGGTCGGCGGCGACGCCGTCGCCTACTGCGGCGTCGGCGCAGGCGACATCGGCGCCGCCATCACCGATCTGCTGGACGACCCGGCCCGCCGCGCCGACCTCTCCGCCGCCGCGCAGCGAAGAGCCAAAGAGTTTTCCTGGGACCTGAGCGCCGAACGCCACCGCTCCGCCTACGGCCGCGCCTTCACCCTGCACCGAAGGTCACGCTGACCGGCGTGCACAATGTCAGGTCGTGACCGCCGAACCGACCCCCTACGGTGATCAGCTCGCCGTCGTGACCGTGACGTACTCGCCCGGCGAGACCCTGGAGCGGTTCCTCACCACCCTGGCCAAGGCCACCGACCGCCCCGTCCACGTGATCCTGGCCGACAACGGCTCCACCGACGGCGCCCCCGAAGCGGCCGCAGCTGCCCACGAGAACGTCGAACTGGTCCGCACCGGCGGCAACCTCGGCTACGGCTCCGGCGCCAACCGAGGCGTAGCCGCCCTGGACGACTCGTACGGCTGGATAGTCATCGCCAACCCCGACCTGGAATGGTCCCCCGGCTCCCTGGACGAGCTGCTGTCGGCCACCCACCGCTGGCCCCGCGGCGGCGCCTTCGGCCCCCTCATCACCGAACCCAACGGCCGCGTCTACCCCTCGGCCCGAGAAATCCCCTCCCTCGGCAAGGGAATAGGCCACGGCCTCCTAGGCAAAATCTGGCCAACCAACCCCTGGACCCAAGCCTACAAACAGTCGGCCACAAACATCACCGAACGCGTGGCGGGCTGGCTATCCGGCTCCTGCCTACTCCTACGCCGAGAAGCCTTCGACTCGGTAGACGGCTTCGACTCCCGCTATTTCATGTACTTCGAAGACGTAGATCTAGGCGAACGCCTGACCAGGGCAGGCTGGCAGAACATCTACGTCCCCACAGCCGAGGTAATGCACATCCAAGGCGTCTCAACAGCCAAAGCCTCCACCGCCATGCTGACCGCCCACCACGACAGCGCCTACCGCTACATCGCCGACCGCCACCAGGGCCCGCAGTGGGCACCAGTCCGAGCGGCGGTCAAGGCGGGCCTGGCAATACGCCTCAAACTGCACAACCGCTAACCGCTAACCAACCCGCACCTGACCCTGCCAGGTGCTCGATGGGAGCGGAGACAGCAAATCAGAGCATCCGCCAACCGGCGCCCAAAGCTGCCAGGTGCTCGATGGGGTGGAGTGGTTTCTTCGGGGGAGAAGGAAGATCGCTAAGCTGGCTCCGCGCGTGTGAGGCCGAAGGCTTCCCACCCGTCTTTCACACGGCGATCTTCCTTCGTAGGGGCCCCGAAGAAACCACTCCACCCCATCGAGCAACCCCACCCAAGCCACGCCACACAGAGCGACTAACGCGAACCCCCATCAAGCCGCTGAGTCAGACTAGGCCGAGAAGCAGGCGGCTGCTTCTCCGTAGGCACCAGCCCCTCAACCGGCTCAGGCGCAGGCTGCTCAGCCGCGCGAGGCTGCTGCCGAGGAAGCCGCTCAGTAGGCCGCCCAGGAGAAGCCAACGACTGCGTCGCCGCCTCCTGCGCGATCGCGGGCAGCTCGTCCTCAGCCCGGCTGGCCGGGAACACCTGAGTCACATCAGCGTCGTCGATCGCCGACACCACGGCCCGCGGGATCTGCAGCGTCGCCGCGGCGTCCATCGGCGAGATCGCGCTCTCCGGGGTGACCACGTAGGCGCCGCGGGCGCGGGCTCGGGCCAGGATGGCGTCGGCCCGGTCACGAGGGTCCATGTGGCGGCCTCTCCTGCGTCGCTCCGAGTTCTCTGTCAGAGTATCCCGCTTGCCACGTGCCGTCAGCAGAGACGGGCAATACACAGGACATTCAGAGGTAATCCAGTTCGCCGCGGTCGCGCAGGATCTCGGTGAGGCGTTTGACGTCTTGGGCGCGGTCGCGTCGGCAGACCAGGACGGCGTCGTCGGTGTCGACCACGATCAGGTCCCGCACGCCGAGGGTGGCGACCAGCCTGCCGCCCGCCGGGACGACGACCACGCCTTCGCCGTCGACCACGACGGCCTTGCTGTCCTGGCGGGTGGTGAAGGCCCGGCCGCCGTCGCCGACGTCGGTTCCCAGCAGGTCGACCACGGTCTCGAAGTCGCCGATGTCGCTCCAGCCGAAGTCGCCGGGGACGGTGGCGACCTTGCCGTCCGCCGCGGCCGGTTCCATCACCGCGTACTCGACGGCGACCTTGGGCACCGTCGGCCACAGCTCGGCGAGCACGTCCTGCTGGGCGTCGGTGTCCCAGGCTGCGGCGATCTTGGTGATGGGCTCGGCGACGTCCGGGCGGCGGGCCTGGAGTTCGGCGAGGAACACGTCGGTGCGCCAGACGAACATGCTGGCGTTCCACAGGTAGCTGCCCGAGGCGAGGTAGCGGGTGGCGACCTCAAGCGAGGGCTTCTCCTTGAACTCCAGCACCTTCTGGATGACCGAGCGCTGGGCCGTCTCGCTGCAGCAGAGGTAGCCGTAGCCGGTCTCTGGGCGGGTCGGGGTGATGCCGATGGTCATCAGGTGGCCGTCGCGGGCGCCGTCGACCGCGCGGGCGACGGTGGCGGCGAACTCGTCGGTGTCGGTGATGAGGTGGTCGGCGGCGAAGGAGGCCATCACCGCGCCGGGGCTGCGGTGCTCGATCACCGCGGCGGCCAGGGCGATCGCCGCGCAGGAGTCGCGGGCGAACGGCTCGACGAGGATGTTGCGCTCGGGCAGGTCCGGCAGCTGCCGGGCGACGCCGACCGCGTGCGGGGTGCCGGTCACCACGAGCAGGTTCTCCGGGCGCGACAGCGGCGCCAGCCGGTCGTAGGTGGCCTGCAGCAGCGAGCGGTCGGTGCCGGTGAGCGGGTGCAGGAACTTCGGGTTCGCCGCGCGCGACAACGGCCACAGGCGGGTGCCGCTCCCACCCGCGGGCACGACTACGTGCAGTTCTGTCGACGTCACTGAGGTTCTCGTCCCTGTTCCCGACGCTGTGAGTGGTGGCGCCACTGTAGCCAACCGGCGAGTACGGTCCTCGTGGTGACGTCCATCCCCACTGGCGCGCCGCGGTCCCGGCACTGGGTTCCGGGCTTCCCCCTCGATCTCGCGGCGGTCCTGCGCCCGCTGCGCCGCGGCCCGCACGACCCCGCGTTCGGCCGGGACCACCGGGGCCTGTGGCTGGCCGCGAACACCCCGGACGGCCCGGGGACCCTGCTGCTGCGGGCGCACGCGGGCGGGGTCGAGGCCACCGCGTGGGGCGCGGCGGACGCGCTGCTCGACGGCGTCCCGGCGCTGTTGGGCGGGCACGACGACGACTCCGGTTTCGAGCCGAGGCACCCGCTGATCGCCGAGGCCCGCCGCGCCCGGCCGGGTCTGCGCCTGGGCTCGACCGGTCGGGTGTGGGACGTGCTGCTGGCCGCGATCCTGGAGCAGAAGGTCACCGGCGTCGAAGCGCACCGCTCCTGGCGCGAACTCGCCCGCCGCTTCGGCGTCGCCGCCCCCGGCCCGACCCCGCCGGGCATGGCCGTCCCGCCGACCCCGCGCGCGGTGCTCGGCATCCAGGACTGGGAGTGGCACAAAGCGGGGGTCGACAACGCCCGCAGGCGCGCGATCATCGCCGCCGCGCAGGTCGCGGCCCGCCTGGAACGCGCGGCCGAGTCCGGCGGCGTCGAGGGCAGGCTGCTGCTGCGCAAGGTCCCCGGCGTCGGCGTCTGGACCGCGGCCGAGGTCGCCCAGCGCGCCTGGGGCGACCCGGACGCGGTCAGCGTCGGCGACTTCCACATCCCCGCTCTGGTCGGCTACGCGTTGACCGGCCGCAAAACCGACGACAACGGGATGCTGGAAATCCTCGCCCCCTACGCCCCGCACCGGCAGCGGGTCGTGCGCTACATCGAGGCCAGCGGCTTCGCCAAGCCCCGCTTCGGCCCCCGGTTGGCCGTCAAGGACTACCGCGCCATGTGAGCGGGCTCAGGCCCGGGTGTCGGTCAATTGCTCGTCAAGCGTTTTCACCGCGTGGGAGTCACGCCACGGTTCCAGTGCCCGACGAGTGTCGCGCAACCGTTCCCGCAGGCGAACCGAGCGGTTTCGAGTAGTCGCTTCGATCACCTTTTCCATAATCAGAACCGCCGCGTCGGGCTCCTGGAGCTGAACGTGCGCTTGGGCCAGATACAGCATGGTGTAGGCGTTGTCCCGCACCAGAGAGCGGTCATGCAGCCGGAGCGCGTGCCGTGCCTGGGAAACCGCCTCGGTCGGCTGCCGCAAATTCAGATGGCAGATGGCCTTCGCGTTGGCGAGCGAGCCGCTGTCATAGAAATATGCCAGCGACGCGTCGCTATTTTCCGCTTGACCGAGTCGCGCTTCCGCCTGTTCCAAAGCGGTGTGACACTCGTCCGGTTGGCTGTCCCGCGCGTAGGCGCGGGCCGCCTGGCTGGCCGCGTGGGCGCGCACCAGCGTGTCGTCCGAGCGCTCGGCGGCCCGGCGGGAAGCCTCGGCGTAGTCGATGGCCAAGTGCGCCTTGTCCTGCGTCAACGCGGTATGACTCATCCGCCCCAGGGTGAAACTGCTCATCGCCGCATCACGCGCCTCGTGCGACAACTCGCGGCCGCGATCGTAAAACCGCCACGCGTTGCCATAATCCGTCGCCTCCGAGAACAGCCAACCCGCCAATCCCGAGAGGCCGCCGCAGGTGGAAAGCAGCTTGGGGCGAAGCTCAACGGGGCAGTCACGAAGCATGCCCTGTGCGACGGACAGTTGCGCGAGCACGGTGGGGAGCACGGCCTGCGGCCCGAGCGCGTCGTCTTGTCGTCGGCAGGACCAGTAGATGGTTTCGATGTGCTCGATGACGTGGTTGTCGACGCGTTGGGGGATAACGATGGCTTTGGCCACGCGTTCTTGTTCGTCGGTGTTCAGGTTCGCCAGCGATGGCGCGCTTGCCGTCGCGGCTGTCCAGCCGAGTAGTTGCAGGAGTTCGCGACGATTCATGGTGTCCACCCAATGGCGGATCAGGGCCGCCCAGTGCTCGTCGGTGTTGTTGCTTTGCGGCTCGGCTGGGTCCTCGTTCGCTAGCAGGGTTTCGAGTTCGCGGAGGGTGAGGCCGAGTAGGCGGGCCAGCTTTGGCCGCAGGTAGGGCAGGGGTTCGTGTTTGCCGGATTCCCAGGTGTGGATGGCGGTGCGGTCGATGTGCAGTTCCTCGGCGAGGCGTTCCTGGGTGTAGCCCGCCGCTTTGCGGGCCCGGGCAAGTCGGTCGCGTCGTGCCGCCATGCCGTCCAGTCTCGCATACCTGTCACGCACGGCGTATGACTCGTTACCGCTGGTCAGATGCGGGAACCCCGCATTTCGCCAACGGGAAGCCAGCGAGACTCCGGCGGCACTCCCAGCTCGCGTTTCGAGGGCAGTCTGCTGCTGGGCGGGTGCCCCGGATGGCTGAGAAGGACTATCGGGCCATGTGAGCGGGCTCAGACCCGGCTGTCGGCCAATTGCTCGTCAAGCGTTTTCACCGCCTGGGAGTCACGCCACGGTTCCAGTGCCCGACGAGTGTCGCGCAACCGTTCCCGCAGGCGAATCGAGCGGTATTGGGTGTTCACCTTCGCGACTTCTCCCACGAGCGCGGCGGCGGCGTCGGGCTCGTGGAGTTGGATGTGCGCGTTCGCGAGATAGAGCATGGAGAACGCGTTGTCGCGCCCCAATGCCTCTTTGTGCGCGGCGATGGCGCCGCGTGCCTGCTCGGCTGCCTCTTGTGGCCGGTTGAGCGCGAGGAAGCAGGAGGCTTTCGCGCTGCGCAGTGCGCCCTCGTCGTAGTAGTACGCCAGAGAAGGCGGAGTCGCCGTGGTGGAATCAGCCGCTTGGAGGGTTTGTTCGGCTTCGTCAAGCGAGTCCAGGCAGCGGGCGAGCTGTCCACCTTCGGCGTAGGCGCGGGCGGCCTGACTGGCGACGTAGGCCCGCGCCAGAGTGTCTTCGCCGCGTTGCGCCGCCGTCCGTGCCGCGTCGGCGAGGTCATTGGCGAGGCGCTCTTTTTCCTGCGCCCTGGCTGGATAGGTCATGCGAATCAATGTGAAACCGCTCAACGCGTGGTCGTTGGCCTCGTGCGCCGCCATGCGCGCCTGGTCGAAGTGCTCCCAACAGTTGGCGTGGTCTTCACCATCTGTGTAGAGCCAGCCCGCCAGAGCGGACAGGCCGCTGTAGGCCGACAGCAGTTTCGGGCGAAGGTGCGTCGGGCAATCGGGGAGCATCTTTTTCGTGAGGGCGATTTGTGCGAGCACGATGGGCAGCACGGCTTGTGCGCCGAGTGCGTCGTCCTGTCGCCGGCAGGACCAGGAGACGCTCTCGATATGCTCGATGACTCGCTCATCGACGCGGTGGGGGTGTCCGATGGCTTTGGTCAGGCGTTCTTGCTCGTCGGAGTTCAGGCTCACGGCAAGCGGCGAGCCCGTTGTGACGGTTGTCCAGCCGAGTAGTTGCAGGAGTTCGCGACGGTTCATGCTGTCCACCCAATGGCGGGTCAAGGCCGCCAGTCGCTCGTCGGTGCCGTGGCCTTTCGGGGTCCTGTCCATGGTCGTGCCGTTGCTGTCTCCCAGCGTAGCGAGTTCGTCACTCACGGAGGTGACCGAAGGTCGGGGAGCGGCGTCCTGGTTCGCCAGCAGTGTTTCGAGTTCGCGGAGGGTGAGGCCGAGTAGGCGGGCCAGTTTTGGCCGTAGGTAGGGCAGGGGTTCGTGTTTGCCGGATTCCCAGGTGTGGATGGCGGTGCGGTCGATGTGCAGTTCCTCGGCGAGGCGTTCCTGGGTGTAGCCCGCCGCTTTGCGGGCCCGGGCAAGTCGGTCTCGTCGCGCCGCCATAAAGGTCAGTGTTCCATACCGGTGACTGACCGCATATGGTTCGTTACCGCAGGTCAGGGCCAGCAACCCCACATATACCCAACGGGAAGCCAACGAGACTCCGGCGGGAGTCCGAGCGCGTGGTCAGGGGCGGCGGCAGCAGTTCTGGTACTGGACGTCGGAGCCGCACCAGCAGGGGGCGTCGGGCTCCGGGGGCCACATGACTCCCTCGCCCGCGTCGGCCAGTTCGACTCCGCAGGCCTGGTGGGTCTCGTCGGCGGTGGGGTCGATGCCGATGCGGGCGGCGAACTCGGTCAGGGCGAGGACGGTGACCGGCACCATGCGGATCTTGCGGGGGCCCTTGGCGACCAGTTCGCGGTTGGCCTCCTCCAGCTCGCCCAGGAAGGTGTCGGCGTCGGTGTCCTCGACTAGCTCGGGCCAGCGCAGGCGGACGCGGGGGAACTCGGGGCGCGGCCAGAAGGGCACCCGGACTTCATCCGGTCGGGGGATCACCGGCTGCTGGCTCGGCGCGAACTCGATGACGCCCTCGTCCAGCTCGTCCGGGGGCAGGCCCAGGGCGCGGCGGATGCGGCGCCTGCCCATGGCGATGCTGTTGGCGTAGGAGTAGGGGCCGTTCTCGCTGATCGGGTCCGTCATGTCCTCGTCGGTGAGCCGCGCGTAGGCCATGTTGAACCAGGTCAGCGCCTCATCGAGTTCCCCGCGGGCGGCCAGCAGCTCGGCGGTCAGCTCGCACGGGCCGCTGGGCGGCTGCTCGTCCCGCAGCGCGTCGATCTGGGCGCGGGCCTCGTCCGGCCGGTCCAGGTCGTAGAGCAGGTCCGCCAGCTCGAAGCGGGCGTAGCCGCCGTCCTCCCCGCCGAGGGCGATCGCCTCGGTGAGCAGTTCGATGGACCGGTTGGGGTCGCCCGCCACTTCCCAGGCATGTGCGGCCTCCAAGAGCATCTCGCCGCGATGTTCCGGATTCTCGGCGAGTTGGGCTTCCAGTTTTCGGGCTGTGCGCACGGCTGCGGACCTTGTCCTCACCCGCCACAACGTAGCAACCGCGCGGGGGGTGGTGGCAACCGCGCGCGGTCAGGTCTTCCGCAGGGCCGCCGCGACAATGTCCAGGGCCAGCGCCGGGTCCAGGCCGAGGCGGTGCGCGGTGGCGGCGTACTCGTCCGCGGCGGCGCGGGCGCGCTCAAGGGTGCGGTCGCCGCCCGCGCCGACGAAGGTGCCCAGCCTGCCCCGGGTCTCGACCAGCCCCGCCTCCTCAAGTTCGCGGTACGCGCGGGCGACGGTGTTGGCCGCCAGGCCGAGGTCGGCGGCCAGCTTGCGGACGGTCGGCAGCTTCTCGCCGACCGCGAGGGAGCGGTCGTTGATCCGCTGCGCTAACCCGCTGCGCACCTGCTCGAACGGCGGCACGGGCGACTCCGGGTCGATGGTGATCACCGCGTCATCTTCCCCCAGGACGCCGCCGTTCCGGCAGGTTTGCCGGTGGCGGAACCGCGCCACTTACCGCAGGGCGGCAAGCATGTCCTCGATCCCGCCCACGCCGTCCGGGTCCGGCGGGAGGGCGTCGATCGGCCACCACTGCAAGTCGAGCGATTCGGCGCTGCGCACCGGCTGGGCGTTCGCGGGGGCGCGCACGGCGAAGCGGACGTCGAAGTGGCGGGTCGGGAGCCCCAGCGAGCAGGTGATCGGGTGCACGTCCACGTGCAGCGGCACCGGGTCGATGCGCAGGTCGCGGATGCCGGACTCCTCGGTCGCCTCCCGCAGCGCCGCGCCAGCGAGCGTGCTGTCCGACGGCTCGCAGTGCCCGCCCAGTTGCAGCCAGCGGCCGACGCGGGGGTGCAGGGTCAGCAGGACGTGCGTGCCGGTGCTGTCGAACACCAGGGCCGACGCGGTGATGTGCCCGGGTTCGCAGGAGCGCAGGCACGCGTCCGGGCGCGCGGCCAGGAAGCCCAGGTAGGACTGTCGCAGCGCCTCTTGGGCGCGGTCGGCGGGGCGCCAAGCGGCCATGGTCGCCATCGCGTCCGCGTGGGGACTCACAGTTCCAGCCATCCTTCGTTCTGGCGCGGTTCGCGCGGGACCAGTTCCGCCGCCGGATGCCCGACGGCCACAGCGCCCAGGGGATCCCACGCCGAGGGCAGGTCCAAAACCTCGCGCGCCACATCCGGGCAGAACATGGTCGAGGACACCCAGCAGGAGCCCAGCCCCTCGGCGGCCAGCGCGACCAGCAGGCCCTGGACCGCCGCGCCGCCCGCGACGGCGAACATCGCTCGCTCGGCGGCGGACCGGCGCTCGTCGGGGTAGGCGTGCGCGTCTTCGCGAACCAGGAAGGGCAGCACGACCTCGGGCGCGCGATGGAGCAGGTCGCCACGGGCGACGCGGCGCTCTATCTGGTCCTCGGAAAGCCCGTCGCCCCGGAGGTCGGCGACCCACGCTTCCCGCATCGCCGTCAGCAGCTCTTTCCGTTTGGCGACAACGCGCACAAACCGGACCGGTCTTGTGTGGTGCGGTGCGGGCGCGGTCAACGCTGCCGCGACCGCACGGCGCAGCGCGCCGGGATCTACCGGCTCGTCGGTAAACGCTCGCGTCGAGCGGCGCAGCAGCACGGCCTCCCGCCGCCCCCGGGTGATCGCCTCGCGCACGCCCAGCCGGAACAGGTCTTCCTCCGGCGGGCGGACCAGGTCGCGCGCGGTGGACGTCTCGTCGCCGATCTCCAGGCCGCGCACGACGGCCACCGGGACGCCGCCGAGCTTGCCCTTCACCAGGTCCGCCGCCGCGGCGACCTCGTCGGCGACCGCGATCATGGTGACCGCCAGCGTGTTGCCCTGGTTGTCCACCTCGCCCCGGTAGGAGTGCAGCACCTTCAGCCCGGACGCGCCGATCGCGGCGTCGGTCTGGCCGCGCCGCCACGCTCGGCCCATGGTGTCGGTGACGACCACGGCGACCTCGACGCCGAGCCGTTCGCGCAGTCCCCGGCGCAGCGCCAATGCGGCCCCGTCCGGGTCGGCGGGCAGCAGCGCGATCTCGCCGCCCGCCACGTTCGAGGTGTCCACACCGGACGCGGCCTGCACGGTGCCCAGCCGGCGGTGGACGGTGATCAGCGTCTGGTCCTTGCGCGCGATGACCTGGTCGGCCTCGTCAAGCACCAGTTGCCGCCGCGTGCGCTCGCGGTCCTCCGGGTCGTCGGGGACCCGGATCAGACATCCCTCCACTTTGGACACAGCCTTGCTGGTGACCACCACGATGTCGCCGGAGCGCAGCCAGGGCGCCGCGGCGGCGATCGCGCCGGTCAGGTCGTCGCCGGGCCGGAACTCCGGCAGCCCGCGCACCGGCAGGACCTCCAGCGACGCCCGCGCGGCGTGCTCAGCCAAGGTCGACCCCGCCCAGTTCCATCGCGGCCTTGGCCATCGCCGCCGTCGCGTCCTCGTCGGACATCAGCAGCGGCACCGCGCGCACGGCGACGCCGGGCACGTCGGCGGTGTCGCCGGTGTGCACGAGCCAGCCGTCGAGGATGCCCTTGTCCGAGCAGGCGCGGGAACCGTAGTGCCTGCCCACCGCCTCGGCCGAGGTCTCCAGACCGATCGCGGACAGGCACGCGTCGGCCATGCCGCGCACCGGCCGGTCGCCGATGATCGGCGAGACGCCCACCACCGGCGCCTCGGTCTTGCGCAGCGCCACCCGCATCCCCGGGACGGACAGCACCGACCCGATGCTCACCACCGGGTTCGACGGCGCCAGCAGCACCACGTCCGCGGCGCCGATGGCCTCCACGACGCCGGGGCCGGGCGTGGCCTCGTCGGCGCCGACCGGCACGATAGACCGCGCGCGCGGCTCGGCGTGGTAGCGCACCCACCACTCCTGGAAGTGCACCGCCTTGCGCTCGCCGGTGCCCGGCTCATCGATGACCACGTGCGTCTCGACGCGGTCGTCGGTCATCGGCAGCAGCCGCACCCCCGGCTTCCAGCGGTCGCACAGCGCGGCGGTGATGTCGGAAAGCTCGTAGCCCGCGCGCATCATCCGGGTGCGCATCAGGTGCGTGGCGATGTCCTTGTCGCCGAGCCCGAACCAGTCCGGGTCGGCGCCGTAGGCGGCCAGTTCCTCCTTGACCGCCCAGGTCTCGCCCGCGCGGCCCCAGCCGCGGTCGGCGTCGATGCCCCCGCCCAGGGTGTACATGCACGTGTCCAGGTCGGGGCAGACCCGCAGGCCGTGCAACCAGATGTCGTCCGCGGTGTTGACCACGGCGGTGATCTCGTGCGGCGACTCGTCCGGGCCTGGCCCGATGGGGGGAAGCCCGAGGAGTTTCTTGACCCCGAGCAGGAACCTGGCTCCGCCGACTCCGCCGACGACTACGACTACCTTCACGGTCCGCGATCCTCGCACGTCCGGGTGTCCCGAGTGGGGGCACCGGTGGGAACTGGTCTAGTGGTCCTGGCGCCGGGAAACTACTGCCAGAAGAAGAACAGCAGTTGGCCGAACGCGGCGAAGTCCGCGTCGCCGCCCACGCCGCCGTAGAGGGCGACCACGACGTCCCAGAACGCCTCGCTCACCCCGGGGATGCCGATCAGCGCGGCGAACAGGATCAGCGGCGCCCACGGCCGCGCCTTGGCCCCGAAACTGCGCGCCGGATAGGACAGATACGGCTCGATGGCTCCCCAGCCGTCCAGGCCCGGCACCGGCAGCATGTTCAGCACGAACGCGGCCAGTTGCAGCAGGGCAAGGAACGACAGGCCCGCCGCGAGGCCGAACGCGGGCTGGAACACCGCGACCGACACCGCGAGCAGGATGCCGAGCACCAGGTTCATGAACGGCCCGGCCAGCGACACGCGTGAGTCCACCGCTCGGGAGCGCAGCGCGTGGTGGTTGATCCACACCGCGCCGCCGGGCAGCGGGATGCCGCCGATCGCCAGGAACAGCAGCGGCAGCAGCAGGCTGAGCACCGGGTCGGCGTACTTGCGCGGGTCGAGGGTGAGGTAGCCCTTGAAGTAGACCTCGCGGTCGCCGCCGCGGAAGGCGACGATGGCGTGGCCAAACTCGTGCAGGCACAGCGACACCGCCCAACCGCCCAGGACGAGCACGAAAACTCCGGCCCGCAGCGCTGTCTCACTCTCCAACAGGGTCATCAGCGCGCCACCCACGGTGAGCGCCAGCAGGGCGAGAAACACGGGCGAGGGACGAACCGATGATCGCTGCACGCCTCCAGTGTGGCAACGTTTGCCGATTGCCCGCTGGCGGGTAGGAGTAACCGCGCTGTTTCTCCTGGTACACGAACGGGTACCGGGTGCGCATATCGCATCACCCGCCTGGGGGCTGCGCTTGACCCGCCGCCGGGACACGGGTGTAATCACATCGATGTCATTCGCCACGGGGACGGCTGATGGCATTCGCCAGCCGAGGAGTGCGGAAGGCGAGGAGGCGGGCGATATGCAGGGAATCAATGACGGGGGTCGCGTCGTGGAGTGGGGCGAGCGCCCAACCGAGGAGCTGGGAGCTCTAGCCGGATTCTTCGATGAGACCGAGGAACAGGAGTGGCAGGAGCGCGCCCTGTGCGCGCAGACCGACCCGGAGGCGTTTTTCCCGGAGAAGGGCGGATCGACCCGGGAGGCCAAGCGAATCTGCCTGGGCTGCGAGGTCCGCGCGGAGTGCCTGGAGTACGCCTTGGCGCACGACGAGCGCTTCGGCATCTGGGGCGGCCTGTCCGAACGGGAACGACGCAAGCTCAAGAAACGCGCCGTCTGATGCCGTGATCACGAGTCCGCGCGCGGGCTCGTGATCACGGCACTCGGTGCGGTGGCGGTCGGTGTTTTCCTTACCGGCGCCCGATTCGGGTCGGCTCGCAGGGGAGTCCGGGCCCGGCGGAATCGCGGCGCCTCACCATCGCGGCGCGCCGATTGTGCGCTGCTCGCCATCGGGCCGTGACGCGGGCGAACGCGCGCGTTACCCATCCTGTGGGAGAGGTCAGGGGCGTCGACCGCCTCGACCGCCCACGTCGTACCGTGTGTGCGCAGTGGCCGGAGGGGTCATGCCCGCATGAGTGCGTTGGGAGGTGCTGGTTCGTGCCTCCTCGGCCGCGCCAGGCGCTGTCTTCTCGCGTCACCGCACCGCTTTTGCGCACCGCGCCGGTGCTGGCCGTCCTGGTGTGCCACGACGGCGCCGAGTGGCTGCGGCTCACACTGTCGTCACTGCGCCACTCCGCGCCCAGACCGCGGCACGTCATCGCCGTCGACACCGGATCGATGGACGACACCCCCGCGCTGCTCGCCGCCGCGTCGACCGGTCCCGACCGCGTCCTCGACGGGGTGATCACCCTCAAGCGCGGCGCGGGCTACGGCGACGCCGTGCACGCCGCCGTCGAGCACGCGGTCGAGCGCTGGGGCGACCCCGGCGGCTGGATCTGGCTGCTGCACGACGATTCCGCGCCCGACCCGGACTGCCTGCACACCCTGCTGCTCGCCGCCGAGGTGTCCCCGGCCGCTGGCGTGCTCGGCCCGCTCGCGGTGGACTGGCGCGATCCGCGGCTGGTGGTCGAGGCCGGGCTGTCGACCGACGCGTCCGGCCACCGGCAGACCGGCATCGGACCGTCCGAACTGGACTGGGACCGGCTCGGCCGCACCGGTGACGAGCGCCGGTTCGAGCAGAGCACCGAGGTGCTCGCCGTGTCCTCGGCGGGGATGCTGGTGCGCCGGGACGTGTGGGAGCGGCTCGGCGGGTTCGACCGGGCGATGGCGCTGCTGCGCGAGGACATCGACTTCGGCTGGCGGGTGAACAAGGCGGGCCACGTTGTGCTCTGCGTGCCCGCGGCCCGGGTTCGGCACGCGCGCGCGGTCACTGTGGGGCGGCGCGAGATCGACGCCCGCTCCACCGCGATCGGGCCGTCCGCGCGCACGGTCGACCGCGGCCACGGACTGCGCACGTTTTTGGTCAACTGCTCCACGTTCTCGTTTCTCGTCGGCCTGCCGCGCATCGCGGTGCTGTGCGTCCTGCGCGCGTTCGGGTTCGCCGTGGTCCGCAGGCTCACCGCGAGCCGGGCGGAGTTAAGCGCGCTCAGGTATCTGCTGAGCGGACGTGCGAATCTGCGCGAGGCACGCGCGGCCCGCGCCGCTACCGCCGGACCGGGAAGCGTGCGCGGTCTGTTCACCAGTCGCTTCACCCGCGCGCGCAACGCGGTCCGCGGCGCGGTGTCGGCGATGATCCGCAGGCGGGTGGCCGCGGACGCCGCGCTGGGCAGGCTGCCCAGCGACTACGAGCCCGCCGTCGTCTGGCTCCCGCCGGAGGCCGAGCAGGCGTCGCGCAAAGCCCTCGGCCCCGACGCGCTGCCCGCTGGCGCCCTGGTCCGGCCGCGCCGTTCGGGACTGCGCCGACAGAACCGCGCGGGGCTGCGCCGCCCGCATCCGGCGATCGCCGTGCCCATCGAGGCGCCCGAGTCGGCTCCCGCGCCCCGGCCGTCGCCGGTCAAGCGCGACGGCACCGGCCCGGCGCCCGGTCCCGACCTGGTGCTGGTGCGGGTCGACCGGGGCCGGGTGCTGCGCCAGATCCTGCTGTCGCCGCCGCTGCTGCTCCTGCTCGGGCTGGCCGCGCTGGCGCTCGTGGTCAACGGCGGCCGCATCGGCCTCGACCTCGCGGGCGGCAGGCTGCTGCCGGTCGGCGGCCTCGGCGCCACCTGGTCGGAGTACGTGAGCACCTGGCACGGCGTCGCGGGCGGCACCGCCGCGCCCGCACCGGCCGCGCTCGCCGTCCTGGGCGTGCTCGGCGGCGTGCTCGCCCCCTTCGGCGGCCCCGCCGCGGTCGTCGCTTTCCTGTTGCTGGCAGACCTCCCGCTGGCCGGTCTGTCTGCCTACCTCGCGACCCGCCGCGCGCCCGTGCGCCGCTGGGTGCGGGCGCTGCTGGCGCTGGGCTACGCGCTGCTGCCGCCCGCGAGCGCCGCCGTGGCGCAGGGCAGGCTCGACGTGGTCGTGGTGCACGTGCTGCTGCCGCTGGTCACCGCGGGCATCGCCGCCCTGCTGGCGCGCGGGCGCGACGGCGACCCGTCGTGGCTGTCCACCGCGGCGGGCACTGCGCTCGGGCTGGCCCTGCTCGGCGCGTTCGCCCCGCTGGTGCACCTGCTGCTCGTGCTGGTCGCGCTGGCCGGGTTCGTGCTCGTCCCGGGCAGTGGCGCGCGCCGGGGCGCGGCGCTGTTCCTGCTCGTGCTGATGCCGCTGGCGCTGCTGCTGCCCTGGCCCGCCGTGGTGATCCAGCACCCGGGCGTGGTGCTGCACGGGGTCGGCGCGTGGGTGCGCGAGCAGGGCGGGTCGGCGCTGGACCTGCTCACCCTGCACGCGGGCGGGCCGGGCGCCTGGCCGTTCGTCGGGCTGGCCCTGGTGCTCGCGGTCGCCGCCGGGATGGCCGTGCGCCCGCACCGGGACGCGTTGCCGGGGCTCGGGTTCGCGCTGGTGGGCGCGTTGGCGGTGGTGCTGGTCCACCTGCTGCCCGCCACCCCGCCCGGCGGCGGCGAGCCGCAGCGGGCGTGGGCCGGGGCTCCGCTGCTGGTGGTCGGCTGGGGACTGGTCTGGGCGCTGGTCGGCCTGTGCCGCACCGGGACCGAGGGACTGCGGCTCGTCGCGCCGCCGCTGGCCGCGCGGATCGGCGCGGTGGCGGGCGTGGCCCTGCTCGGCGCGCTGGCGGTCGGCGTGGTGATGCCCGGTCGCGGGGGACCGCTGGACGACGGTGGTGGCGGGCTGCGCCTGGCCTCGCCCGTGGCCAACGAACTCGCCCAGACGCGGCGCTCGCTGCTCGTGCTGTCGGTCGACGGTCAGCCGGTGCGGCAGGTCGCGGCCAGGGCGCCCCGGTTCGGCGACGACGACCTCGTGCCCGTGCCGTCGGCGACGGCGCGCCTGGCCGTCCTGGACCGCGACCTGCGCTCGGACGACGTCGACACCGTGCGCACGGCCGTGGGCCGCGCCGCGGCGGCTGGGGTGCTCTACGTCGTGCTGCCCTCGCCCTCGGCGGGCGACGTGTTCCGCGACCGCGCCGGGCGGCTGGTGTCCGACGCGGCCACCACCTCCGACAGGCGGCCGGTGTTCCGCGTGCTGGTCCCGTCCGGGTCGGCTTACCTGCTCTCGCCCGAGATGGCGCGGCTGGCCGTGTCCGGCGGCCCCCCGCCCGCGTCGGTGGAAGCGAGCGGGATGGTGCCGGTCGACGCGTCCCCGCCACAGGTCGCCGTCCGGGTGTCGGACGGGCCGGAGGGCAGGCTGCTTGTCGTGCCCGCGGAAGAGGAACCCGGCTGGCGCGCCACGATCGACGGCAAGCAGGCCGCGGTCGTGCGGGCCTGGGGTTCGTCGGTCGCGGTCGTCGTGCCCACCCGCGCGGCGGAGGTCCGCGTCGAGCAGCCGACCACCCTGCGCGGCGTCCTGCTGATGGTGCAGGGAGCCGTCGCCCTCTTCGTCCTCCTGACGTCGATCCCCGGCCCTAAGACTCGCCGTCGATGACTTCCGGGTCCAAGCCGAGGTAAGTCGCGACCTGCTCCACCAGCACGTCGTGAACCAGGTCCGCCAAGTCCGCGCTGTCCTTGGCGCGCACTTCAAGAGGCCGCCGGTAAAGCACGATCCGCGCCCGGGTCGGCTGCCCGCGCCGGTCGACGCCCGCCTGGACCAGCCGGGCCAGCGGGACGCCGCTGTCGGCCAGGACCCCCTCCTGCGGCGGCCCGCCCGCCGGTGTGACCTCAGGCACATCGTCGACGGCGACGTCGAGCTTGGTCAGCTCGGTGCGCCACCGCGCCTCGATCGGCTCAAGGGCGTCGAGGACCAGCGCGTCGAACTTCTCCGCCCGCGTGCTCGACGCGGGCAGCGTCGACGGATAGAGCGGCCCGCGCAGGCCGCGGCCGTGTCTGTCGCGGTTGCGTCGTCCGCGCCGCCGGAAACTGCGAGCCGTCACCACCCTGAGCAGGGTACGCGGGTGTCGCGCTGGGCCGGATGGGCGTGCCGCGCCCGCGCCGGGGCGTGTCGCGGGCGCGCTTGCGGTGCGGGACACCGCTGAGGCGCTATGGTCACCGATCGTGCGGAGCGTGAGACGGTGTTCGCGAACCGGGTGCGTCGACCCGGCCGTCGCCACGCTGACCTACGCCTACGCGGACTCGACCGCGGTCGTCGGCCCCCTCGCCACCTACTCCGAACCGCACAGCTACGACCTGTGCGAGGAGCACGCCCTGCGGCTCACCGTGCCGCGCGGGTGGGAGGTGGTCCGGCACGACGGCGCGTTCGCCCTGCCGGAACCCTCGGTGGACGACCTGACGGCCCTGGCCGAGGCGGTGCGTGAGGCCGGTCGCGTGGACCGCCCGGTCGAGCAGCCCGACCCGGGCGCTGGCTCGGGCAGGAGGGGCCACCTGCGGGTGCTTCCCGACCCGATCAACGACTGACCGCCCCGGCCGACCGCCCGGCCAGTACTGGGCATCGGCGGCGACGGGCCGCCGGTAGGCTGCCGGGCGAGGAATCGCGGGTGGCTTCCGAGGCCACCGGCCCGACCCCCTGGGAGAACCCCGTGCGCGACCTGTCCGGCGTCTTCAAGGCCTATGACATCCGCGGTGTCGTCGGCGAGCAGATCGATGCCGCTCTCGTCCGCGAGATCGGCGCCGCGTTCGCCCGACTGGTCGGCGGACCGGCCGTCGTCGTCGGCCACGACATGCGCGACTCGTCGCCCGGCCTGGCCACCGCGTTCGCCGAGGGCGTCACCGCCGAGGGCGTCAACGTCGTCAGCATCGGCCTGGCCAGCACGGACATGCTCTACTACGCCTCCGGCAGCCTCGACCTGCCTGGCGCGATGTTCACCGCGAGCCACAACCCGGCCAAGTACAACGGCATCAAGCTCTGCCGCGCGGGCGCCTCCCCGGTCGGGCAGGACTCCGGCCTGGTCGACATGCAGCGCGAGATCGAGCAGGGCACGCCGATCGGCGCCGCGGCCGAGCCGGGAACCGTGGCGACCCGCGACCTGCTCGACGCCTACGCCGCGCACCTGCGCTCGCTGGTCGACCTGTCCGGCATCCGCCCGCTCAAGATCGTCGTGGACGCGGGCAACGGCATGGGCGGGCACACCGTCCCCAGCGTCTTCGCGGGCCTGCCGCTTGAGGTCGTGCCGATGTACTTCGAGCTCGACGGCAGCTTCCCCAACCACGAGGCCAACCCGCTTGACCCGAAGAACATCGTGGACCTGCAGGCCAAGGTGCGCGAGGTCGGCGCGGACGCGGGCATCGCCTTCGACGGCGACGCCGACCGCTGCTTCATCGTGGACGAGAACGGCGACGCGGTGTCCCCGAGCGCGATCACCGCCCTGGTCGCGGTCCGCGAGCTGGCCAAGGACCCGGGCGGCACGGTCATCCACAACCTGATCACCTCCAAGGCCGTCCCGGAGATCGTCGCCGAGCACGGCGGCAAGCCGGTCCGCACCCGCGTCGGCCACTCGTTCATCAAGCAGGAGATGGCCCGCACCGGCGCGATCTTCGGCGGCGAGCACTCCGCGCACTACTACTTCCGCGACTTCTGGAAGGCCGACACCGGCATGCTGGCCTCCATGCACGTGCTGGCCGCCCTCGGCGAGCAGGACCGCACGCTGTCGGACCTGACCCGCGAGTACAACCGCTACGCCGCCTCCGGCGAGGTCAACTCCACCGTGGCCGACCAGGCCGGGCGGCTGGCCGCGATCAAGGCCGCCTACGCCGGGCGCGACGGGGTCGAGATCGATGAGGTCGACGGCCTGACGGTGCAGCTTCCGGACGGCTCGTGGTTCAACCTGCGGCCGTCGAACACCGAGCCGCTGCTGCGGCTCAACGTCGAGGCGGCCGACGACGCCGCCGTCGCCGCCCTGCGCGACGAGGTGCTGGCGATCGTCCGGGCCTGACCGGGAAAAATGCTGATCGAGACCCGAGCGCGGCGCGGCGAGCGCTGGGACACTGGACAACGAGGAGGACCGCCATGGCAGTCGTGTTGGACCCAAAGCTGTTGGACATCCTCGCGTGCCCGTCGGACGACCACGCCCCGCTCACCGTCGGCACCCCGGACGACCCCGAGGCCGACGCGCTGACCTGCACCGAGTGCGGCAGGCAGTTCCGCGTCGAGGACGGGGTGCCGGTGTTGCTGCTCGACGAGGCCGTCGAACCGGAACGACCGGCCCAGCCGTGACCCCCGTTCCCGACGACACCCTGCTGGACGACGTCGTCCGGCTGGGCGAGGCCGACTCCGAGGGCCTGCTGCGCGCGGCGGCGATGGCGGGCGCGCAGGTGCGGGCGACCACCGAGGCGGCCCAGGAGGCGGGGATCGACCGGCTGACCGGCACCCGCCCGCGCGCGGTCGTCCTGGTCACCCGGCCCGGGCTCGGCCCGGCCGTGTCCCACCTGCTCGCCGCTCTGCTCTCGCCTGCCTGCCCGGTCCCGCTGGTGGTCACCGACCAGGTGCCCGGCTGGGTGGGGCCGCTCGACGTCGTCATCGCGCACACCGACGACCCCGGCGACGTCGTGCTCGCCGAGACCATCGACCGCGCGGGCCGCTTCGGCGCGGGCATCGTGCTCACCGCCCCCGAAGACGGCCCGGTCGCCGCCGCGGCGGCGGGCCAGGCGGTGCTGATCGCGCCGCGGATAGCGGTGCGCCCCGGCTTCGGCTTCGCCACGGCGCTCACCTCCGGCCTGCTCGCCCTGCGCACCATCAACCTGCTCAAGGTCGACACCGCGAACCTGGCCGACGAGCTCGACCGCGAGGCCGAGCGCAGCCACCCGCAGCACGAGTCGTTCGTCAACCCGGCCAAGTCGCTGGCGCTGCGGCTGGCCGAGCACACGCCGCTGCTGTGGGGACTGGACCACGTGGCCACCGCGGTGGGCAGGCACGCCGCGCAGGTGCTGGCCACGCACACCGGCATCGTGTCCGACGTGGCGGGCTACCCGCAGGCGATGAGCCGCACCGCCCTGCACCGCGCCGCCGTGCGGGCCACCTCTGGCCGCGACATCTTCGCCGACCCGGACGACATCGACGGCGGCGAGGCCGCGCCGCCCAGGGTGCTGCTGCTGGCCGTGCGCTCGCAGCCGGGCGACCCGGCGCGCAGGCTCGCCGCCGAGACGCTGCCGGGGGCCGACGTGCTCGCCCCCGCCGAGGAGATCACCGCGGACGAGCCGACCAACGCCGCCGTGCTCGCGCTGCGCTTCGAGCTGGCCGCGCTCTACCTCGGCCTCGCGGCGGGGACGACAGGCGGTTCCGGGCGATACGCGCCCGTCACGGCGTAGCGGGCTCGCCCGTCGGGGACGTCCGTGTTGGACAGAGGAGTGAGTTGTCAGTGGATCTGCTGCGCAATGCGGTGCGCCCGTATGCCTGGGGGTCGCGCACGACCATTGCCGAGATGCTCGGAAAGCCCGTGCCAGCCCCGCACCCGGAAGCCGAGCTGTGGATGGGCGCGCACCCCGGCGACCCGTCGAAGGTGGTCGACGGCGACGGCGTGGAGCGCTCCCTGCTTGAGCGCATCGAGGCCGACCCGGAGACCGAGCTCGGCGACGCCGCCGCCGCTCGCTGGGGCAACCGGCTGCCGTTCCTGCTCAAGATCCTCGCCGTCGAGGAGCCGCTGAGCATGCAGGCGCACCCTTCCGCCGCGCAGGCCGCGGAGGGGTACGCGCGGGAGGAAGCGGCGGGCATCGGGCGGGACGCGGCCAACCGCAACTACCCGGACCCGACCGCGAAACCCGAGCTGGTCTGCGCGCTCACCGAGTTCCACGCCCTGGCCGGGTTCCGCGACCCGCTGCGCACGATCGCCCTGCTGGAGCGGCTGCGCACCCCCGGGCTGTCCCCGCACATCGACCTGCTGGTCGGCCAGCCCAGCTCCGAGGGGCTGCGCGCGCTGTTCACCACCTGGATCACCCTGCCGCAGGTCGCGCTGGAGCGGCTGATGCCCGACCTGCTCGACGCGTGCGTGCGCCACGTCAAGGAGCACGGCGAGTTTTCCCTGGAGTGCCGCACCGTCCTAGAGCTGGGGGAGCGCTACCCGGGCGACGCGGGCGTGCTGGCCGCGCTGCTGCTCAACCGGCTCGTTCTCGGCCCCGGCGAGGCCATCTACCTGCCCGCGGGCAACCTGCACGCCTACCTCAACGGCACGGCGGTGGAGATCCTGGCCAACTCCGACAACATCCTGCGCGGCGGCCTCACCCCCAAGCACGTCGACGTGCCGGAGCTGCTGCGGGTGCTCGACTTCGGCTGCGGCGACATGCCGGTGTCCACCGGCGAGCAGGTGGGCAGGCTGCGCACCTACCGGACCGACGCCCCGGAGTTCGAGCTGTCCCGCGTCGAGTGGGCGCCGGGCCAGTCCGACACCGTGGCGCTGCCCTCGGCGCGTCCGCAGATCCTGGTGTGCACGGAGGGGGCGGCCACGGTGCGCACGGCGAACAGCGAGCTGCGGCTCGGTCGGGGACACTCCGTGTGGGTGCCCGCGTGCGACCCGGAACTGTCCGCGCGGTCGTCCGACCACGGCCCGACCCAGGTTTTCCTGGCAACCGTGGGTGCCGAGTCGGCCGCCCACGACACACTCTAGGCTCCATCCCGACATACCGGACCGACCAGCAGGGAGCCACTGTGTCCGCAGGGGGTAGCACCAAGGCCATCCTCGCCGCGCTGTTCGCCAACGGCGGAATCGCGGCGGCCAAGTTCGTCGGCTTCCTGGTCACCGGCTCGTCATCGATGCTGGCCGAGTCCGTCCACTCGGTGGCCGACACCTCGAACCAGGGCCTGCTGCTGCTGGGCCAGAAGACGTCCCAGCGCGCGGCGACCAAGGACCACCCGTTCGGCTTCGGCCGCGACCGGTACTTCTACTCGTTCATCGTCGCGCTGATGCTGTTCACCCTGGGCTCGGCGTTCGCGCTGTACGAGGGCATCCACAAGGTCGGCCACCCCGAGCCGCTGTCCTCGGCGATTGTCGCGGTGATCATCCTGGTGGTCGCCATCGGTCTGGAGACCTACTCGTTCTACACGGCCATCACCGAGTCCAAGAAGATCAAGGGCGACGCGTCCTGGTGGGGCTTCATCCGCCAGTCCCGCACCCCGGAGCTGCCTGTCGTGCTCCTGGAAGACGCTGGCGCCCTCTTCGGCCTGGTCTTGGCCCTCATGGGCGTCGGCCTCACCGTCATCACCGGCGACCCGGTCTGGGACGGCGTGGGCACCATCTGCATCGGCGTCCTGCTGGGCGTCATCGCGATCATCCTCATTGTCGAGATGAAGTCGCTGCTGATCGGCGAGGGCGCCACCCCGGCGGAACTGGCCAAGATCGAGGACGAGCTGGCCACCGGCAAGGTCCACCGGATCATCCACATCCGCACCCAGTACATCGGGCCGGACGAGCTGCTGATCGCGGCCAAGATCGCCCTCAAGCCCGGTCTGCCCTTGGAAGAGGTGGCGGAGGCGATCGACGACGCAGAAGCCCGGGTCCGGTCCGCTGTTCCGGCGGCGCGGCTGATCTACCTGGAGCCCGACCTCTACCGCACCAGCGTCGCCACGTCCTGAGCTATCCGTCGCCCAGGCGGCGGACCAGCCGGTCCGCCGCCGCGTCGTTGCCAGCGCCGCTCAGGAGTCCGGCGGGCGCGAGGACGTAATCGCGGTCGACCGTGATCCGGGCCGTGCGGAGGACCGGACGCAGGACCGGGTCGGCTCGCAGGGCGTCCTCGACCTCCGCCAGCGCTGACGAGTGCCGGAAGACACCGCCGGATAGGACTAACAGGCCCGCTCCGCGTGGCCCCAGGTTCCCGCTCACCAGCCGCAGGTGGCGGCGCACCGCCAAGACTGCGGCGAGTGCCGCCAACCTTGTGTCTATAGCTGCCTCTTCCGGGTTCGCGGGTAAGAACTCGACGTCAGCCGCTCGCTTTTCCGCAGCGGTAAGCAGCGAGTCGTCGCTTACCAGTCGCTCGGCAAGCGCTTCCGCGACGATTCCGGGCGCCGACCACCGCATCCCGATATCGCCCTCGACCGTGCGCCGGTCGGCGGGCAGCGCCACCGTTGTCCTGCTCTTGGTCGCGGTGGACACGGCCGAGTAGACGTCCGTGGTCGCCCCACCGACGTCCACGACCAGGACGGCGCCCGCGTCCTCGGCGGCCCGCGCGTGCGCCAGCCGGGATACCCCCGTCAGCACCGCGTCCGGAGTCACCGTCCGCACCAGCGAGCGGAACCGCGACCCCGCCGACAGCCCCTTCCCGCCGATGACGTGCCGCAGGAACAGGGCGCGGATAGCCGCCCGAGCAGGCTCAGGGTCCAGTTCGCCCACATCGGGCAAGACGTTCGCGGTAGGCACAACCGTTTCCCCGGCCAACAACGCCAGTGCCGCATCGCGGCCGTCGACATTGCCCGCGAGGACAACCGGCACCGCGATGCCCGCCAACGCTCCCGCGTTGCGCAGCAGGGTCCGCTGGTCGCCGCCGTCCGTGCCGCCGACCAGCAGCACCAGGTCTGGCCGAGAGTCGCGCAGCCGGGCCACGTCCACCGGCCCACCGGACACGTGCACCACCCGCGCCCCCGCGGATAGCGCCACCCGGTAACCCGCCTCAGCACTGATCAGCCGCTCTTGCCCGACCACCGCCAACCGCAAGCCCCCGCCCGCCGACGAACAGGCCAAGATCGGCGCGTCAGCCGCCGCCAACGCCGAGACGACAGCGTCGATGCCGTCCAACACCTCCGGCGGCGTGGTCTTGTGCTGCGCGGTCCCCAGCAGCTCGCCGTCCGGGGACACGAGCGCCCCCTTGGTCCAGGTAGAGCCGACATCCACGCAGACCAGGAGCACGGATCGGACCTTACGCTCGAACGGGTGATGCAGTGCCGATTCGCCTGCGCTTTCTCTTATGCGCGGCGCAGGCTCCACGAGCAAATCACGCTTGTGCTCGGGAGGAACCATGAAACGATTGTTCGCCAGTCTCACCGCGGTCGCCTCATCGGCGGCGTTGCTGACACCGGGGACTTCGGCCGCTCAGCCCCAGCGGGCAGAGGCGCACGCGTACTGCAACCAGACAGCGCAAGTGTCGGGCGAGGCCCCGCACCAATACGTGGGCGCCCTGCTTTGCGACCCGCTGTTTCACATGGGTCCCGTGCTTCTCACCGCAAGGGACCTCGGAGTCACCTGGTATTGCCAGGACTCCTGGGTTCGTGAGATTCCCCGAATGTTCTTCGTCGCCGAAGCGTGGGACTGCGACCCGAGGTAGGCGCTCACTTGTGCAGCAGTGAGTTGCGCCTGGCGTACGCGAAATAGAGGACGACGCCCAGTGCCATCCACCCGACAAACCGCAGCCAGGTAAGCACGGTCAGGTTCAGCATCAGCCACAGGCACGCCGCGATCGACAGCAGCGGGATCACCGGCATCCACGGCACCCGGAACGCCCGGGGCAGGTCGGGGCGGGTGCGCCGCAGCACCATCACGCCCGCGGACACCAGCACGAACGCGAACAGCGTGCCGACGTTGACCATTTCCTCCAGCTTGTCGGCGTCGAAGAAGGTCGCCGCGACCGCGACCAGCGCGCCGACGGCGATGGTGGCGCGCGCCGGGGTGCCCTTGCCGCTGGTGTGGGCGAGGCCGCGGGGGAACAGGCCGTCGCGGGACATGGCGTAGACGACCCGGATCTGGCCGAGCATCAGCACCATCACCACCGTCGTCAGACCGGCGAGCGCGCCGATGGAGATCACCTGCGCGGCCCAGTCGACGTCGTTGAGCGCGAACGCGGTGGCCAGGGTCTTCTTGTCCTCGCTGCCGTCCGGCTTCGCGGTGGTCGCCAGTTGCTCGTAGGAGACCATGCCCACGAGCACCAGCGACACCGCGACGTAGAGCACGGTCACGATGGACAGCGACCCGAAGATGCCGCGGGGCACCGACCGCTGCGGGTTCTTGGTCTCTTCGGCGGTGGTGGCGACGATGTCGAAGCCGATGAACGCGAAGAACACCAGGGACGCGCCCGCCAAGAGCCCGAACCCGCCGAAGGTGCTTCCCTCGCCGCCGACAAGATAAGAGAACAGCGACTGCTCGACGCCGCTCGCCCCGGGAGCGGCTTCTTGGGCGGGCGGGATGAACGGGCTGTAGTTGGCCGCCTTGATGTAGAAGAGGCCGAACACGATGATGAACAGCACGATGCCGACCTTGACGCCGGTGATCACCATGCTCACCCGCGACGACAGCTTCGTGCCGATCGCCAGCAGCGTCGCGAGCACGATCACCAGCAGCAGCGCGCCCCAGTCCACGCGCACGCCGCCGATGGTGACCACGGTCGCCGTCGTCACCGCCGGGTCGAAGCCGAACACGTAGCCCATGACCGTGTTCAGGTAGACCGACCAGCCTTTGGACACCGCCGCCGACCCGACCGCGAGTTCGAGGACGAGGTCCCAGCCGATGATCCACGCGACGAACTCGCCGAAGGTCGCGTAAGAGAACGTGTACGCGCTGCCCGCGACCGGGACGGTGGAGGCGAACTCGGCGTAGCAGAGCGCGGCCAGCGCGCACGCGATCGCGGCGATCACGAACGCCAGCGAGACCGATGGCCCGGCGAAGTCGCCCGCCGTGCGCGCGGTGAGGGTGAAGATGCCCGCGCCGATCACCACCGCGACCCCGAAGACGACCAGGTCCCAGGTCGAGAGGTCGCGGCGGAGCCGGGTGTCCGGGTCGTCGGTGTCCGCGATCGACTGCTCCACCGTCTTCGTCCGCCACAGACCGTTGCCAGGCACCGGCAAGCTCCCTCTCTTGTGGGTGAATGGGCCACGCGAGGCTATCCCTGTCGACGGGTCTCCGCCCACCGCCGCGAGTCGGGCCGCTACGGAACCGAGCGCCAAGAGGTCGCCGTGGGGTCCGCCGGGTCCAGGCCCGCGGCGAGCGCGACCGCGCGGTCCCACTCCGGGTCGACCATGTAGTTGCCGTGCCCGAGGATTCCGGCGGCCCACCGCCGCCCGGGGAACGGGCCGCGCATCGGGTCGGGCAGCCAGTGGTCGCCGCCGAGCACGAGCGCCCCGGTGGGGCTTACCTTGGCCGCGGGTAGCGGCCCGACCGTGCCGTCCGCCCGGAATCCGGTGCCCAGCAGCCGCCCGTCGCACACCTGCCTGCCCCACGTGGTCACCGCGCCGCCCAGCGGGTCCGTGCCTCGGCACAGCGACCGCCACCGGATGCCCAGTTGCCCGGCCAGCTGCGCCAGCGACTCGTGCGGCACGGCGCCGGGGAAGGCGCGCGGGTACGCCCACTGAAGCTGCGACCCGACCGTGAGCAGGCCGAGCCGCTGCCGTTCCGGCTCGTTCATCGACTCCAGCAGCCGCGCCGCCGTGACCGCGACCAGCAGGCTCCCCTGGCTGTGCCCGGTCAGCACGACTCGGGTCGACGGATCGCGGAGGTGCTCGACCACCCGCGCCGCCAGCTCGGGCGCGACCTTGAGCGCGTAGCACGGTGGCACGGTCGGATGCGCCTCGCGCGGCCAGAACGAGGCGAGGTCGGCCAGCACCCCCAGCCGCCTGCCCGCCTCCGGTTTCTTGGCGGCGGTGTAGACCGCCCGCAGGAGAGACGCGGCGAGCAGGCCCAGCGTCACGATGCCCAGCCCGGACAGCGGGCTCATCCACTCCGGCGTCCGTATCCCGGCGACCCGCATCGTCACCGAGATGCCCGCACCCGCGGACAGCACGCCCGCCGTGGCCAGCAGCATCCGGTGCATGTTGCGGCGCTGCCAACCAGCCAGCCGCCACGCGCGCAGCGCCTTGGCCGCGTCCCTGGGCTTCCCCTGGTGCAGCAGATCGATCTCCCGGTAGCCCTCCGGGACCACCAGCAGCCGGATGGCCGCGAGCGCCAGGCTGGGCACCGCCACGGCCGCCCCGATCACCGCCGCGGCGCCCCACAGCAGCGTGACCTGCTCGTACCCCTGCGGCAGCATGATGCCGCCGTCGCCGACCAACTCGCGCAGCGTGATCGACAGGCCCGCGCCCAACCCGCCGCCGAGCAGCCCGGCGAAGGCCAGGACCGGCGCGGTCATCCAGCCGCCCGCCCACGGCCGCAGGTCGCCGGGCAGGCCCGACCAAGTGCGCCGGGCGATCAGCGCGGCGGGCACGAGCAGCAGGCCGAGCAGCACCACGGCCCCGATCAGCCCGCCCGCGATCGCCTCCACCGTCGAGCCGGTGCCCGGGAGCCCGCCCGGAACCGGCCGCATGACCGCGCCCGCCGCGACGGCCAGCCCGGCGCCCGCGGTCAGCAGCGCCGTGCGCGACCCCCGGCCCAGCGCCACCCGCAGCCACCGCCCGCCCCGCCGCGGCTCCGCGCCCCTGGGGTCGTCGAGCAGCAGGACACCCAGCGCCATCGCCGCGATCACCACCAGCGCGCCGATCCACAGTCCACGCGCGAGGCCGCCCGACGGCGGGTCGAACGGGCCGCCGAGAGGGATCAGCGCCACCGTGGCCAGCGCCGTGACCAGGTGCAGCGTGCGCAGGGCCGGGGTGTCGGGATCGGCGACCAGGTTGCGCCCGGGGAGCTGGACCCGGGTGTTCGGCGGCGCGGCGGGCGGGTTCGGCGCGGCCGGGGTCTCCCACGCGACCGACGAGATCCGGTGCAGCACGAAGATCGCCAGCAGCGCGGGCAGCAGCCCCACGGCCTGCCGGAAGGGATAGGCCGCGCGCAGGTTGTCCGGCACCCAGGCCAGGCAGCCGGTCCCAGGCGCTAGGCATTGCGCGGCCAGCAAATCAAGGCTCACCACCGCCGTTTGCGCTACCAGCAGTGCGGTAAGCAGCAGGGCGGCCAAACGTAAGAGTGATCGATTAAGTAGACCGAGCACGCGGGCGGCGCGGTGGCCGCTGGGGATCGGCGGGAGCATCCAATGCGCCATGTTGGCCAACGAGAACGGAAACAGCAGCGCCCACGTGGCTTTCGCCCACCCGCCCGAGGTCATCGCGCCCCAGACGTACCCCTCGACCACGCGGGGCACCGACCTGCCCTCCGCCCGCAGCACCGGTCCCGGCGCCGGGCGTTGCAGCCGGTCAGCGGGCCGGACGAGGCGCCCCACCCCGTCCCCGGCGACGTCGACCGCCGCCACCGCGGACACCAGCGATTCCGCGGTGGTCCCCATGATCCCGTGCACGCGCAGTTCCACCACACGGGTTTCCGAGCCACTCAGCAGCACGATTTCTCCCCCGGTCGCACCCCCCGGCGCGGATCACCCCTTGAGGCCGCTCCACGCCTCCTACCACAACGGTAGTCTTCCGCTGGAACCCGAAGTCTGGAGGATTTACCCGATGACCGCAGAAGACACGCGGACCACGACCGGGGCTAGCTACGCGCAGACGCGCAACGGCATTGATTTCGCCGTGGCCGACCTCTCCCTGGCCGAGTTCGGCCGCAAGGAGATCCGGCTGGCCGAGCACGAGATGCCGGGCCTGATGGCCCTGCGCCGCGAGTACGCGGAGGTGTACCCGCTGCGGGGCGCCCGCGTCTCCGGGTCGCTGCACATGACCGTCCAGACCGCGGTGTTGATCGAGACACTGGTCGCCCTCGGCGCCGAGGTCCGCTGGTGCTCGTGCAACATCTTCTCCACCCAGGACCACGCGGCCGCAGCCGTCGTGGTGGGCCCCCACGGCACGCCGGAGGAGCCCAAGGGCGTCCCGGTCTACGCCTGGAAGGGCGAGACCCTGCCGGAGTACTGGTGGGCGACCGAGAAGATGATGACCTGGCCGGACGGCGGCGGCCCGAACATGATCCTCGACGACGGCGGCGACGCGACGCTGCTGGTCCACAAGGGCGTGCAGTACGAGAAGGCGGGCGTGGTGCCCGCGTTCTCCGACGATGACCCGGAGGAGTGGGGCATCATCCTGCAGACGCTGCGCGACTCGCTGGCGGCCGACTCGGGCAAGTGGACCAGGATCGCCGCGGACATCCGCGGCGTCACCGAGGAGACCACCACCGGCGTGCTCCGCCTGTACCAGCTGGCCGCCGCTGGCGAGCTGCTGTTCCCGGCGATCAACGTCAACGACTCGGTGACCAAGAGCAAGTTCGACAACCGCTACGGCATCCGCCACTCGCTGGTCGACGGCATCAACCGCGGCACCGACGTCCTCATCGGCGGCAAGCTCGCCGTGGTCTGCGGCTACGGCGACGTCGGCAAGGGCTCCGCGGAGAGCCTGCGCGCGCAGGGCGGCCGGGTGGTCGTCACCGAGATCGACCCGATCTGCGCCCTGCAGGCGGCGATGGACGGCTACGAGGTCCGCTCGCTGGACGAGGTCATCGAGAAGGCCGACATCGTGATCACCACGACCGGCAACAAGGACGTGGTGACCGCGGAGCACATGTCGCGGATGAAGCACCAGGCGATCCTGGGCAACGTCGGCCACTTCGACAACGAGCTGGACATGGCGGGCCTGGCCCGCTGGCCCGGCGTGCGCCGGATCAACATCAAGCCGCAGGTGGACGAGTGGGTGTTCCCCGACGGGCACTCGATCATCGTGCTGTCCGAGGGCAGGCTGATGAACCTGGGCAACGCCACCGGCCACCCCAGCTTCGTCATGTCGAACAGCTTCTCCAACCAGGTGATCGCCCAGGTCGAGCTGTTCACCAAGCACGAGGAGTACGACAAGGAGGTCTACCGCCTCCCGAAGAAGCTGGACGAGAAGGTCGCCCGCATCCACCTCGAAGCGCTCGGCGGCACCCTCACCAAGCTGACCAAGGAGCAGGCCGAGTACATCGACGTCGACGTCGACGGCCCGTTCAAGTCGGAGCACTACCGCTACTGATTTCCCCGGTTCGCCGTTTTCGCCTGCCCCGCCACGCAACCCGCGCGGCGGGGCAGGCGTCTTTTCAGCGTGTGGCAAACAGGGTGTAACGGGACACCGGTCTCAGACGATCTTGTGTAGTTCCGGCGCGCGCAGGGGGCGCGCCGGTGGCGGTGAGCCACCCCCGGCGGGGGTGAGTGGGCGGCGCGCTCCTTTGGGGGAGGGGGAGCGCGCCGCCCACGGCTTTCACCGGTCCGCCTCCGCGTAGGGTTTGCCGGGTGGGACGACTGATCGTGATCGAGGGCCTAGACGGCGCCGGTAAGCGCACTCTGGCAGGCAAGCTGACCGCCGCTCTCGCCGAGCACGGCGCCACGGTAGGCACGCGTGCCTTTCCGCGCTACGGACAGTCGGTCACCGCTGACCTGGTGCACGACGGTCTGCACGGAAGGCTCGGCGGTCTAGGCGAGTCCGTCTACGGCATGGGCGTCCTCTATGCCCTCGACCGTCAGGCAGCGCTGGCCGACCTGCGCTCGGACCTCGCCACCCACGACGTCCTGCTGCTCGACCGCTACGTCGCCTCCAACGCCGCCTACGGCGCCGCCCGCCTGCGCCAGGACGCGTCGGGCGAGTTCGTGGACTGGGTCCGCGCCGTCGAGATCGAGCGGTTCGGCCTCCCAGTCCCACACGCCCAGCTCCTCCTGCGCGTCTCGGCGACCCTGGCGGCGGAACGGGCCGCGCACCGCGAGCACACCGACGCCCGCGCCCGCGACAAGTGGGAATCCGACACCGCTCTCCAGATCAGAGTCAGCGCTGTCTACGACGGCTTGGCCGCCACGTCCTGGCTGTCCCCCTGGCACGTGCTCGACGGCGCCACCACGCCCGACCTCTCAGCATTGGCGACCACTCTGCTCGCGTCTTAGAGCGCGCCCACCACGTCAGTGCCCCAGCGCGCGATCTCGGCGTCGAGGTCCAACGGGCGGGGGCCGACGGGCACCTCCATCTCCGGGGTCACCCGGTCGCGCGGCACGAACCAGGACACCTCGAACTCGATGCCGTCGGGGTCCTTGGCGTAGAGCGACTTGGACACGCCGTGGTCGGACATGCCGACGAGCGCGCCCACCTCGGCCAGGGTGCGCGCGAACGCGGCCAGCTCGGTCAGCGTGCGCACCGACCAGGCCAGGTGGTAGAGCCCGACCGTGCCCGGGGTCGGGCCCTCGGCGTCCGGCCCGACCTGGAACAGGCCAAGGTCGTGGTCGTTGTCGGAGTCCGCTGCCCGCAGGAACACCGCTCCCGGGAACGCCCCGACGGTGTGGAAGCCGAGGACGTCCTGGTAGAAGGCCACGCTGCGGGGCAGGTGCCGGACGTAGAGCACGGCGTGGTTGAGCCTGCGGATGCCCATGGGAGCTCCTGTCACGTGTTCGTTCAAGGTTCAACAATACTAGCCGGGCGGGTTGCGCGGGCGGTGGACGAACGCGGTGTGAACAGTGCGACGATGTGCCCATGAAGGCACGTGTGCTGGTAGTGGACGACGACCCGGCTCTCGCCGAGATGCTCACGATCGTGCTGCGCGGCGAGGGGTTCGACACCGCCGTGGTGGCCGACGGCTCGCGGGCGCTGCCCGCCCTGCGCGAGCTGAAACCCGATCTTGTGCTGCTCGACCTGATGTTGCCCGGCATGAACGGGATCGACGTCTGCAAGGCCATCCGCGGCGAGTCCGGGGTGCCGATCGTGATGCTCACCGCCAAGAGCGACACCGTGGACATCGTGCTCGGCCTGGAATCCGGCGCAGACGACTACGTGGTCAAGCCGTTCAAGCCCAAGGAGCTGGTCGCCCGCGTGCGCGCCCGGCTGCGCCGCACCGAGTCCGAGCCTGCCGAGACCCTGGGCATCGGCGACCTCACCATCGACGTGCCCGGCCACGAGGTCACCCGCGACGGCAAGGCCATCCAGCTCACCCCGCTGGAGTTCGACCTGCTCGTCGCCCTGGCCCGCAAGCCGCGCCAGGTGTTCACCCGCGAGGTCCTGCTCGAACAGGTCTGGGGCTACCGGCACGCCGCGGACACCCGCCTGGTCAACGTGCACGTGCAGCGGCTGCGCTCCAAGGTCGAGCGCGACCCGGAGCACCCCGAGGTCGTGCTGACGGTGCGCGGCGTGGGGTACAAGGCCGGTCCGCCGTGACCGAGGGGGTCCCGTGAAGGCGTTCCTCACCCGGCACCTGCGCCGCATGGCCGCGGCGGCGGGCGCGCTCGTCGCGACCGGCCGCCGCCACTCCGCCGCGTTCGGCGACCTGTGGCGGCGGTCGCTGCAACTGCGCGTCGTGGTCAGCACGCTCGCGCTCGGCTCCGCGGTGGTGTTCGTCCTCGGCATGGTCCTGCAGAACCAGATCACCGAGCGGCTCCTGGGCACCAAGGAGGCGGCGGCGGTGGCCCAGACCCGGGCCGCCGTGCAGATCGCCGAACTGGAACTGGTCGGCATCAGCCGCGACTCCGACGCGATCCGCGACCGGCTCAACAGCGCCCTGAACAAGCTGACCAGCTCGTCGCCGGACCAGTCCGGCGCGGGCGCGGCGGGCGCGTTCGAGCCGGTGCTGGTCAACGACGCGCCGGACATGGCCCGCGAGGACGTCAGCGCGGCGGGCGACTACGCCAGCGTCCCGCGGTCCCTGCGGGACTTCGTGCTGAGCACGCCCAACCGCACGGTCTCCCAGATCTACACCGTCGACCGCGAGGGCGAGCGGCTCACCTTCCTCATGGTCGGCGCCCCGGTCACCACCACGAACCCCGCGTTGCAGCTCTACATGCTCTACCCGCTGGCCGCTGAGCAGCGCACGATCAGCGTCGTGCAGAGCACGCTGCTCGTCGGCGGCGTCGTGCTGCTGCTGCTCTTGGCCGGAATCACTAACCTGGTGACCCGTCAGGTAGTGCTACCGGTCCGTCGAGCGGCCCGCGCCGCCGAGCGGTTCGCCGACGGCGAGCTGGACGAGCGGATGGTGGTCGCGGGCGAGGACGACGTGGCCCGGCTCGCCCAGTCCTACAACGAGATGGCCGAGAGCATCGAACGGCAGATCCGCCAGCTTGAGGAGTTCGGCCAGCTCCAGCGCCGCTTCACCTCCGACGTCTCGCACGAGCTGCGGACCCCGCTCACCACGGTCCGCATGGCCGCCGACGTCTTGCACGCCTCCCGCGCGCAGTTCCCCGCCGGTCTTGCCCGGTCTACCGAGCTGCTGGTAGACGAGCTCGACCGGTTCGAGACGCTCCTCGCCGACCTGCTGGAGATCTCCCGGCTCGACGCGGGCGTCGAGGAACTGGTCACCGAGTACGCGGATCTGCGGGCGATCGCCCGGCGCGCGGTCGAGTCGGTGCGGGTCATCGCGCACAACGCGGGCTCGGAGATCGTGCTCGACCTGCCCGAGGAGGAGGCGACCGCGGAGGTCGAGTCGCGGCGCGTCGAGCGCATCCTGCGCAACCTGCTCGCCAACGCCATCGACCACGGCGAGGGCAAGCCGGTCGAGCTGCGGATGGCCATGAACGCCGACGCCATCGCCATCACCGTCCGGGACCACGGCGTCGGCCTGCGCCCCGGCGAGGCCGAGCTGGTGTTCAACCGGTTCTGGCGCGCCGACCCGTCGCGCAACCGGCACACCGGCGGCACCGGCCTCGGCCTGGCCATCAGCTTGGAGGACGCCCGTCTGCACGGCGGCGGCCTCGACGCCTGGGGCGAGCCGGGCGCTGGCGCGTGCTTCCGGCTCACCCTGCCCCGGCTCCAGGACGCGGGCTACGTGCAGAGCCCGCTGCCGCTGACGCCCGAGGACGCCCGCCCGGTCAGCCAGCCCGCGCCACAGCCGCTGTCGGTCCCCGAGGAGGCGTACCCGTGACCCGCTTGCTCATCGCCCTGGTCTGCGCGGCCTTCCTCGCGGGGTGCGCGAACATCCCCGACCGCACCCTGCCCAAGGTCGTCGTGGACGCCACCGCCGAGGAGCCCCGCCCGATCGGCAAGCCCGCGCCCGGCCTCGACCCGTTCACCCTCGTCCAGCAGTTCGTCTACAACGCGGGCAACCCCGACGCCGCCCGCACTTACCTGACCGACGAGGCCCGGCCGAACTGGAAGGGCTCGGACGAGCCGACCATCGTCGAGGACGAGTTCAAGACCGTTCCGCAGTCAGTGCAGGAGGGCAAGGACACCGCCAACGAGCAGGTAGTCGTGCTTACCGCCAACGCGGTAGGCAGGCTCAAGGCGGACAACTCCTTCGTCCCGAGTGTGCAGTCCGTGGAGTACCGGGTCATCGTCAAACGCGAAGACGGTCAGTGGCGGATCGCGGTGCCGCCGAGCGCGGTGCTCATCGCCGAGTCGGACTTCGACGCCAGCTACCGCCGGGTCAACCTGGAGTTTTTCGACCCCGATCAGCGCGTCATGGTCCCCGACCCGCGCTATGTGGCGATCGAACCGCGCGAAGGGCTCTACGGCCGGGTGGTCGGACTGCTGCTGGGCGGGCCGTCGGAGGCCATCCAGGGCGCGGTGCGCAGCCAGTTGGAGGGCCTGGGCCTGAGCACCAACGTGGTCCAAGAGCCGGACGGCGCGATCCTGGTCAACCTCACCCGCGTCGACAAATCCCATGAGGACAGAGAGCGGATGGCCGCCCAGATCGTCCTGTCCCTGAAGACGGTCACGACCAGCGCCGTCCGGCTGCAGAGCGAGGGCAGCCCGCTGGTCCCGGACAAGGTGGACTGGCGCCCCAGCGACGTCGGCTCGTACGACTCCCTCACCCGGCTCAAGCCGGACCTCCTCGGCCTGATGGTGTCCAGCGGCAAGCTGCTTTCCCTGCGCGACGGAAAGCCGGTCGATGGCCCCAGCGGCTCCGGCGCCTACGACATCCTCAGCGCCGCCCAGTCCCTCGACGGCAGCCACCTCGCGGTCGTCCAGCGCACCCCGAGCGGCGCCCGCCTGCGTGTCGGCCGCACCAACGCCGAACTGCCCGAGGTCAGCCTCTCCCCGGCCGCCACCCTGACCCGCCCCACCTGGCTGTTCGGCGGCACCGACGACGGCGGCCCCAACGAGGTCTGGACAGTCCAAGACGGGACCTTCGTGGTCCGCGTCGGCCGCACCGCCAGCGGCACCTGGGAGGACTTCCCGGTCGACGCCTCTGAGCTCACCCGCAACGGCGGCACCATCACCCAGCTGCGCCTGTCCCGAGACGGCGCCCGCGTCGCGGCCGTGGTGAACGGCGAGGTCAAGGTGGCCGCGGTGGTCAGGAAGAACGACGCGGTGGCGATCAGCGCCGCCCGCACTCTCCAGGGCGGCGTGGTCAAGAACGTCATCGGACTGGACTGGCTCGACCGCCTCACGGTCATCGCGGCCACCGAGCAGCCCGCCATGCCCGTGGCCAGCCTCCCCATCGACGGCCTGACCTACACCCAGTACAACAAGACCAACCTGACCCCGCCGATCACCGCCATCACCGCGGCCCCCAGCCGCTCGGTCATCGTCACCGACGGCTCGGGCATGTGGTCGACCCAGGAGGCGGGCAAGGTCTGGCAGGCCCAACAACCCGGCCACGGCCGCGGCGCGGTCCCCTTTTACCCCGGCTGACCGCCCTTCGCCAGGGTCCGGGCCGACCTGTGGACAACTTGGGAGGTTGTGGATAACTCCCGCCGCCTGCCGTTCCGGTTGGTCCACCCTGGCCCCATGAACCTCATTCCGCTGTTCGACCTGCTCCTGCCCCGCCACTGCGCGGGCTGCGACACCCCCGGCACCCCCTGGTGCGTCCCCTGCGCCCACACCCTGACCGGCCTGCTCAAGGTCGAACGAACCGCCACCGCGAAGTCGCCCCCCGTCCTGGCGCTGACCCTCTACCGAGGCCCAGCCCGCCGAGCCGTCCTCGCCTACAAAGAGGGCGGACGACGCGCCCTCGCGGCCGTCCTCGGCCAAGCCCTGGCCGCCGCCCTCCCCAAAGCCGCCGACCGCGTCCCAGCCCTCGCCGCCGCCGTCCCCGCCCTCTTGTCCAACGCCACCCGCCTCATCTTCGGAGAGGCGCCACCCCCCGGCGCGGTCCCCTCTTCCCTCACCCCGCGCATCGGCGCTACCGCGCCCGCTACCGCCACACCATTCCTGGCGACGCGTCGCGCCTTCGCTACAGCACCGCCTCATGGCAGCGCGCCTTCCCAAACCGGTTTTCACCGCACCCCGTCATCAGGCTGGTTCTTGCCTCCTGGACCGAACGGGCAGGCGTGCGCCCATTCTCTCCACCCACTTGAAGGCAGGTCTCCGCTCACTAGCGAAGGCGGGTGGCCTCCCAACCACCCTCCGTCCAGCCAGCCAGGTGAACCGCATTCTGTTCGGCCTCTCCTCTCCGACGCGGCCGGGCTTTCCAGTGCGGCCGCCCGCTCGCCGTCCCCGGCGGTTTCCGGGCCGCTGTGGCTTGTTCCCGCTCCGTCCCGCACCGCCGCCTCCCGCAGGCGCGGCGCCCACCACATGGCCCGGGTCGCCGCGCACGCCGCCCGTCACCTGGCGGCCAACGGCGTTCCGGCCGCTGTCGCGCCCGCGCTCAGGCTCACCCGGGGGGCGCGGGACTCCGTCGGGTTGAGCCCGGCGGGGCGGGCCGCGAACCTCGCCCGGCACCTCGCCGTCGATCCGGCGGGGGCGCCGCCGCGGGGCACGCCCGTGCTCGTCCTGGACGATGTGGTGACCACCGGGGCCACGGCCGCGGCCTGTGCCCGTGCCCTGGCCGCGGCGGGGCACCCGGTTCTCGCGGTCCTCGCGTGCACGGCGACGGCATGATCAGGTCCACATGGCGGGCATCTGGACGCCCCCAATCGGGTGAACTGGATTGGGAACCCGGCGTCGGCCAGCCCCGTTGGCTAGGTATGCGGCTCGGTGTGGTGGCGGCGAACACGCCCTTGGCGATGTCGGGGGTTCCGCCTGCTCTAGTCCACTACACCAGTGCTCGGCAGGGTGCCATGCGCTGTCCAGGTGAACCGGCTCGCGCCCGAATGGCCGAGCTGGTCGGCGTGTGCTCTCTTGCGCCGATTCAGCCGTCGCGGCGAGTAATTGTTCGACGCGGACGAAGGTCCCCCGCCCCGGGGGCTGTTGCTGGGCCGGATCCCGGGCTAACGTGCTGCGCTATCACCGTTCCCGGTCAGCGGGGAGGAGGCGAGGAGCCCATGACCCTGGCGCCGGCGGAGCGCTGATTTCGCGGGGATGTCCTCGCAGGTCACGCCCGGTTCTGGGCTTGGAATCCAGACGAGTCCGGCGCCGCCAGTTTCGGCGAAGAACCAGTACTCGCAAACGGCGAGGGAGGTCGTGTATGGACATCGTGGTTAAGGGCCGTAACGTCGAGGTGCCGGAGCATTACCGGACGCACGTCGAGGACAAGCTGACCCGTTTGGAGCGCTACGACCGCAAGGTCATCCGCTTCGACGTGGAGCTGTTCCATGAGCCCAACCGCAGGCAGTCGAAGAACTGCCAGCGGGTCGAGATCACCGGAAAGGGCAGGGGCCCGGCCGTTCGCGCCGAGGCGTGCGCGGGCGACTTCTACGGCGCACTGGATCTAGCGGTGACCAAACTCGAAAATCGGCTACGCCGCCTGCATGATCGCAGGCGCGTTCACCACGGGCGCCGAAGCCCCGCCTCCGTCGCGGAGGCCACATCCGCCGCCGTCGCCGCTCCCACGAAGAGCGAGACCAATGGCAGGCGCGCCGCGCGGACCGCGGTGCTCGAAGCGCCGGAGTACGGGGTCGCCGACGTCCCCGAGCAGCGGTGGGACGATGTCGCCGAGAACCTTCCCGGACGCATAGTCCGCGAGAAGGAGCACCCGGCCAAGCCCATGACCGTCGACCAGGCTCTCTACGAGATGGAGCTGGTCGGACACGACTTCTACCTGTTCGCGGACGCGGACTCCGGTGTGCCCAGCGTGGTCTACCGCCGCAAGGCGTTCGACTACGGCGTGATCAAGCTGGTCTGACCGGTCGCCGTCACCCATCCGGCGCCCCGGGAGCCACGTCGGCCCCGGGGCGCCGGTGTGTGCGGAACCCGGTGGGCGGTTGATCCGTTGGTGCTGAGGTGGAGGTCACCCGAGTACCCTGCGCGGCGTTGCTGACGAGTGTCAGTGCGCGCCCAGCAGCGGGTTGCCTACGATGACGTACAGGAGCGTCCGTAGCGGGCGCACGACTATCAGCTAGCGAGGTCGACCGGATGGTGCTGTCCCGAATTCTGCGCGCGGGCGAGGGCAAGATGCTCAAGCGACTGCGCAACATCGCAGCGCACATCAACTCGCTGGAGGATGATTTCCTCGACCTGTCCGACGACGACCTGCGCGACAAGACCGCCGAGTTCAAGCAGCGCTACGAGGCGGGCGAGTCGCTGGACGAGCTGCTGCCCGAAGCGTTCGCGGTCGCGCGGGAGGGCGCCAAGCGCGTGCTGGGCCAGCGGCACTTCGACGTCCAGCTGATGGGCGGCGCCGCGCTGCACCTCGGGCAGGTCGCCGAGATGCGCACCGGTGAGGGCAAGACCCTGACCGGCGTGCTCGCCGCGTACCTCAACGCGCTGTCCGGCGGCGGCGTGCACGTCGTCACCACCAACGACTACCTCGCCAAGCGCGACGCGGAGTGGATGGGGCGGGTGCACCGCTTCCTCGGGCTCACGGTGGGCGCGATCCTGTCGGAGATGACCCCCGCCCAGCGGCGCGAGGCGTACCACTGCGACATCACCTACGGCACCAACAACGAGTTCGGCTTCGACTACCTGCGCGACAACATGGCGTGGAGCCTGGACGACATGGTCCAGCGCGGCCACAACTTCGCCATCGTGGACGAGGTCGACTCGATCCTCATCGATGAGGCGCGCACGCCGCTGATCATCTCCGGGCCCGCCGACCAGTCCTCGCGCTGGTACCAGGAGTTCGCCCGGCTTTCGCCGATGCTGCGCAAGGACGTCCACTACGAGGTCGACGAGCGCAAGCGCACGGTCGGCGTCACTGAGAAGGGCGTCGCGCTGGTCGAGGACCAGTTGGGCATCGACAACCTCTACGAGGCCGCGAACACGCCGCTGGTCGGGTACCTGAACAACGCGCTCAAGGCCAAGGAGCTGTACAAGAAGGACAAGGACTACATCGTCCGCAACGGCGAGGTCCTGATCGTGGACGAGTTCACCGGCCGCGTGCTGGCGGGCCGCCGCTACAACGAGGGCATGCACCAGGCCATCGAGGCCAAGGAGAACGTGGAGATCAAGGCCGAGAACCAGACGCTGGCCACGATCACCCTGCAGAACTACTTCCGCCTCTACAACAAGCTTTCCGGCATGACCGGCACCGCCGAGACCGAGGCGGCGGAGTTCCACACCACCTACAAGCTCGGCGTGGTGCCCATCCCCACGAACCGCGACATGATCCGCAAGGACCAGGCGGACCTCATCTACAAGACGGAGGAGGCGAAGTTCCTCGCCGTCGCCGAGGACATCGCCGAGCGGCACGAGAAGGGCCAGCCGGTGCTGGTCGGCACCACCAGCGTCGAGCGGTCGGAGTACCTGTCGAAGCTGCTGGTGAAGATGGGCGTGCCGCACAACGTCCTCAACGCCAAGCACCACGAGAAGGAAGCCGCGATCATCGCCCAGGCCGGGCACAAGGGCGCGGTCACCGTGGCGACCAACATGGCCGGTCGAGGCACCGACATCGTGCTCGGCGGCAACCCCGAGCACATCGCCGAGGAGGCGCTGCGCGCCCGCGGCCTCGACCCGCTGGAGACGCCGGACGAGTGGCGCGCGGCCCTGCCGGGCGCGCTGGAGAAGGCCGAGGAAGAGGTCAAGGCCGAGAAGATCGAGGTGCGGGCGGCGGGCGGCCTCTACGTGCTGGGCACCGAGCGGCACGAGTCGCGCCGCATCGACAACCAGCTCCGCGGTCGCGCTGGCCGCCAGGGCGACCCGGGCGAGTCCCGGTTCTACTTGTCGCTGGGCGACGAGCTGATGCGCCGGTTCAACGCGGGCATGGTCGAGCGGGTCATGACGGTGATGAACGTCCCCGAGGACCAGCCGATCGAGGCGAAGATGGTCACCCGGGCGATCAAGAGCGCGCAGACCCAGGTCGAGCAGCAGAACTTCGAGATCCGCAAGAACGTCCTCAAGTACGACGAGGTCATGAACAAGCAGCGCAAGGTCATCTACGCCGAGCGCCTGCGCGTGCTCAAGGGCGAGGACCTCAGCGAGCAGATCGAGCACATGATCACCGACGTGGTCACCGCCTACGTCAACGGCGCGACCGCGGAGGGCTACGCCGAGGACTGGGACCACCAGAAGCTGTGGTCGGCGCTCAAGACGCTGTACCCGGTGTCGGTCAAGTGGGAGCAGTTGGTCGACCGCGCCGAGGCCGAGGGCTACGACATGGACCACGAGTTCCTGTTGAACGCCATCGTCGAGGACGCCCTGGCCGCGTACAAGATCCGCGAGGCCGAGATCGACTCCCGGGTCGGCAAGGGCGCCATGCGGGAGCTGGAGCGGCGCGTCATGCTCTCGGTCCTCGACCGCAAGTGGCGCGAGCACCTCTACGAGATGGACTACCTCAAGGAGGGCATCGGCCTGCGGGCGATGGCCCAGCGCGACCCGCTGATCGAGTACCAGCGCGAGGGCTTCGAGATGTTCCACGTCATGCTGGACGCGTTGAAGGAGGAGTCGGTCGGCTTCATCTTCAACCTCCAGGTGGAGCAGGCCGAGCCGCAGCCCGCGACCGTCCAGTTGGCCGCGACCCCCGCCGCCGTGCCCACGGTCGCCGCCGACCCCGCGGCCGAGGCCCGTCAGGCTGAGCTGCGCGAACGCCAGGCCCGTGCTCTCGCCGCCCAGCAGAAGGCTCAGGCCGAACAGGCCGCCGCGGCCACGGCCAGCGAGAAGCTTCCCCCCGCCCTGCGCGGCAAGGGACTGGAGGGCCCCACTCCCCAGCGCCTGAACTACAGCGGTCCGGCGGAAGCGGGCGGTGTCGAGTCCCACAGCGACACCCCCGACGCCGAGCCCGCCGGGGCGGGCGCCAGCCGCCGGGAACGCAGGCAGCAGGCCCGCGAGCAGGCAAAGAAGGGCCGCAAGGGCCCGCGCCGCTGACCCCTGCCAACCGGGAAGACACCCGCTCCACTCCGTGGCGCGTGGGGCACACCGCCTCACGCGCCACGGCTTTGTGCGACAGCACGGAGGCGAAGGCGGACAACCAACGGCGAGAACTCGACCGCGGCCCAGCCGCCTGCTCGGTGGTTCAGTGATCCGGCAGCCCGATCGGCGGTCCGCCTCAGTCGGCCGCTGGTGGTTGTCCACGGCCTCGGGTAGCCCGAACGTTGTCAAGCCGAGTCACCGGCCCACCGGTCGCAGGTAAGTGCACAGCCAGGTCCCGTTGCGCAGTTCCATTCGGCCTGCGAGGGCTCGGCCGCGCCACGCTTGGGGGCGGCCGGTGGGCCACTCGCGGATGGCGGCGGCCAGTTCCAGCGTCTCCGGGTCCGTCTGGCAGGTGTGCAGGGAGATCAGGCGGTGGTTTCGTCCGGTGGTGACTCTGGCTCGGGTGGCCATCGCCTCGTAGACGGAGGTGGTGAGAGCGTCGCGGAGTTGGGGGAGGGGACGGCGGCCGTCCAGGGATTCCAGGAGCAGGGTGAGCAGGCGCCAGACGGCGTCGCGGGTGGGGCCGGGCTCGTCCCAGACCGGAGCCGGGTGGGGTGGGAGTGGCCTGCGGGGCAGTGGCCACGGGGTCACCGCGGGCTCGTAATCGGGCAGGGCGCTCAGCCGCACCATAGGGGTCCTCCAGTCGTCGACGGGTTCGCCATACAGAGCGGGGCGTGGTCGGCGGCGGGGACGCAGGTCACCTCATGTGGGGAAGTCGCGGGAAAGTGGGGCAGGATCAGTGGCTGTGCGGTACGACGCGTTGGTTGTGGACTATGCGGGTGTGTTCACCGAGCCGGTGATTCGGCAAGTGGTGGCCCTGGTGCGGGGGCAGGGGTTTCGGACCGCCCTGCTGTCCAATGCGGACACTGTGCCCGCCGGTTTGCCCGATGTCTTCGACGCGGTAGTGGTGTCGGGAGACGTGGGGATCGCGAAACCGGCGGCCGGAGTGTTCACGCTTACCGCCGAACGGTTAGGCACGACTACCGACAAGTGCGTGTTTGTCGATGACGTCGCCGCTTACGTGCGGGGCGCGGCGGCAGCGGGGATGACCGGAGTGCACCACCGCGCCGTGGAGTCCACTGTGGACGAGCTGGAGATCCTGCTCGGCATCGCCCTACGCTGAGTGGCGGCGCACCAGTTCGAAGCACAGCACCGCCGCCGCGCTGGCCACGTTCAGCGACTCGACGCCGCCGCTCATCGGGATGGAGATCCAGCGGTTCACGTGCGGGCGGACCGCCTCGCTGACCCCCGCGGTCTCGCTGCCCAGGACGAACGCGACCCGGTCGGGCAGGTCGGCGTCGAACACCGAGCGGCGCGCGCCCGCGTCCATCGCGTACAGCGGGTAACCGGCGGCGCGCAGGTCGGCAGCGGCTTCCTCGGCCGTCGCGCAGCGCAGGACGGGTGCGGTGAACGCCACACCGGCCGACGCCTTGACCACCAGGGGGTCGATGGTGGCCACGCCGCGGCGGGGGACGACGATGCCGCCGATGCCCGCGGCGGTGGCGGTGCGCAGGATCATGCCCACATTGGCCGGTGTGGTGATGCCGTCGAGGAGCAGCACCGCCCTCGGCGCGGACTTGCCCGCGAGCGCGTCGGCAAGCCTGCGCATCCGAGGGGCGACGACGTCGGCGAGGACGCCCTGGTCCTGCTTTCCGTTGCCCGCCAACACTTTCACCCGGTGCGGGGTGGCGCGCTGCACCGGCACGCCGCGCGCGCGGGCGGCGTCGAGGATCTCCCGGGCGGCGGGGCCGTGGGCGTTGTCGGCGAGCACCACCTTGTCGACGGACAGGCGGTCGTCGGCCAGCGCCTCCAGCACGGGCTTGCGCCCGTACACGGTGACGAACCGGTCCTTGGGAGACGCTCCCGCGCCAGGGTCGTGCGACACAGCACGCAGCATCGCATGTCACCTCGGTGGCATCGCGATGTGTCAGGATCGGGCCATGCCCGACCGCCTGTCCGCCCTCGACGCCTCCTTCCTGTACCTGGAGGACCCGGCGACGCCGATGCACGTGGGCGGGGTCGCGGTGTTCCGCAGGCCCCGGTCGGGCTTCGCCTACGAGCAGCTGGTCGCGCTGATCGAGCAGCGGCTGCCGCTGGTGCCGCGCTACCGGCAGAAGGTGGTCGGGGTGCCCGGCCACCTCGCCCGGCCGGTGTGGGTGGACGACCCGGAGTTCGACGTCCACTACCACGTGCGCCGCTCCGCGCTGCCCCGGCCGGGGACAGACGCCCAGCTGTTCGACCTGGTCGGGCGCCTGATGGCGCGCCCGCTCGACCAGACCCGGCCGCTGTGGGAGGCGTACCTGATCGAGGGGCTGGCGCGCGGGCACGTCGCGCTGGTGACCAAGACCCACCAGGCCCTGGTCGACGGCATCCGCACGATCGACTTCGGCCAGGTCATCCTGGACACCGCGCCGCAGCCGCCCGAGCCAGCCCCCGACGAGGTCTGGGTGGCGCGCAGGCTGCCGGGGCCGACCCGGCTGGTGCTCGACGCCGTCGCCGAGACGGTGCGGCGGCCCAAGGAGATCGTGGAGAACGCCCGCTCGGCGGCCACGGACGCGCTCGCCACCACCCAGAAGGTCGCGGGCGTGCTCAACGCCGTCGTCTCCGCGATCGGCCTCGCCGCCCGGCCCGCGCAGGCGGGGCCGCTGAACGCGCCAGTCGGCCGCGCGCGGCTGTTCGCCGTGTCCCGCGCCCGGCTGGACGACCTGCGCGGCGTCCGGGCGAAGCACGGCGGCACGGTCAACGACGTGGTGCTCACCGTCATCGCGGGCGGGCTGCGGTCGTGGCTGCTGATGCGCGGCGAGCAGATCACGTCCTCGACCAAGGTCCGCGCGCTGGTGCCACTGGCCGTGCGCGACGACGCGGCCGACGGCACGGTGCCGGGGATGCTCGGCAACAAGGTCGCCGCGCACCTGGTCGACCTGCCGGTGGGGGAGCCGAACCCGTTCGTGCGGCTGCACCACGTCAGCCACGCCATGCGCCCGCACAACGACTCGGTGCGCTCGGTCGCGGCCTCGACGCTGCTGCGGGTCGGCGGGTTCGCCCCGCCCACGCTGCACTCGCTGGGCGCGCGGGCCGCCGCGTCGTTCTCCCAGCGCATCTTCAACGTGGTGGTCACCAACGTGCCCGGCCCGCAGATCCCCCTCTACGCGGGGACGGCGCGGATGACCGAGATGTTCCCGGTCATGCCGCTAGGCAAGAACCAGGCGTTGGCCATTGGGGTGACCTCTTATGACGGTGGGGTGTACTTCGGCTTGACCGGCGACCGCACCGCCATGTCCGACGTGGACGTGTTGGCGAGAATGCTGGAAGAGTCGGTCGAGGAACTGTTGACAGCGGTAAGAGCATGACGGCAGCGAGAGCATGATGGCTGAGAGCGCGAGGAACTGAGAGCGTGATGTCTTGAGGGTGTACGTACCGGCGACGGTGGCCATGCTGCGCGCGTTGAACTCCGACGGGGAGCTGACCGCGGTCGGCAACACCGCGTTCGCGCTGACCCCGGCGCTGCGCGAGTCCTATGCGACCGGCGGCGACGAGGAGTTGGAGTACGCGGCGATGCTCGACGCGGCCCGGGCGTCGCTGCGGCTGCTCAACGCCGAGTTGGCCGACGACCCGGCGGCGTTCGCGCGCCGCGCGGTGGTCTCCGCCGACGTCGACGGCGCGGTCCTGCGCCCTGACCTGGACTATTCGGTGGTGAAGCTGGCGGGCCCGATCCCGCTCAAGGTCGTCGCCGCGATCCACCTGGACACCGAGGACGCCGAGGCCGCGGTGCGCGCCGCGGCGGGCGTTGTCGACGCCGCCGATTTGGGCGACCCGGACGCGGAGTTCGTCCTCGGCGACGCCGAAGACCACGAGCTGGCCTGGTACGCCCCACAGGAGCTGCCGTTCCTGCTGGAGCTGCTGTAGCCGGTTCATCCCATGACAGGATGGCGGCGCGGCCACAAGCCGCGCCGACGTCGAGACTCCAGTCACAGGGAGGCGAGCCACACGATGGACGCCGTTTCGTCCGTACCCGTCCCGGCCAACGAGCCGATCAAGTCCTACGCCCCCGGCTCGCCCGAGCGCGCCTCTCTCCAGCGGCGGATAGCCGAGCTGGCGGGGGAGCGGGCCGAGCTGACCATGACCATCGGCGGCGCGCGGCGCATGGCGGGCGGCGACCGCGTGGACGTGGTCCAGCCGCACGACCACCGGCACGTCCTGGGCGTCACCGCGCAGGCGACCGCGCAGGACGTCGCCGACGCGGTCGCGGCGGCGAAGAAGGCCGCGCCCGCCTGGCGTGACCTGCCGTTCGACGAGCGCGCGGCCGTGCTGCTGCGCGCCGCCGACCTGCTGGCCGGGCCGTGGCGGGACACGCTCAACGCGGCCACGATCCTGGGCCAGTCGAAGTCGGCGCAGCAGGCCGAGATCGACAGCGCCTGCGAGCTGATCGACTTCTGGCGCTACAACGTGTCCTTCGCGCGGCGGCTGATCGAGGAGCAGCCCGCGTCGTCGCCGGGCATGTGGAACCGGTTCGACCACCGCCCGCTCGACGGTTTCGTCACCGCGATCACGCCGTTCAACTTCACCGCCATCGCGGGGAACCTGCCGACCGCGCCCGCGCTCATGGGCAACACGGTCGTCTGGAAGCCATCGCCCACCCAGCAACTCGCCGCGCACCACACCATGCGGCTGCTGGAGGCCGCTGGCCTGCCCGCCGGGGTGATCAACATGGTCACCGGGGACGGGGCGGCGCTGTCCGAGGTCGCGTTGGCCGACCCGGAGTTCGCCGGACTGCACTTCACCGGGTCGACCAAGACGTTCAAGCACCTCTGGCGGCTCATCGGAGACCACCTCGACACCTACCGCTCTTATCCGCGCATAGTCGGTGAGACCGGCGGTAAGGACTTCGTCGTCGCCCACCCGTCGGCCGACCCGGCCGCCGTGGTGACCGGCCTGGTCCGGGGCGCGTTCGAGTACCAGGGGCAGAAGTGCTCGGCGGCCTCGCGCGCCTACATCGCCCGGTCGCTGTGGGACGGCGGGCTGCGCGAGCGGCTGGCGGACGTCACCAAGACCATCTCCTACGGCGACGTCACCGACTTCGCGCACTTCGGCGGCGCGGTCATCGACGCGCGCGCGTTCGCCAAGCACAAGGCGGCGCTGGAAGCGGCGGCGGCGAACTCCTCGATCGAGGTGCTTACCGGCGGCACGGCAGACGACTCGGTGGGCTACTTCGTCCAGCCGACCGTCCTGGTCGGCAGCGACCCGTTGCAGGACGTGTTCACCACCGAGTACTTCGGCCCGATCTTGGCCGTGCACGTCTATGAGGACGCCGAGTACGCCAAGGTGCTGGAACTGGTGGACACCTCGTCGCCGTACGCGCTTACCGGCGCGGTCTTCGCCACTGACCGCGCGGCTGTAGAGCAGGCGCACCAGGCGCTGCGCTTCGCGGCGGGCAACTTCTACGTCAACGACAAGCCCACCGGCGCCGTCGTCGGCCAGCAGCCCTTCGGCGGCAGCCGCGCGTCCGGCACCAACGACAAGGCCGGGTCGATCTACAACCTCCAGCGCTGGGTCAGCCCTCGGTCGGTCAAGGAGACCTTCGTGCCGCCGACCGACCACACTTACCCGCACATGGGTTAGACGCATAAGAGCGCCCCACAGGACTCTGCGGGGCGCTCTTCTTATGCGTTCTAGTGCGCTAAGAGTCAGCTACCGGGAAGCTCGGCGACCTGGGAAGCGGGCGGCGCCGCGATGTTCACGGGCTTGCCCCAGTCGCTGTAGTCGGCCTGGACCTTGGTCTTCTTGCCCCCGGCGGGGACCTCGGTGATGAAGCGGACCGGCAGGTCGTCGCCGTCGACCCACACCTCGACCGGCAGAGTCTTCACACCGGACTTCTCCAGCTCCGCGATCGCCGTCTTGTCCATGCCCAGGCCCTTCTCCCCGAGCTTGGCCACCTCGACGGTGATCGTGTAGTGCGTGGTCTCCTTGCCGTCGATCGTCTCTTTCTCGGTGGAGGTGATCTCGCCAGCGTCGGCAAGCTGCTCCAGCATCTTGCTCGGGTCGGCCTCCTTGGCCGAGTCCAGCGAGCCCTCCAGCGCCTTGGCCAGCGGGTTGTCGCCGCTCAGGTCGAGCTTGAGCCACGGCTTGCCGGGCTGGAGCTCCTGCGGGCCCTTCATGTAGAGCGTGTTGTCCACCAACAGCACGGTCATCGCGCCCTCGGGGGTGTCCAGCGACATCTGCATGGCCGTCTCGGCCCCGAAGCTGAAGTCGCCCTCACCGTTGAGCGACTCCGCGCCCGCGCCGCCGGAGATCTTCACGTGCGCGCTCTTGGCGCTCGCGCTCTTCTTGCCCACGGCCTCGCTGAGCATCTTGAGGCTCTCGAACCCGGTCTTGGCCGCGGCGGAAGCCTCGGTCGACGTGCTGCCGCCGGTGGACGAGGGCGCGCCCGCCGGGTCGCCCGAGCACGCGCTCAGGGTAAGAGCGGCCACAGCCACCCCGACCAGCAGCTTCGTCTTGCCTGTGAACCGCATGAACTATCCCCTCAGTAACGAGTCTGTGTCTGTTCCCTAGGACGTCTCACCCGTCCGAGGGTTCCCCGACCCTGGTCGAGTGGGACGAAGGATACGTCGCGGTTGGCCGTAGCCGACGCGAGACAGGGCAGGACGGTCGTCACCGACCGAGCAGGCGCCCCGCGGATGACGCTTCCCCGGACCGCGACCGCCCTAGCCGAGGGGCCGCAGGATGCGGTCAAGCCACTCTTCGACCGTGCGGGAGAGCGTGGGCAGCTCCCGTTTGAGGGAGTGGTCGCCGGGGAGGGTGACGATCTCCCGCAGGTGCCCGCCCGCCGGGTTGCCGAACGGGTCGCTCTCGCCCTGGACCACCAGGGTGGGCACCGTCACCGCGTCCAGTTCCGGCTGCCGCGTCTTCTCCGGCTTGCCCGGCGGGTGGACCGGAAACGCCAGGCAGAGCACCCCGACCGCCTCGCCCTGGTCGGCGGTCCGGCAGGCGACCCGGGCGCCGGAGGACCGGCCGCCGAAGACCAGGGGCAGGTCGTCGAACCAGAGGGTCGACAGGTGCTCGGCGACGGTCAGCCACGCCGTGTCGAGTTGGCGGGCGGGGGCGGGGGCGCGCCTGCCGGCCACCCGGTAGGGCTGCTCGACCAAGGCGACGTGCACCCCGGCGGCCGTGGCTCCCCGCGCCGCGGCCACCAGGTCGGGCGCATCGATGCCGCCGCCCGCGCCGTGGCCGAGCAGCAGTCCCGCCCGGCCCTCGGGGACGCAGTGCAGTTCGGCCCTGGCCAGGCCGTGCGGGGTGTCGATGCGCGCCTTGGTCACCGGCTGGCCTCGGCGCCGAAGAGGTCCGGGGCACCAAGTCCATCGAGGTCCTGGGCGGGCTCGGCACGGTCGAGCAGGTGCGGGCCGTTGTTGCGGACGCTGTTGACCGCCGTGGACACCGGCCGGATCTCCAGGGCGTCCACCAGGTCCAGCGGCGGCGGCGCGAGCAGCGCGGACACGTCGGTGGCGTCCGGGTCGAGCCAGGCCGACCAGGAGTCCCGGCCCAGGATCAGCGGCATCCGGTCGTGGATGTCGGCCAGCGGGCCGATCGCGTCGGTGGTCAGGACCGCGCAGGTGATCAGCAGCGGCGCGGCCGGGTCGGCCTGGTCGCGCCAGGTCGTCCACAGGCCCGCCATCGCCAGGCTGCCGCCGTCCTGGGGGGTGGTGTAGAACGGCTGCTTCGAGGTCTTGTCGCGGCGCCACTCGTACCAGCCGTCCGCCGGGATGATGCAGCGGCGCTCGGCCAGCGACTTCTTGAACGCGGGCTTCACCGCCGCGCTCTCGGACCGGGCGTTGATCATCCGCGCGGCCCCGGAGGCGTCCTTGGCCCAGTTCGGGACCAGGCCCCACTTCATCACCCGCAGCGTGCGCTCCGTGGTGCTCTTGTCGACCGTGCCGTCGGCCGCGCGCGGGTGTCGCTGCACCACCGTCACCACGTTCTTCGTCGGCGCCACGTTGTAGTCGGGCTCGGGTGCCTGCTCACCTGTGGCGTCGAGCGCGTCGAACTCCGCCGCCAGCGTCGCGGGATCCTTCGCTGCCGCGTACCTGCCGCACAAAGCCATCCACCTCCATCGGTGTGTCGAATCGTGACATGTCGGACCGACAGGGGCGAGCCGGTAAACCGCCGGACCAGCGAATGCGGGAGGATTGGCCCATGCCGCAGCCCTGGTCAGCCCCGGTCGCCTCGGCCCCGGTGCACGCCACCGTGACCATCCCCGGATCCAAGTCCATCACCAACCGTGCCCTGATCTTGGCCGCTCTTAGCGGCAGGCCGAGCACGCTAACCGGCGCGCTGGAAGGCCGCGACGCCGACCTGATGGTCGCGGCTCTACGCGCTCTCGGCGTCCCGGTAGGCGCGGACGGCACGACGATCCGGCTCGGCGCGCATGACGGCTTCGGCGGCTTCGGCGGCACGGCCGAGGTCGACTGCGGGCTCGCCGGGACGGTCATGCGGTTCGTCCCGCCGGTCGCGGCGCTCGCCGACGGCGCGGTCCGCTTCGACGGCGACCCGCGCGCCCGGGAGCGGCCGATGGGCACGGTGCTCGACGCGCTGCGCGCGCTCGGCGCGACCGTCGAGGGCGACGCGCTGCCGTTCACCCTGGTCGGCGCGGGCGGCATCGCGGGCGGCGCGGTCACCATCGACGCCTCCGCCTCCTCGCAGTTCGTCTCCGGACTGCTGCTGTCCGGCGCGCGGTACGACAAGGGGTTGACCGTGCACCACACCGGGAAACCCGTTCCCTCTATGCCGCACATAGACATGACCGTCGACATGCTCCGCGCTGCCGGTGTCGCGGTAGACGACACCGAGCCGAACACCTGGCGAGTCGAGCCGGGCCCGGTCGCGGCCCGCGACTGGGCGATCGAGCCCGACCTGTCCAACGCGACGCCGTTCCTGGCCGCGGCGGCGGTCACCGGCGGCGAGGTGACGGTCACCGGCTGGCCGTCAGCCACGACGCAGCCCGGTGACGCTATCCGCGACATCTTGGCGCGGATGGGCGCGGAGGTGACCCTGTCCGAAGGTGGCGCGCTCACCGTGCGCGGCCCGGCCACACTGTCCGGTGTGGACATAGACCTGCACGATGTCGGCGAGTTGACTCCCACGGTCGCCGCCTTGGCCGCGCTCGCCGACAGCCCGTCGCGCCTGCGTGGCATCGCGCACCTGCGCGGCCACGAGACCGACCGGCTCGCCGCCCTCGCCGCCGAGATCACCACCCTGGGTGGTGCCGCGGCCGAGACCGACGACGGCCTGGAAATCCGCCCCGCCACCCTGCGCGGCGGCCCGTGGCGGGCCTACGCCGACCACCGCATGGCGACCGCGGGCGCCATCATCGGCCTGGTCGTCGCGGGGGTTGAGGTGGACGACATCGCGACCACGGCCAAGACCATGCCCGACTTCCCGGCGATGTGGTCCCGGATGCTGACCGGGGCCAACTGACGTGGCGTCCCGGCGCGGCGACTGGAGCAGGCTGGACGAGGCCGACGTCCGGGTGCGCCCCGGCAAGGGCACCCGCCCGCGCAGCAAGCGCCGCCCAGAGCACGCCGACGCCGTGACCGCCATGGTCGTCGGCAAGGACCGCGGCCGCTGGACCTGCGCCGTCAACCGCGACCCAAGCCACCTGGTCGTGGCGATGCGCGCCCGAGAGCTAGGCCGCACCCCCGTTGTCATCGGCGACCAGGTAGACATCGTCGGCGACACCACCGGCGACGCCGACACCCTGGCCCGCATCGTCCGCGTGGCCGACCGCACCAGCGTCCTCCGCCGCACCGCAGACGACACTGACGCGTTTGAACGGGTCGTAGTCGCCAACGCCGAACAACTCCTGATCGTCTGCGCCCTCGCCGACCCCCAACCCCGCACCGGCTTCATCGACCGCTGCCTGGTCGCGGCCTTCGCGGGCGGCCTGACCCCCATCCTCTGCCTGACCAAAGCCGACCTGGCAGACCCAGCCGACCTCCTGGCCGCATACGCGGAACTGGACCTCCCCGTGGTGGTCAACCGCCACGACGAAGAACCACAAGAACTCCGAGAACGCCTAACAGATCGAGTTTCGGCACTAGTGGGCCACTCAGGCGTAGGCAAGTCCACTTTGGTCAACCGCCTGGTCCCCCACGCCTACCGAGCGATCGGAGAGGTAAGCGGCGTAGGCAAGGGAAGACACACCTCAACCTCAGCGGTGGCACTCCCCCTCCCCGAGGGCGGCTGGGTGGTCGACACCCCCGGCATCCGCTCCTTCGGCCTAGCCCACATCAAACCCAACGACATCGTGGCCGCCTTCGAGGAGTTCGTCGCCCCAGCGGAAGAATGCCCCTCCGGCTGCGGCCACCTAGGCGCCCCAGAAGACCCAGACTGCTACCTGGACTCGGTAGTGGAAGAAGGCCAAGCCACCCCCGGCAGACTGGCCTCCCTACGCAGACTCCTGTCCTCCAAAGCAGGCGTAGACGACCACACCGACCGAGAACAGTCCGACTAAGACACTCCTGTGTGGCGCTGTTCAGCGAGGTGGGAAGTTGGTGGGCAAACCGGCCACCCCGCCAACCAAGCCCGACCCTGCGAGGCGCCCGGTAGGAGCGGAGACAGTGAACCTGCGTTCCTGCCAACCGCACCCGAAGCTGCCAGGTGCTCGATGGGGTGGAGTGGTTTCTTCGGGGGAGAAGGAAGATCGCTAAGCTGGCTGCGCGTGTGAGGCCGGAGGCTTCCCACGCTCTTTCACACGGGCGATCTTCCTTCGTAGGGGCCCCGAAGAAACCACTCCACCCCATCGAGCAGACAGCACGAAACCCGGGGACCAACGGAACCCCATCGAGCAGCCCCGCAGCAGTCCGAGAGCAGGAGCATTGCGGCCGACCGAAGAGCAAGAGCACGCCCCGCTGGCCGAAGCCGACGGGCCGAGCAAGCAGGAAACGGACACCGAAGACCGGATCCGGGACCTCTCACGCGAGGGCATCGCCCGCTACGCGGCCCTACTCGACCGCCTGGCTCAGTAACGTCCGCACCGCAAGATCACCGAGCGGCGATATCAGCCACCACGCCGTCAACCAACGAGACCAGGTCACCCGCAGCGATCTCGATCTCCAGCCCTCGCCTGCCACCAGAGCAGAACATCGTCGGAAACCCCACCGAAGACGAGTCCACCACCGTCCGCAAGCGTTTGCGCTGCCCCAGCGGTGAGATCCCACCCGCCACATACCCGGTAGTCCGCTCAGCCACCGCCACATCCGCCATCCGAGCCCGCTTGCCCCCGACAGCCGCCGCCAACGCCTTCAGATCCAACTGGGCGTCAACCGGCACCACGCCCACCGTCAGCACCCCGTCGACCTCAGCCAGCAGCGTCTTGAACACCCGATCAGGCGAAACACCCAGCGCCGCCGCGGCTTCCAGCCCGTAGGACTCGCGGGGGTCGTGCTCATAAGAGTGCAGCGTGTGCGTGATCTTCCGCTTCGCCAGTAGCGCTGTCGCGGGGGTTCCTCGTCCGGCCACCGCGCCAGGGTAGAGGGGGAATGCGGCGGGCGTCGCGGGTGTTGTCGGTGGCGTGGTCACCGAGCAGATTCTTGAGGTAAAGCGCCCCAGCTCACGCCTGCCGCGTGCCCGGGCTCACAGCCGTGCGGACGAGGTCCGCGTAAGCTCGGGGAAGCAGTATGCGCACCTGAAGATGGGTGTGCGAGCACCCGAAGGGAGCCCGGTGCCCCGCACCGAAGCCCAGCCACACAGTGCGGCCACGGAGGCCACCGAGGCCATGGAAACCACAGCCGAGCGCGCGGAGCGGTTCGAGCGCGACGCGATGCCGTTGCTCGACCAGCTCTACTCGGCCGCGTTGCGCATGACGCGCAATCCCGCCGACGCTGAGGACCTGGTCCAGGAGACCTACTTGAAGGCGTACGCGGCCTTCGAGTCGTTCTCGGCGGGCACGAACATCAAGGCGTGGCTGTACCGCATCCTGACCAACACCTACATCAACGGTTACCGCAAGCGTCAGCGGCAGCCGTTGCAGTCGCCGACCGACGAGATCACCGACTGGCAGCTCGCCAAGGCCGAGAGCCACACCTCAAGCGGGCTGCGCTCGGCCGAGGTGGAGGCGATGGACCTGCTGCCCGACGACGACGTCAAGCACGCGCTGCAGCAGCTTCCCGAGGAGTTCCGCCTCGCGGTGTACCTGGCCGATGTCGAGGGGTTCGCGTACAAGGAGATCGCCGAGATCATGGGCACGCCGATCGGCACCGTGATGTCCCGCCTGCACCGCGGCAGGCGGCAGTTGCGTGACCTGCTGACGGGCGTGGCCCGTGAGCGGGGGTTCGTGCGCTCGGGCGCGCAGGAGGTGGCGGGGTCATGAGTTGCGGACGCCACCACGAGACCGACTGCTCCGAGGTGCTGGGCGAGCTGTGGCTCTTCCTCGACCGCGAGTGCGACACGCAGCGCCGCGACCTGCTGCAGAAGCACCTTGAGGAGTGCCGCCCCTGCCTGGAGCGCTATGGCATCGAGGAGCACCTCAAGATCCTGCTCGCCCGCAAGTGCGGCGGCGACCAGGCTCCGGACGAGCTCAAGGAGCGGCTGCGGGCCTCGATCCGGCGGACCGTGCTCGAAGCGGGCGCGGTCGAGGTCACCCAGACCACCACCCAGGTAACGGTCCAGACCACCGCTGAGCGGCGCGAAGACTGAGCTGTGCGCGACGACGACAAAGGCCCCAGCACGCAGTGTGCCGGGGCCTTTGTCGTGCTCAGAGCGTCTGCTCAGGCGTTGGGGCGCTTACCGTGGTTGGCGCCACCCTTCTTGCGGTCACGACGCTTGCGGGCGCGCTTCGACATCGGTGTCTCCTCTTGCGTTGGTCGGGGCGTGCGAGCCTCGCGGACAGACCGGCCGCACGCCTTCGGGCACGATTTTGCCATGCCGGGCTTAAGTGACTCGTCAGGGCTGGGGCGCATGGTTGGATTGACGCGAGCAGAACTCGTTCGAGGAGGACCGGTCGATGGCCCACGAGATCCACGCCGAAATGGTCGCCAACGTGCTGAACGTCGTGGCGCAAGAGGGACAGACCCTGGCCGAGGGCGACACCGTGGTGATCTTGGAGTCCATGAAGATGGAGATCCCGGTGCTGACCGAGGAGAACGGCACGCTCACCAAGCTCGCCGTCAAGGAGGGCGACGTCGTGCAGGAGCACGATCTGATCGCCGTCGTGGAGTGACCAACCCCGTGGAGTCCTGTGTCGACGCTCTCTGACCTGCTCGCCGAACACACCGGGCTTCCCGGCGGCGCGGTCGACCACCTGCAGACCGTGGTCGCCGAGTGGCAGCTGCTGTCCGACCTGTCCTTCGCCGACTTCCTGCTCTGGGTCCCGGTGACCGAGGGGCAGGACGGCGCGCTGCCGCCGGACGCCGACGAGCGCTATATCTGCGTCGCGCAGGCCCGGCCGACGACGGCGCCCACGGCGCATCCCGAGGACGTCGTCGCCAGCCACACCGACGCCGACGAGCACCCGCAGCTTCGGCGCGCGATCGCCGACCGGCGGATCTGCCGCGAGGAGGACCCGCGCTGGTACCTGGGCGTGCCGGTCCGCCGCGAGGTGATCCCGGTGACCTACCAGGGCGAGGTCATCGCGATGCTGTCGCGGGAGACGAACCTGGCGGTGCCCCGGGTGCCGAGCGCCCTGGAGATCGCGTACCTGGGCATCGCGGGCGACCTGTGCCAGATGGTCGCCGACGGCACTTTCCCCACCACCGAGCCTTCCCCGGACGTGCACACCAGTCCCCGGGTCGGCGACGGCCTGATCCGGCTCGACCCGGCGGGCGCGGTGGTGTTCGCCAGTCCCAACGCGTTGTCGGCGTACCACCGGATGGGGCACGCTGCCGATCTCGTCGGCGTGCGGCTGGCCCCGCTGACCCGCACCCTCATCGGCGACCCGTTCGACGCCACGGAGATCGCCCAGCGCATCCTGCTGGCCCTCGACGGGCAGCCGAGCATGCGCGCGGAGGCCGAGTCGCGCCGGGGCGCGGCGGTGCTGTTCCGGGCGCTGCCGCTGCGGCCGGGCGGCAAGGCGGCGGGCGCGCTGGTGCTGTGCCGCGACGTCACCGAGGTCCGGCGGCGCGACCGCGCGCTGCTGTCCAAGGACGCGACGATCCGCGAGATCCACCACCGGGTGAAGAACAACTTGCAGACCGTGGCCGCGCTGCTGCGGTTGCAGTCGCGGCGGACCAGCAGCCCGGAGGCCAAGGAGGCGCTGGCCGAGTCGGTGCGCCGGGTCGCGGCGATCGCCATGGTCCACGAGACGCTGTCGACGTCGGTGGACGAGCGCGTCGACCTGGATGCGTTGGTGGACAAGGTGATTCCGGTCGTCGGCGATGTCGCGGTCGCCGAGAGCCACGTCAAGGTCCGCAAGAGCGGACAGTTCGGCGTGGTGGCGGCGGAGACGGCGACGCCGCTGGTGATGGTGCTGACCGAGTTGATCCAGAACGCCGTCGAGCACGCCTATCCGCCGGGTCGCTCGGGCGAGGTCGTGGTCACCGCCGCGCGTTCCGCTCGCTGGCTCGACGTGATCGTGGCCGACGACGGCCGCGGGCTGCCGCGCGGATTTTCACTCGAAAGAGCGAATGGATTGGGACTGCAGATCGTCCGGACTCTCGTGGAGTCGGAGTTGCGCGGCTCACTGTCGCTGCATCGGCGGGAACGCGCGGGAACCGAGGCGGTCCTTCGCGTGCCGCTCTCGCACCGTCGGTGAAACAAGTGCGAACGAACGAAAGTCCGGCACCGGGAATCGGTGCCGGACTTCCGCTCGTCTTGTTATCGCGGAAAGCTCAGGCGTTGCTGCGTGCCCTGGTCCGAGCGTTACGGCGCTTCAGCGCGCGACGCTCGTCCTCGCTCATACCGCCCCAAACGCCAGCGTCCTGGCCGCTCTCTAGCGCCCATGACAGGCAGTTGGAAGCGACGGGGCAGCGGTGGCAAACGGCCTTCGCCTCGGCGGCCTGCGAGATCGCAGGACCGCTGGTTCCCACCGGGAAGAACAGCTCGGGGTCCTCGTCACGGCAGGCCGCGCGGTGGCGCCAGTCCATTTCTACTTGCTCCTCGCTCGGGCGCGTTAGGACGCGCCTCTAGTCGTCATCCGGTCGTCGGGGTGCTTGTGAATGCTTTCACGAACCGGCTGGATGTCAAGGGTTGTTCTGGGCCCGGTGAGTGAACTCACCCGAAAGATCGACGTCAGAGCCCTATTGACGCGGAGAGCAACGATTTGATCACGACGACCGCTGGTCTGGACCGGTCCGCCGCGCTCCGCCTCCGGGGAGGGGTTGCCCGGTCGCGTCCCGCCCAAACGGGGAAGGGCGCGCTTACCGAGCGAAGGTCATTTTAGGCAGGGCCCAGCCAGCGGGCGCCACCGCGCCGTGCCCATGCTTCACACGGCGACGACCAGCGCGTTCGGGACCGAGGTGAACTCGACCTGGGTGCGCTCGCCGATCAGGTCGCCGTCGCACTGCAACCGCACCGGCTCCGGCGCGCGGACGGCGATCCGGGCGACGTCGTCGCGGCGCACGAGGTGCTTGCCGCGCTGCCTGCCCTTGGCGCTCATCGCCTGGCCGAAGTGCCGCAGCACGGTCGGCACGCGCAGGGTGCGCAGCGCGAACAGGCCGAGGCCCGACTCGAACGCGCAGCCCGGGTTGAGGTGGATCGGGCGGGCGCCCAGGTAGGTCCACGGGTCGGTGTTCGACACGAACGCCAGCCGCAGCCCCTCGATCGGGTCTTCGCCGTCGATGTGGACGGTCAGGTCCGGTCGGCGGTACTTGGGCCGCGCGTACCGGGCGACGGCCACCCTGGCGTAGAGCGCGGGGCTGGTTCGCTTGCCGCGCTTGCGGTCCACATCGGCCACGACGTCGGCGTCCCAGCCCATGCCCGCGTTGAAGGTGAACCAGCGGTGCCCGCCGTCGGAGTCGACCCGGCCGAGCCCGACGCGCCTGCTCCGGCGCTCCTCCAGCGCGCGCAGCAGGACGTGGGTCGCCTCGACCGGGTGGCGCGGCAGGCCGAGCGCGCGGGCGAAGACGTTCGCCGAGCCGCCGGGCACCACGCCGAGCATGGGCGTCGTCGCGGACGGGCCGGTGGCCAGCAGGCCGTTGACGACCTCGTTGACCGTGCCGTCGCCGCCGTGGGCGACCACCAGGTCGGCGCCGTCGAGCGCGGCCTGCGCCGCCGCGGCGAGGGCGTGGCCGCGGTAGTCGGTCTCGACGACCTCCAGCTTCACCTGGCTGGCCAGCGCGTGCGCGAGCACGTCCCGGCCTGCCGGTGTGGTGGCGGTCGCCTGCGGGTTCACCACGAGGACAGCGCGCATTACCGCAGAGTAGGCCGGCGTGCGCGCCCACCCCGCCGTCGCCTCCCCTTTCGAGGGAACGGCGGGCTCACTCGTTCGGACCAGTCGTGATCGAGATACGGCTCCTTCCGGCAGCGCGTCCCCTCGATGACGACGAGTGCACCCAGACGACCGTCTGTCTCATCGACCCGCGAGGAACTGACACCACTGATCTTCCCCTGCCCGGTCGCCGCAGACGACCGTCCGTCCGGGTGGCATACGATCGGCGGTGTGCACGCACGGTCATCGTGCGTTAGCCGTCGCCCGTCCGAACAGCGTGAGGAAATCCGCCGTGCGCTTCTCGTCATCCGCCCCGCGAACGGTCCTCGCCGCGGGCGCGCTGGTCGCGCTGCAGGGCCTGGTCGGGCTCGGGTTCGCGGTGTTGCTGCTGATCAGCGGCTTGAGCGGCGACTCGGCGCTGGGCGGGAACGTCTTCGGCGAGGCGGCGTACTTCGCCGTGCTCGCCGCGGGCGTGCTCGCCTGCGGGGTCGGCTTGGTTCTGGGGAAGCATTGGGGCCGCGGCCCGGCGATAGTGCTGCAACTGCTCCTGCTCGGCGTCGCCTGGTACGCCCTCGGCCCCTCCGGCAGGCCCGAGATCGGCGTCCCGGTTGCCCTCGTCTGCGTCGTCGTGCTCGTCCTGCTGTCCCGCTCCTCGACCACTCAGTGGGCCCAGGGCGACGAGGAACCGCCCCGCTCCTGACGGGAATCAGCCCTGACGGAAGGTAGCGACGTCACACGATGGTGTGATCTCGGAGATTAGCCCGATTGGCCTAGTTCGGCCAGTGCTTCGTCGGTCAGGCGGTACACGGTCCACTCGTCCATGGGGACCGCGCCGATGGACTTGTAGAAGCCGATGGCGGGCTCGTTCCAGTTCAGGACCCACCACTCCAGTCGCTGGTAGCCGCGGGCGACGCATTCCTCGGCGAGCGCGGTCAGCAGCGCCTTGCCCAGCCCCGATCCCCGCACGGACGGCCGCACATACAGGTCCTCCAGGTAGATCCCGTGCACGCCGCGCCAGGTCGAGAAGTTGAGGAACCACAGCGCGCAGCCGACGACCTCCCCGTCGACCTCGGCCACGTGCCCGAACAACGCGGGCGCCGCGCCGAACAGGGCGGTGTGCAGTTGCTCGGCGGTCAGATGGCACTCGTGGGGCGCGCGCTCGTAGTCGGCCAGTTCGTGGACCAACGCCACCATCGAGTCCACATCGGACGGTGCGGCGCGGCGAACTCGCTGATCGGGCAAGGTTTTCCTCCAGGTCAGTGGGAAAGGTTGAGCCGGACCACCTGCGGCACGCCGCGCTCGTCCCCGAGCACGCTCACCCCGGCCGCGCCCAGTCCGAAGTGGACACCGAAGGCGGCGGGCTGTCCGATCCAGGCGGCCACCAGCACCCGGCTGAAATGCCCGTGCCCGACCAGCACCACATCGGTTTCCGCCGCCCGCGCCCGGTGCACGACCTTCGCCGCGCGCTCGCCCACCTGCTCGGCGGTCTCGCCGTGCGGGCACGGGTGCGTCCACACGGTCCACCCCGGCACGGTCTCGCGGATCTGCAGGGTGGTCAGGCCCTCGTAGTCGCCGTAGTCCCACTCGGCCACGTCCTCGGTGACCTCGTCCACGGCGAGCCCGGCCAACTCCGCCGTGCGCAGCGCGCGGACCCGGGGGCTGGAGACGACCAGGGCGGGCCGGTCGCCCCGCAGGTCGGCGAGCAGTTCCCCGGCCCGGCGGGCCCGCGTCTCACCCTCGGCGGTCAGCGGGATGTCCGTGCGCCCGGTGTGCCGCCCGTTCTCCGACCACTCGGTCTGGCCGTGTCGCAGCAGGTAGACCGTCATGCCGTCGATCCTAGGGCACTTGCCCGGAAAGCTACTGACGGGTAACTTAGCGGCTGTGACCGAAACCACGACTCTGCGCCTGTGGCGGGCCCTGGCCGACCGCCCCCTGGGCCCGCGGTTGTTCTCCGCCGCGGCGTGCCTGCGCGTGCCCTACTTCCGCACCATCCTGCCCACCGTCATCGACATGCGCCCCGGCCGAGGCGAGGTGCGGGCGCCCCTGTGGTGGGGCGTGCACAACCACATCGGCACCTTCCACGCCATCGCCATGTGCAACCTCGCCGAGGTGGCCATGGGCATGCTCGCCGAGGCCACCGTTCCCACCAGCCACCGCTGGATCCCCAAAGGCATGACCGTCGACTACACCGCCAAGGCCAAAACCGGCCTCCGCGCGATCGCCGAAGTGGAATCCATCCCTGACTTCGGCCCCACCCCGATCGACCTCCCCGTCCCCGTGTCCATCCGCGACAAGGCAGGCGTCGAAGTCGTCCGCGCGGTCATCACCGTGCGCGTGTCACCCCGCTGAAACGGGAAACGGCGCCTACCGGCGAGGGGAACTCGCAGGTAGCCGCCGTTCTAGTGAACCCGTGGGGTCTTACGCCTTCTTGGTCTCCCAGAAGATCTTGTCGATCTCACCGATCAGGTCGAGCAGGGCCTGGCCGGTGGCCGGGTCCATCGAGCCCTTGGTGCCGCTGGCGCCCGCGGCCTTGGTGGCGCGGTTGAACAGGTCGTGCAGTTCCGGGTACTTCTCGAAGTGCGGGGGCTTGAAGTAGTCGGTCCAGAGAACCCACAGGTGGTGCTTGACGAGCTCGCTGCGCTGCTCGGCGATGAGGATCGCGCGGGTGCGGAACTCGGGGTCCTCGTTGTCCTGGTACTTCTGCTGGATCGCCTTCACCGACTCGGCCTCGATGCGGGCCTGGGCCGGGTCGTACACACCGCACGGGAGGTCGCAGTGCGCGGTGGCCTCCAGTCGAGGGGCGAGAAAGCGCGACCAGAGTCGCATTTTTCCTCCATGGGCAAACGGGGATGCTCCGACGAATCGACCCTACTCCGGGCATGCTGGACAGGCAGGTGGAGGTGATCCTTTGACAGCGGCCAACCCCTTGGGTCGCGCGCCCGCGCGCCGGGTACGGGTGCGCGGCGCGTCCATGCGTCCCGCGCTGTGCGACGGCGACACGGTTGTGGCCACCCGACGGCGGGTGGCGGCGGGCGCGATCGTGCTGGTCACCTGGGACGCGCGGCCAGGCCAGCTCTCGGTCAAACGCGCCGTCCGCGAGGACGGCGAGGGATGGCACGTGGAGGGCGACAACGCTGACGAGTCGACCGACTCGCGGACGCTGGGACCGGCGAGGGTGCACGCGGTCATCCGGTGGCGGCTGTGGCCACGCCCACGGCGTCTTTAGGGGGCGACCCGCTGGGCCGTCTCGGACGGAACACCCCCGCATGCGCGGGGAAGACACCGGTGGCAGCTTCGTGGAGTCGCCGAACGCCGGAACACCCCCGCGTGCGCGGGGAAGACACAACGGAGAGGTGCAGGTGCTTGGTGTGCGGGGGAACACCCCCGCGTGCGCGGGGAAGACACTTGTTGACCTGGGGGTTTGTGAATCGGAACGGTGTTTTGCATTCACTTTCGGTCGAGCTTGGGGCTTGGGGCGAGCGGTCGATGTCAGGTCGCGCGGAGTCGTTCGTAGCGGTCCTGGCAGGCGGCGTAAGTCGGCAGCAGGCCCGCCGCCTTCGCCTCGGCCAGGGTGGGGGCCGCCGCGTCCTTTTCGGACAGCAGCGGCTCGATGTCCTCGGCCCAGGGCAGCGCCAGGTCGGGGTCGAGCGGGTTGATGCCGTGCTCGGCCGTGGGGTTGTAGCCGGTGGAGCACAGGTACGAGATGACCGTGTCCTCCTCCAGCGCCACGAAGCCGTGCGCCACGCCCTCAGGCACGTAGACCGCGCGGAAGTCGACCGGGTCGAGGCGGACGGCGTCCCACTGGCCGAAGGTGGGGGAGCCGACGCGGATGTCCACGACGAAGTCGAGTAGGGCACCGCTGGGGCAGTAGACGTACTTGGCCTGGCCGGGGGGCACGTCGGCGAAGTGCAGGCCGCGGATGGAGCCGCGGCGGGAGCGGCTGTGGTTGGTCTGGGCGACGGTAAGCGGGTGGCCGACGGCCTTGACGAACGCCTCGCCCTGGAACGGGGACACGAACACGCCGCGGCTGTCGGGGAACGTGCGCGGGGTGAACTCGAATGCGTCGGGGACGTTCAGTTCGCGTACCTGCATGCCGCGATGCTAGTGACTCGACCAGGTGTGCGACGCGCAACAGGGGCTTGACGGGGTCGGCAGGGGGTGGAGCCCGCGCCAGCCCGGCACTGGGGCGTCACGCTGCGGAAACGTTAGCCGGCGCTAGCAGGGGGCCTAGAAAACCGGACGGACGTCTTGGGAAACCGCCTCTGACCTGCGGAAAAACGTCCGCGTGATTGTGATCCCTGCCGCAGACACCGGTAGCGTCTTGCTGCAAGACTGTGCGGACCGCAGCGTCCGCGGCTACGCGTCCCAGCACCCGGGGGGTAGTGGTCGCATGCAGTTTCGCCAGTCGATAGCCGGAAAGCCGCGCCGTCAGCAGGGCCGCGTCAGCACTCCGCGTTACCGTCCGGCACCCAGCTCATCGCCTGCCGTGTCGACACGACAGTGCGAGGTCTCAGGAGGGACGCTATGACCGCAGTGAATGATGTCCAGACCGATCGGATGACGAACGTGAGCGAAAGCGTGGCGACCGGACCCGTCACCGACGAGGAGATCTTCACTGGCCACGAGGGCGGCAAGCTCGGCGTCGCGGTGACCAAGCCGCTGGCCGACGCGCGGTCGCTCGCCATCGCCTACACCCCCGGGGTCGCCAAGGTGAGCCTGGCGATCGCCGAGGACGCCTCGCTCGCCGCCCGCTACACCTGGGCTTCCCGCCTGGTCGCCGTCGTGTCCGACGGCACGGCCGTCCTCGGTCTCGGCGACATCGGCGCGGCCGCGTCGCTGCCGGTCATGGAGGGCAAGGCGGCGCTGTTCAAGACCTTCGGCGGGCTCGACTCGATCCCGCTGGTGCTCGACACGACCGACGTGGACGAGATCGTCGAGACCCTGGTGCGGCTGCGGCCCTCGTTCGGCGCGGTCAACCTCGAAGACGTCTCCGCGCCGCGCTGCTTCGAGCTGGAGGACCGGCTCATCGAGGCGCTGGACTGCCCGGTCATGCACGACGACCAGCACGGCACCGCGATCGTCCTGCTGGCGGCCCTGCGCGGCGCGAACAAGGTGCTGAGCAAGGACATCGCCAACCAGCGGGTCGTCATCGCTGGCGCGGGCGCCGCGGGCATCGCGTGCGCGAAGATCCTGCTTGCCGCTGGCGTCGGCGACGTGACGCTGCTCGACTCGCGCGGCATCATCCACTCCGGTCGGGAGAACCTGAACCCGATCAAGGAGAAGATGGCCGAGGTCACCAATAAGGCGGGCCTGCGCGGCGGGCAGGCCGAGGCGATCGCGGGCGCGGACGTCTTCGTCGGCCTGTCGGCAGGCACGGTGCCCGAGGAGATCGTGGCGACCATGGCGGCGGACTCCATCGTGTTCGCGCTGTCGAACCCGGACCCGGAGATCCACCCCGACGTCGCGGCCCGGCACGCGGCGATCGTGGCCACCGGCCGCAGCGATTTTCCCAACCAGATCAACAATGTCCTTGCGTTCCCCGGTATCTTCCGAGGTGCGCTCGACTCCGGCGCCCGTCGGATCACCGAGCGGATGAAGCTGGCCGCGGCCGATGCGATCGCGGCGGTGGCCGAGGACGACCTGGCCGCCGACAAGATCGTGCCGAGCGCGCTCGACCCCAGGGTCGCGCCCGAGGTCGCGGCGGCAGTCGCGCGGGCGGCTAAAGAGGACGGGGTAGCCTGAGAGCCGGCGGGATGCTCGGCAGCGGTGCCCCACCCGCCTACTTGAGGGTGGAGGGATCGCGCCGTGGCCGAGCATGTCGTGCGCGCCGGACTCCCCAGGGTCGGGTTGCCGACCGGTGGCTTCGAGCTCGACGCCGGTCGTGTTTTGGCGCCTGACCTGGCTGAACCGGCGGTGGTGGGCTACGACGACGACCCGGTGGCCGAGCGCGCCCTGTTACTGGAGGCCCAGCGGATAGCCCGCATGGGCAGTTGGACGGTCGATGTGGCCACCGGGCAGGCGTATCTGTCCGATGGCCTGCGCAGGCTCTGTGGTTTGCCCGCCACCAGCACGATGACCGACCTGGTCGCGCTGGTGCATCCCGACGACGTGCCGGTTCTGGACGATTTCCAGGCGCGGCTGCGCAGACAGCGGTCCTCGCAGCCCATCGAGTTGGAAGTGCGGGACGACTCCGGAGAACGCGCCTACTTGGTCCGCGCTCGCAACGAGCGCGATTCGAGTGGGCGCGTCATCCGTGTGCACGGCACTGTGCAGGACTTCACCAAGTTCCGCGCTCTGGAACGGCAGCTCAGCCAGGACGGCAGGCTGTTCCGCGAGGCGCAGCGGGTGGCCCGTCTGGGCACCTGGGAGTGGAACACCGCGACCAACGAGTGCCTGTGGTCGTCCATGCTCTACGAGCTGTGCGGCCTTGAGCCCGGCTCCCGGATCACTTACCCGGATTATCTGGCACTGGTCCATCCGGACGATCGGACGTGGGTCGACCAGCGCTGGCAGGAGCTGGCGACCACCCGCAGGCCCATCGAGTGCGAGCACCGCGTTATCCGCCCGGACGGAAAGCGCCGCGTGTTCCGGGTCCGCGGCGAGGCGGCGGGCGCGGGCAGCCCGCTCACGGTGATGATCGGCACCGCGCAGGACGTCACCGAGCAGCGGTCCACCGAGACCAGGATGCAGCGCTCCAGCAAGCGGTTCACCGACCTGGTCGCCATCACACCGGTCGGCATCGCCCTGTTCGACGACGGTGAGCGCCTGGTCGACGCCAACGACGCGCTGTGCTCGCTGCTGGGCATGGACCTTGAGCGGCTGCGCGGCATGACCGCGGCGCAGCTCACCCACCCCGACGACCGCGAGAGCCGCCGGGGCCGCGAGACGCACTCGTTTCACAGCGGTCAGCGGGTCCTCATCACCGCCGCGGGCAAACCGGTCTACTGCGAGCTCAACGCCACCGTGTCGGTCGCCGACGACGGCCAGCGGTTCTGGCTGGTGGTCTTCGCCGACGTCACCGACCGCAGACGCGCCGCGGAACGCCTGCGCTACCAGGCCACCCACGACGAGTTGACCGGGCTGCCGGGTCGCGCGGCCGTCAAGGAGCTGCTGGGCAAGCTCCTGGGCGGGCGGGACTTCGAGCGCATCGCCCTGCTGTTCTGCGACGTCGACAACTTCAAGCGCGTCAACGACTCCCTCGGCCACGACGTCGGCGACGAGCTCATCACCGCCCTCGCCCGCCGACTCGAACGCGGCCTGCCGCCAAGCTGCACGGTGGCCCGCATGTCCGGCGACGAGTACGTGGTCATCTGCTCGGACGTCGAGGAGTCCGGCGGCGTGGAGGCGCTGGCCAACCAGGCCGCGAGCCTGCTGCGCACGGCCGTCCCGGTGCGCGGGCAGTTGCTGCGGGTCTCGGCGTGCATCGGCGCGGCCGTCCCCAGCGGACCGGAGACCAGCGGCGCCGACCTGCTGCGCTACGCCGACGCGGCGATGTTCGCGGCCAAGGCGCGCGGCACCGGCCGGGTGTCGCTGGCCAGCGACGCCCTCATCGCCTCGGCCAACAGCCAGATGCTCCTTGAGGGGCAGCTCCGCGAGGCCATCGCCAACGACCAACTGATCTTGCACTACCAGCCGGTGGTAGGCCCGGACGGCACGGTGCTTTCCGCGGAGGCGTTAGTCCGCTGGCCTCACCCCGAACGCGGCCTCTTAATGCCGGGGGAGTTCCTACCGGTGGCCGAACAGGGCGACCTTCTCGGCGAACTGGACCGCTGGGTGCTGCGGGCCGCCTTCACCGAAGCCGCCGAGTGGCCGCAGCTGTGCGGCGGCGTCCTCGGCGGCGGCGTCGGCATCGCGGTCAACCTGGCGGGCCTGGTCCCCGGCGACCCCGAGTTTGTGGACGTCGTGTCGGCCTCGGTGGCCGCGACCGGCATCGCCTGGGACCGGGTGGTCCTGGAACTGGTCGAAACCAGCCTCATCGACCTCCCCTCCCGCAGCCGCGAGGCCATGGCCGAACTGGTCGAGCGCGGCGTCCGGTTCGCCGTGGACGACTTCGGCACCGGCTACTCGTCCCTGGCCCGGCTCAAGGAACTCCCCGCCCAGATCATCAAGATCGACCGCCGGTTCGTCTCCGGCGTGGCCACCGACGCCTCCGACTTCGCCGTGGCCCGCGCCCTGGTCGACATGGCCAGGGCCATGGGCAGGAGCTGCGTCGCCGAAGGCGTGGAAAACGCCACCCAGTTCCACGTTCTGCGCGGGGTCGGCGTGGACGCCTACCAGGGCTGGCTGCTGTCGCGCCCCATCCCCGCCAAGGACTTCCGCGAACTGCTCAAACTCGGCCCGGTCCACATCCCCAGCGGCGCCTGACCCAGGCCTGGTCACGCGCCGATGAGGCGGTGGAGGAAGGCCAGGGACTCCTCGGGGGTCATGGCGGTGGCGGTGAGGGTGTCAAAAGCGGCGTTGTAGGCCCGGATCTCGGCTTCCTTGTGCAGTTGGAGGGTGCCCGCCGGGTGGTCGACACAGGCGATCTCGGTGTTGGCGGGGACCTCAAGGAGCGAGAAGGAGCAGGGGAACCGCAGCGGCTTCTGGGGTGTCGGGGGAAGGACCTGGACGGTGACGTTGTCCCGTGCGGCCAGTTCGGCGATGTGCCGTCGTTGTTCGGGCATGTGCGGGGCGGTGCGTTGCAGGGCGCTGGGGTGGACGATCGCGTGCAGGCGCAGCGGCGGGTCGTCGGTCAGGCGCTGCGTGCGCCGTCGGTGGAGTAGGACGGCCTTGGTGGACTGGGTGGCGGCGCGGATGGCGTCGGGGGTTTGCAGGAGCGGGGGGATCGCGGCGAGGTGGAACGACCGGACGGCCGCCGCCTGCGCTTCCAGTGGCACGTAGCCGCGGTCGTCCAGGCCGAACTCGCGCCACCAGCCCCGGACCTTCGCGTCCTCACGCATCTCGATGTAGGGGTCCCACTCGTTGACCGGGACGCCGTAGAGGTCGAGCATCGCCAGCAGCTCGTGGTGGTTGGGGATCTGGAAGGTTTCCAGACGGCTGAGCTTGCGGTTGTTCAGCGACAGCCGGGCCGCCGCGTCCTCCTGGGTCAGCCGCGCCCGCTGCCGCAGTTCGCGCAGCGTGGTTCCCAGAATCCGCACCCGGAAATTGGGCTCGATCCTCATACTCGTGGTTCCTGTCGGATATCAGATGTCAGATGTGATGGTTGATAGCGATGTGCGTGATTCGGTAGTGCACTTTCACCGCCGCCACGGGGTCGATGGTTTCCGCGGCGACTCCGAAGCCGCATGGCCGGAACCGGCACAGGTACCAGTCCGCCCCGTGCTGGTCGGTCGTCCGGTCGCAGAACTCGGAGACCTGCTCGACCTGGGGCGGACTGGCGCCTGTGCTGGTCATGGCTTTCCGTTCGCTACTTGGGCGGTGTGTGCTGGCGGACCCAGCCAAGGTGGTCGACGAGCATGGCGGTGGTGTTGCTGAACTCGTCCACCTGGTCCTCGGTGAGTTCCACCTCTTGGATGGCCCGATTGATCCGGTGGATAAAACGCGCGAGGTCTTCGAGGTCTGTGCAGATGTTCTCCAGTCCTTGCGGAATGGGTCCGTGCGGGCACTCTAAAGCGGGGTTGGTTTCGGTCATTTCTGTTTCCTTTCGGGGAGGGGAGAGCGGAGCCCGGGGCCGACGGGCTGGGGGGATCGGCCCCGGACTCGACGCGGGGTAGATGGCTACAGGGTTGTCGCCTGCGAACGGCAGTGCTTCGGCATGGCGAAATCGGGTGGGACAGGGCGCAGTGGTGGAATCCTATTTCCCGGAGGTGGGAGAGTGAGAATCCACCGCAGCGCCCATGCGGCTGGGCCGGAATAGTGGGCGATCACGTGGGTCGGAGCGAATTCGGACGCACTCGGATGCCGTGGCGTTCGGTAAGCGATTCCGGCTGAGGCACTCCACACGGTCACCACATCGTGCACAGAAGGCCAGGTGAGCACGGCGGCAAACACGGTCGGTGACAGTTCACTCTGTCTGGATGGGTGAATCTGCCAGCGCCGCCGCCGCAACTCCCGAAGCCAGTACTCGGCATCGAGGGTGATAAGAGTGTGCATCCGTTGCTCCAGATGGTGCGGAAGAACGGGAACGACCCGCCGTGGCAAAGAAAACACGGTAGGCGACGGATCTGCAATACTTCACGAAGAGATTAGCGGAAAGAATACGCCTAACTGGTGATTTCGTCTCCGGGCGGGCGTGGAGTGTCCTTCATATCGGGTGTAAGATTCCCACGGATGATGCGAGGTGACCGGTGTCTGACGAAGGCACGACGAGCACGGTGGAGACGAGCGGATCGACGGTGCCGCGCAGGCAGCTCGGCCGGTTTCTGAAGAAGCTGCGGTCGGAGGCACGGCTGTCGGTAAAGACGGCGGCGGTCGAGCTGGAGTGGTCCGAGGCCAAGATGTGGCGCATCGAGACCGGGCAGACCGCCCTGCGCAGCCTCGACGTCAAGGCCATGTGCTCCCTGTACGGGGCAGACGACGAGCTGACCAAGGGCTTGATGGCCCTGGCCAAGGAGACGAAGGCCAAGGGCTGGTGGGTCAGCTACAGCGACGTCCTCTCCGAAATCTTCAACGTTTACATCGGCCTGGAGGAAGCCGCCGAGCATCTCCGCTGGTACGAGTCCGAGCTGGTGCCCGGGATCTTGCAGACCGAGCGCTACGCTCGTGCCTTGATCGAAGCTGGCAATCCCGGGATCGGCCCTGACGAGGTCGAGCGGCGCGTCCAAGTGCGCATGGCGCGGCAGGGGCTGCTGTTCCGCAGGTTCCGCCCGCTCGTGCTCCACGTCGTGCTCAATGAGGCCGTTCTGCACCGCCCGGTCGGCGGGACCGAGGTCATGGCCGAGCAGCTTCGCAGGCTTATCGAGCTGGGGCAGTTCCCCAACGTGTGTGTCCGTGTGGTGCCATATGCGGCAGGCCTGCACCACGGCCTCCTGTCCGGCCCGTTCGTCAAGCTTGAGTTCCCTCTGGACGGGAACGGTCGGCCGATGGAGCCTCCCACGATCTACGTCGACGGCTTCACAGGCGATCTCTTCCTGGAGAAACCGAACGAGATCGAGCGGTACGCCAAAGCATTTGCGAACGTCTGGGACTCTTCGCTAAGCGAGGTGGAGTCCATGAATTACATATCCGCAGTAGCAAGGGAGATGGGAAAGTGAACAGCGAAAATCTGGCTAACGCCAGGTGGTTCAAGAGCAGCCGAAGCAACCATCAGTCCAACTGTGTCGAGGTGGCGTTTGTCGCCGGCACGACCGCCATGCGCGACTCCAAGAACCCGTCAGGCGGCACACTGGCCTTCCAGTCAGACGCCTGGGGCGCATTCCTGAACACCGCAACGGAAACGGTTCCCACGCAGTGAACAGCAGCGAACTGACCCACGCCAAGTGGTTCAAGAGCAGCCGAAGCAATGGGCAGGCCAACTGTGTCGAGGTGGCGTTCCTCGATGAAAGCCGAGTGGCCACCCGGGACAGCAAGCAGGCCGACACCGGCCCGGCTCTGCTGTTCGCTTCCCAGCAGTGGGGCGCCTTCGTCCACCACCTGGGCGACCCCGCGCACTGACCCATCACGGGTGGCCTTCGGAACCCCCACGTCCCGAAGGCCACCCACGGGCCAGCGCTAGGAAGGACCGCCAAAGTGCCGACAGCACGTACGGGCGAGCCCCAAACCCGGCGTGGCTCCGATTGGTCAAGTCTGGTCGATCACGGGTGCTTCGGTCTGCCAACGGACACCAGTGGGCAGGGCGCCCCCGCTTGCCAGGTGCTCTTTGAACGCGTGACGGCAGTCGTCCAACGGGATCTCCGCGTTGGAGGGAAACCCCGTCCAGGTTCCTTGGTAGAAATACGGCAATTCATCATGGACATACTCACCTTCTCCCGCGCTATACACGCCATCGGGCGCCCCCGGTCCCGCATACCAGAGAACACCACGATCCCCGCGCACTCCGACGCAAAACTCTTGCCCCCCCTTCGCGCCCGCGACATATACCTGCATCAGAATCGGCGCACTGTCGGGCGACTCGGCCCGCACGCGGTCGATCAGTGCGTCCACCTCGGCATCCGTGCTGACGACGATCGGAGCGTTGTCGTGATCGTGACTGTAGAAAACTTCTAGGGCAACCATTCCGAAGTTTTCCCTCCGTGGTATGTTCGTTTGAATCCGCCGGAACCGTAGACGGTGAGCGTGTACCCTTCGGGGAGAAGTACGGGGATCAGTGTATCGCATCCTAGATTACCGGAGCACGGCACATTATTGATTACGAGGGTGGCGGATTTTATGCGGTTTCGTCGCATGTGCACGGCTAGTTTGATCTCGACATCAGATGCTCGCATCGGAGGATGACGCGCATTGATCTCGGTCAAGTAGCGCCGGACTTCCAAATATTTCGCATCCTTTCCGCTGGCCTCTGCGTAGACGTTTCCGTCGGCGTCGATCCACCGGCCGTGTGTCTTCTGCCCGGTGTTGGGGACAACGGTGGGCGGTAGTTGTGTCTGTAGTTGTTCGATGAGTTCGGGCGTGGGACTGTCGTCCGGTGCCGGGGGTGCGGGCTGCGGTGTGACGGTTCCGGCCCGGTTGGGAGTGTGGGGTGGCCCGGGTGCGGTCAGGCGGTTTCCGATCATGGTTTCCGCGGCTTGTAGGACTGATTGAACGCTGTCGATCAGTCGTGATGCCTCGGTGAGCATGGCGGGTATTTGTTGGGTGCGGGGGTTGTTGGTCCCCTGGGTGAGGGCGGTGACTTGGTCCCTGGTCTGGTTGGTCTCGTCCTTGATCCTGTCCAGGTTCGCGCGTACTCGTGCGAGCGAGGTCACCAGCGCCCGGAGTCGCGCGGCTGTTTCCTCTGCTAGGGACACCCGGTCATCGTAGGGGCCGCGACTCGTCAACAAAGCGTGATGAGGGGAATGTTCCTGCGCGTTCTAGCTAGTCTCACCCGTGGCCTCAATCGAGGAACTGACCGCCCGACTCACGAACGAACTGGCGAGGCCGACCGCCCTCAAGACGGCCGTCATGGCAACAGTGCTCTCTCCGCTCGATGAAGTACGCCAAGGCGTGGAGCCCTGCTGCGCGGCACCCGCGACCCATGGGTCCGTCGCCGCCCCGTTGACCCACGCTTACCAGGGCGTGGTCGAGCTGTACCAGGCCCTGACCGTGGCTGAAGAGTCGACGATCAGGCGATCGACTACTTCAAGGAAGTCTCTCTCACGCGTGTACGGCTCGAACGGATACCACAAGGTCTACCGAGGCACAGGGGAAGCAATATGACCGAATTCACTGCCTACTGCAAGATGGAACATGCCAAGACCGGCGTTCCCGTGCGAACGCTTGATGAATTGGACGCACTGATCGACGCATGGCGGGAGATGGTCGACTTCTACGGCTACCCGATCGTCGCGCGACTCATTGTCGCTGGTGACGTGGAGAAACCGGAGTTCGGCGTTGGCTTCACTGAAGACGATCGGGCGGCCCTCTATTACTCCGGGCCGGATTGGCCTGGTGTCTGGTACACCCTTGGTCCGGATGTCGCCACAGACGCGGTCACCGTGTACGCGCATGTGAGTAGCGATATTGAAATGCCGGACTCGGCGCTGCTCCCTCTCTCCGATATACGCCAAGCTCTGCATGAGTACTTCACCAACGGCGGCAGGCGGCCGACCTCCGTGGAGTGGAAAGAGGAATAGCAGGCCGGTCAAGCACCCGCAAACGTTGGAGCCGTGGTCGCCGAGGGCAGAATGATCACCATGTCGGTGTGGATGGGGATCGCGGAGTCCTGTCCTACTCCGAGCGCGCCTGGACAGGAATATGGGCCAGCCACAACGGGGACGACGCCGCCGATGACGCGATCGACTACTATTTCATGGGCAACGACAGTCCATTTTCGGCCAACTGTCAGATCCCCTACGACCACATCGTCAGAGCGGTTCAGGAGTTTCTGCTGGACGGCAACAGGCCCACGTCGGTCACTTGGCAGAAGATCGCTTAGACAGGCAGGCGAACCCCACCTTTTTGATTCGGTTTCGACCCGCACCGCTCGTACCAGGTCGTCGACGTGTTGTGGCACCTCGGCGGCGACAGCCCGCACGTGTCGGTCACCGCGTGCGAGCTGAACTGGCACAAGCACCTCGCCAAGGTCACCGCCGAGTGGGAGAACGCCCACACCGACTGGTGACCGACGCCGCCCCGACTCCCGCGGTAACACCGTCGGCGGACGGGAACCCGATGGGGATGGCTAAGGTGCCTCGGGTGAATGCCTCGCCGCGACCCGCGCAGGTTCTGCCGGTCCAGGAGTATGTGGCCGGTCTGGCCCGCAAGCGGATGGCCGCCGGGGTGTTATTCCGGGATCGGGATGACCGGGTGCTGCTGGTGGAGCCGTCCTACAAGCCGAACTGGGAGATCCCGGGCGGCGCCGTCGAGGCCGATGAGTCGCCGTGGGCGACCGCGTCCCGCGAACTGGTCGAGGAGCTGGGGTGGGACCGGCCGTTGGGGCGGCTGCTGGTGGTCGACTACGTGCTGCTGCAGGACTCGCGGCCCGAGGGGGTGGTGTTCGTCTTCGACGGCGGTGTGCTGGACGAGACCGACCTGGTCGGCCAGGCGTTCGCCGACGGCGAGATCCGCTCCGCCGGGTTTCACACGATCGAACAGGCGCGGGCCAAGACAAAGCCGCTGCTGGCCGACCGGCTCGCCGTGGCGATCGAGGCGGCCCGCCAGGGCGTGACCGCCCTGTGCAAGCACGGTGTCCGGGTCGCCTGACCTGCCGGTTCCCTAGCCTGCGGCGTCGAGGTGTGCGGTCTGGTCGGCCGCGGTGTTCTCGCGTGGTGCGGGCATGACGACCGTCGGCGCGGTGTACGCGCATATGAGTAGCGATATCGAAATGTCCGACTTGGCGCTGCTCCCGCTCGATCGCGACCGGGCGGTGCTTATGCGGAACCGGCAGCGCCCAGCACCGCGCGCACCCGGTGCAGTGGCAGGTCCACCAGTCGCATCTCCAGGTCCGCCGGGTCAGGAGCCAGCGCGGCGGCCCGTTCCCGGGCCTCCCGCTTGGTCAGCGCGCCGCCCGCGTCCGCGATCAAGGCCTCCCGCCACACGTTGCCCAGTTTCCCGTGGACCCGGGAGAGCAGAGCCCCCCGCACACCGCCGTCGGACGCCGGGGTGGCCACCACGACCGCGTGTTTGCCGTCCGGGACGCTCCGGTGGAAGGTCAGGGTGTACTTCCCGGCCACCAGGGACCGCAGCGCCTCCTGGCCGCGCTGGTCGGCGACGTCGGGGTGGTTGTTGCCCACCAGGGCGCCCACGGTCGCCGTCGGGCCAGCCATGAGCACCCGGGCCAGCCACGGGCCCGGGTCGGCCATCAGGTCGTAGGCGACTGGGCCCGCGTCGCGCACGGGTTCGGTCCAGGCGGGGCTGAGGGCGGCGGGGGCGCCGGACAGGCGCAGCAGGGCGGCCACGGCGTCGGGGGAGGTCAGGCCGGACTCCACCGACTGGGGGCCGTGGGTGTAGATGCCCGCGGCGACCGCGCGCACCGCCGCCTCGGCCAGGCGGGAGGAGCGGGCGGTTTGCTGGAGCACGTACAGGTCGCTGGCGCTGCCCACCGCCTGCGCGCCCAGGTAGCGGTTGAAGCGCGGCAGCACCGCCTCGAACACCAGGCCCAGCCGCAGGATCTCCTGCTGCACGCGCAGGCCCAGGGTCGGGTTGCGCTCGCTGTAGCCGTAGGACACCACGACCCGGCCCTCCAGGTCGCGCAGGGACTCGACCGCGCGCGCCAGGAACAGGCGGATGCCCTCGGGGGTGTAGGGCGGGTCGGTGAACGCCAAGTCCGCCGAGCCGACCGCGGCGGGGGGCAGGCCGAACCGGAAGTCGCCATGCAGGCAGGTGATGTCGAGGTCGCGTTCGCGGGCCGTGCGGTCGATGTAGGCCAGCAGATCGTCGTCGAGGTCGACCACCGTCGCGGTCAGGTCGGGGCGGCGGGTGCAGGCGGCGAGGGCGGTCAGGTCGTGGTCGCCGACGCACAGCAGCCGGGCGCCCGCCAGGTCGTAGGTCTCGTCCAGCCAGCGGGCGCGGGCCAGCATCGTGTCCACATCGGCCTGCACGTGGTCCAGCGCGCGCCGCGGCGCGGGCACACCCGCGAGGTAGGACTCGAACACCGGGCGCAGGTCGTCGTCGGACGGTGTCGCGGGGGTGACGGTGAGCGGGCGGTAAGCGGCGACCCTGGCCCGCGCGACCCGGTAGGCGGAGCCGTCGCGTTCGAGGTCGTCGCCGAAGGCAGCCAGCAGCTCCTCGACCGTGCGGCGGGGCGTCGCGGTGGCTCTGATCAGCGTGTCGAGCGACTGCCAGTCCGCACACAGCAGCGCCACCAGGGCGCGCAGCGGGCGGGAGCGGACGCCGCGGGCGGCGAGATAGGTCGTCACGGAGTCGGCCACAGTTGTCAGAGCCTACGGAGTGCGGCGTAACGGGCTAACCCGGACGGGGACATCAGGGCGGCCGAGGGCCGATCAGATGGTGGAAAGACCTGCCGCCGTCAGTCCTTCGGGCTAGGGTCGGTCGATCAACGGCTGGCAAGGAGCCGTGTCGACCCGAGGGGCCCGAGTGATCGAGTTCCAGGCCGTGACCAAGCGCTATGACGACGGCACGGTGGCTGTGGACCACCTCGACCTGACCATCGAAGACGGCAAGATCACCGTTTTCGTCGGTCCGTCCGGGTGTGGCAAGACGACGTCGCTGCGCATGATCAACCGGATGATCGACGCCACATCCGGCGCCATCCTGCTCGACGGGAAGGACATCCGCGCGCAGCACCCCGCCGACCTGCGGCGCGGCATCGGCTACGTCATCCAGAACGCGGGCCTGTTCCCGCACCGCACCGTCCTGGACAACGTGGCCACCGTGCCGATGCTGCTCGGCGCCCGCAAGGCCGCCGCGCGCGAGCGGGCCGCTGAGCTGCTGGAGACCGTGGGACTGCCCGCCGAGCTGGGCAAACGCTACCCGGCGCAGCTCTCCGGCGGCCAGCAACAGCGCGTCGGGGTGGCCCGCGCGCTCGCCGCCGACCCGCCGGTGCTGCTCATGGACGAGCCGTTCAGCGCGGTCGACCCGGTCGTCCGCGACGACCTGCAGGACGAGCTGCTGCGGTTGCAGTCGGAACTGGGCAAGACGATCGTGTTCGTCACCCACGACATCGATGAGGCGATCAAGCTCGGCGACCGGGTGGCGGTGCTGCGGGTCGGCGGCAGGCTCGCCCAGTACGACACCCCGGCGGCGCTGCTGGCCAAGCCGGTGGACGACTTCGTCGCCTCGTTCATCGGCCGCGATCGCGGCTACCGCGCCCTCGGTTTCCTGCCCGCGCGGCAGGTCCCGATTGGACCGGTCGCCAGCGTCCCGCTCGGCGCCTCCGTCGAGGTCGCGCGCGGGCGGCTCGACGGCGGCTGGGCGGTGGTCGTGGACGCGGAGAACAAGCCGCTCGGTTGGGTCTCCGAAGCCGTGTTGTCCGAAGTGGACGGTGAGATTCGGTTGGAGCACCTGATTTCCGGCGGGTCCCTCTACGTCGCCGACGCCGAGGCGAGCGGCACGGCTGGCACGCTGCGCAACGCGCTCGACGCCGCGCTCAGCTCCCCGGCCGCCCTGGGCATCGCGGTCGACGCCACCGGCGCGGTCGTCGGCGGGGTCACCGCCGAGACGGTGCTCAAGGCCCTCGCCGACGCTCGCCGGTCGGGGGAGGTGCCGACGTGACCTGGGTCGGCGACCACATCGGCGACCTGCTGTCGGTGAGCCTCGACCACCTGCGCCTGGCCCTGATACCGGTGCTGGTGGGGTTGCTGCTGTCGCTGCCGCTGGGCTGGGCGGCGAACCGGTGGCGGCTCGCGCGGGCCATCCTGGTGCCGGTGTCCGGGCTGCTCTACACGATCCCGTCGCTGGCGCTGTTCGTGATGATGCCGCTGATCCTGGGCACCCAGATCCTCGACCCGCTCAACGTGCAGGCCGCGCTGACCATCTACACCGTGGCGCTGCTGGTGCGCTCCATCGCCGACGCGCTGGCCGCGGTGCCCGAGCCGGTCATCGCCGCGGCCACTGCCATGGGCTACCGCGCCGCGGGCCGGTTCTTCGCCGTGGAACTGCCGTTGGCGGCTCCGGTGCTGATCGCGGGCGTGCGGGTGGCGGCGGTGTCGAACATCAGCCTGGTCGCGGTCGGGCAGATCATCGGCGTCGGCGGCCTGGGCTACTTCCTGCTGCACGGCGCCCAGTCGCCGCCGAACTACCCGGAAATCATCTCCGGGGTGGTGCTCATCGTGGTGCTCGCGCTGCTGGTCGACGCGCTGCTGGCGTTCGCGGGCAGCAGGCTCACCCCGTGGACGCGGGTCGGACCGAAGGCGGGGGTGCGGCGGTGAACGTCTTCGAGCAGGTCATCGCGTGGCTGACGGACCCGGACCACTGGACGACCACCCTGGGCATCGCGGGCATCCCGCAGCGCCTCGGCGAGCACCTGCACTACACCGGCCTGGCGATGCTGGTGTCGGCGGTGATCGCGATCCCGCTGGGCGCCTACATCGGCCACACCGGCCGCGGTGGCACGGTCGTGGTCGGCATCGTGAACTCGTTCCGCGCCCTGCCCGAACTCGGCCTGCTGATCCTGCTGGTGCTGGCCATGGGCGTGCTGCTCGCGGTGGAAGCGCTGACCATCGCGCTGGTGTCGATGGCCGTGCCGGTGCTGCTCGCGGGCACCTACGCGGGCATCCGCAACGTCGACCCGGCCGTGGTCGACGCCGCCCGCGGCATGGGCATGCGCGAGTGGGAGATCCTGCTGAAAGTCGAACTCCCCAACGCCCTGCCGCTGATCTTCGGCGCGCTGCGCGCGGCGACCCTCCAGGTCATCGCCACCGCCAGCATCGCCGCCGCCGTCTCCCTCGGCGGCCTCGGCCGTTTCGTGGTCGACGGCAACGCCTTCCGCGAGTACGACCAGATGGCCGCGGGCGCGGTCCTCATCGCCGCCCTGGCCATCGCGGTGGAACTGCTCTTGGCGGGCGTCCAGTGGCTGGTCGTCTCACCCGGCCTACGCAAGACCCGCGGCAGGCGCACCCGCTCCCGCCTCTCAACCGCAAAGGCAACAACATGAGGAGACCCGCGATGAACCGCGTTCTCACCGCAGCGGCGACCGCAGTGGCCGCAGCCCTGGCCCTGACGGCCTGCGGAGGGTCCTCGGACCCGCTGGCCGCCCCCACCACCTCGGGCACCCCCGCGCCCACGGGCACCATCGCCATTGGCTCGGCCAACTTCCCCGAGAGCACCCTCCTGGCCGAAATCTACGCCGGAGCACTGGAAGCCAAGGGCGTCAAGGTCACCAAGAAACTCAACATCGGCAGCCGCGAAACCTACTACCCAGGTGTCCAAGACGGCTCCATCGACCTGATCCCCGAATACAGCGGCACCCTGCTCACCCACATCAACAAGAACGCCACCGAAACCGGCTCCGACGAGGTCTACGCGGCCCTCCAGAAGGCACTCCCGGCGTCCCTGACGGTGCTGGACAAGTCCAGCGCGGAAAACAAGGACGCCGTGGTCGTCACCAAGGCCACCGCAGACAACCTCAAGCTGAAAACAATCGAAGACCTAGCCAAGACCGGCCCCGTGGTCTTCGGCGGCCCCCCAGAGTTCCAGAAGCGCTCAGACGGTCTCCCCGGCCTCAAGGAGAACTACAACCTGGAAGTCAAGGAATATAAATCCCTCGACGTCGGTGGCCCCCTCACCGTCGACGCCCTCAAAACCGGCGCCATCCAAGCGGCAGACCTGTTCACCACAGACCCAGCCATCAAGGTGAACGATTTCGTGGTCCTGGACGACCCCAAGTCCAACTTCGCCGCCCAGAACGTCGTACCCCTGATCACCAAGAGCAAGGCTGACGACACCGTCAAACAGATCCTCAACGCGATCTCGGCCAAACTCACCACCGAGGTCCTCATCGACCTCAACGCCAAACTCAACGCCCCAGACAAGCCGGACGCCGCCAAGGTAGCCAAGGACTGGCTGGCAACCGCCGGTATCTGACCCCCACAACCTGTAAGCAAGCGAAGGCCGCCCTCACGGCACCCACCACCGCCACCGAGGGCGGCCTTCGCCATGAGCCAGGCCCGCACCTGGGCCAAGCCGCCACCCCCGCCAACCGCCGCTCGGCCCTGCCAGGTGCTCGATGGGACAGACCGGGCAGCAGCGAACCCGCCCCCGACCAAGCCGCACCTACGCCCGCCAGGTGCTCGATGGGGTGGAGTGGTTTCTTTGGGGGAGAAGGAAGATCCCTAAACTCGCCGTGGTCGTGGGGCCGAAGGCTCCCCACCCGTCTTTCCCACGACGGGATCTTCCTTCGTAGGGGCCCCAAAGAAACCACTCCACCCCATCGAGCAGGCAGCCCCAGCCAGCCACCCACGGAACCCCACACAGAGCAGCCCAGGAACGATTCACACAGGCCGAGTACCAAGCCACGGAGAAAACGGCACCGGCCCAAACCGCACACTCTCGGCAACCTGCGCCAACCCCGTCAACCGCCCCCCATCCGGCACCCCCCCAAAATACCGAACCACCAACCACCGCCCCCCCAAATCCACCGCCACCTGCTCAGAAGCCCCATCCGCCCCCACCCCGGACCGAAACCACACCTCCCGCCCCCGAACAACCAGCTCCACCCCCAACTCCGAAGGCGCCGCGGGCAGCACCTCCGCATGCAACTCCCGCCCATCCGGAGCGTCCGCCCGAAGAAACCCCCCAGCCTCCCCCGGCGAAGCCCCCCGAATCCCCCCATAAGTAGGCGTCATCCCAGCCGGGATAGCACCGAATCGGGCCGCCAACCGCATCCCCTCACCCGGAGCGGATTCCACCGACCGGGCGATCTGGGCAGCCACTTCCCGTCCGTTCTCCAGCCCGTGCACGGTGACCGTGAACTGGAAACCCGACCACCAGGTCAGCACCACATCCCCCGGCAGCGCGTACGGCGAGAACCGCCCCGAACTGCCCCGAATGTCCACCTGGTCCCCGACGGAGAGCAGGTCGTCCGGGTCGAAGCGCAGCAGCGACAGCGACACCCATTGCGCGGCCTTGTCCACCACCGGTCCCGGGGTCCAGAACCGGGTGACCGTTGTCCCCCCGATGTCGACCATGCGCTGGTGTTCCACGAGTCCGTTGGGCAGCCACCTCGGTTCCATCGGCGCCCACAGGTCCCAGTGGTCGGAGATGCTTTCCGCGGCCAGTGGCAGGCCGTCGTCGGGGGGACGCCGGGCGGGTGGCACCCCCAGTTCGCCACCCGCCCGGAACTCGACGGAGACCAGGACGGTCAGGACGAGCGTGACAACCACGGCGACCACGACCGGCAGCCACAGCCGGGAGGGCCTGCGGCGTCTCAGCGCGGCGATGAGGAAAGCGCGGTGCGGCGCGCGGGCCGCTTGACGAGCCAGGCACTCGCGCAGAAGCGCCTCGAACTCGTGCGTCACAGTGCCTCCTTCAGTCGCTCGGGGGTGCCCAGGTCGGCGCGGAGGGTGGCCACCGCGCGGGAGATGTGGCTGCGCACCGTGCTTTCCGAGCAGCCCAGTTCCTCGGCGATCTCGGCGTCGGATCTGTTGTCGTAGTAGCGCAGGACGACGGCGACGCGTTGTTTGCGGGGCAGCCGCGCGATTCCGGCGGTCAGCACGGCGCGGTCGTCCACCAGGGCCGTCGGGTCGGCCAGCGGCGGGCTCAGGTCCTCCATGCCGCCGTGCGGGACCTGGACGTCGCGGGTCCAGCGGCGCCGCCGCCAGGACAGGAATTCGTTGGTGACCATGCGTTTGACGTACGCGTGCGGCAGGTCCATCCGCGCGATGCGCCCCCACTTGGGCTGCGCGCGCAGCAGCACCTCCTGGACGATGTCCTGCGCCTGGTACGGGTCACACGTCAGTGTGGTCGCGTAGCGCAGCAGCGAATCCAGCCGTTCGGTGAGGAAATCCTCGAAACTATCCGGCACGCCGGCCCCCCGTCGTCACTCCTCTAACGTCCCCAAGCCCCCGGATGTTGAGTCGTACTCTCGATTGTGTGGGCGAAAGCAGCGATGTGCCCGCGCTTCGGCGCGGTTTGGCGGTCCTGCGCGTCCTCGCGGGCAAAGCGGGCCCGGTGACCGCCGCCGCGTTGGCCCGCGAGCTGGCTTTGCCCCGGTCCACGACCTATCACCTGCTCGCCGAACTGGCGGACGCCGGTTTCGTCACGCACCTGCCGGAGGAGCGGCGCTACGGGCTGGGCCTGGCCGCTTTTGAGCTGGGGTCGGCCTACCTGCGCCACGACCCGCTCGAACGGCTGGCCCGGCCCGTCCTGGGCAGGCTCGTCGCGCGCACCGGCCACACCGCCCACCTCGGCGTCCTGCACGGGCGGGAGACGTTGTACCTGTTGCGCGAGCAGCCCCCGCACCCGCACACCGTGGTCACCGACGTCGGGGTGCGGCTGCCCGCGCACCTGCCCGCGTCCGGCCGCGCGATGCTCGCCCACCTGCCCGCCGCCCAGGTGCGGGCGCTGTTTCCGAACCGGGCGGCGTTCATCGACCGCACCGGCCGGGGCCCGGCCCACCTGCCCGCCCTGCGCGGGGTCTTGGCGCGGGAGCGGCGGCGCGGGTGGGCGGTGGAGGACGGCTATGTGAGCGCCGGGTTCGCCTCGGTCGCCGCGCCGGTGTTCGACCACGGCGGGCACCCGGTCGCGGCGATCAGCACCACGTTCCCGCACACCTGCCCGGCCGCGGCCGAGTGCGGCGAGCAGTGGCCGGACCTGGCCGCGGCGACGCTCCGGGCGGCGGTGGAGCTGAGCGCCCGGATAGGCGGGCGGGCGCGGTGACCGCCGTCGTTGGCTAGGGTGACCGTCGAGGCTCGTCGGGGAGTCTCGACCAGGGTGAGGTAGGAGCGCTTGCTGATGGCGGGGCCGCCCATCGAGATGACGAGCTATGTCGGCAGGCAGAGCGAGGGCGCCGACGTGCGGCGACTGCTCGCCGAGAACCGGCTGGTGACGCTGACCGGCCCCGGTGGAGTGGGCAAGACCCGCCTGGCCGCCCACATGGCGCAGGAGATGACGGGCGCGTTCCGCGACGGCGTGGTGTTCGTCGGCCTCGCCGAGGTGCGGGATCCCGCGCTGCTCACCACCGTGCTCGCCGACCGGCTGGGGCTGCTCGACCAGTACAACCGGCACGTCACCCGGATGGTCATCGACTACCTGCGGGCCCGCCGGACGCTGCTGGTGCTCGACAACTGCGAGCACCTGGTCGACGCGTGCGCCGAACTGCTGGACGAGGTGCTGGCCGAATGCCCGGACGTGGTGGTGCTGACCACGAGCAGGCAGTCCATCGGCGTCAGTGGGGAGCAGGTGCTGGCCGTGCCGCCGCTGGCGGTGCCCGACGAGACCACCCCGCCGGAAGACCTGGCCCGGTGCGACAGCGTGCGGCTGTTCCTGGACCGGGCGGCCGCGGTGTCGCCCGACTTCGAGCACACCGCCGAGAACAGCGCCGACCTGGTGCGGCTGACCAGGCAGTTGGACGGTTTGCCGCTGGCCATCGAGCTCGCGGCCCGGCGCACCCGGTCGCTGTCGCCGAGGCAGATCGCCGAGCGGCTGACCCAGCGGCTGTCGCTGCTGACGACCGGGACCCGCCTTCCCGCTGAGCGGCAGCAGACGCTGCGCGCCACCATCGACTGGAGCCACGAGCTGTGCTCACCGGCCGAGCAGGCGGTGTGGGCGCGAGCGTCGCTGTTCGCCGGGTCGTTCGACCTGGACGCGGCGGAAGAGGTCTGCGCGGGCGGCGACGTCGACCGTGACGACGTGCTCGACCTGGTCGACGGGCTGCTGGACAAGTCCGTGCTGATCCGCGAGGAGCACGAGGGCCGTGACGGCGTCGTCCGCTACCGGATGCTGGAGACCCTGCGCGAGTACGGGCACGAGAAGCTGGTGGAGTCCGGCGACCTCGACTGGGTGGCCCGACTGCACCGCGACTGGTTCGACCGGCTCACCGAGTCCGCCGACCGGCAGTGGCTCGGCCCCGGCCAACCCACCTGGGTGCACCGGCTGCGCCGCGACCACGCGAACCTGCGCGCCGCGCTGGAGTGGTCGATCACCACGCCCGGCGAGGCCGCGGTGGCGCTGCGGATGGCCTCGCGGATCCCGGAGTACTGGGCGCTGCGCGGGCTGAACACCGAGGCGCGCCGCTGGGTCGACCGGGCGCTGGCCGCGACCCCGCCTGACCACCCCGACCGCGCGTTCGCCCTGAGCGTCAGCGCGTACTACGCGCTCGGCCAGTTCAACGTCGCGGTCGCCGACGCGCGCCTGGCCGAGGCCGCGGCGCTGGCCGAGCGGACCGGCGACGACCTGGTGCGGGCGCGGATCACCTTCGTGCGCGGCTACGGGGCGCTGCTGCGCGGCGACTACGCCGCCGCGGCCGACCTCAACGCCGCGGCCGACCTCAACGCCGCGGCCGCGGCCGCGTTCCGGGCGGGCGGCGACGTCCGCCGCGAGTTGCACCCGCTGTTCCTCCAGGCGCTGGCGACGGCGGTGCTGGGCAGGCTGGACGAGGCCCGCGAGGTGATCGGGCGGGCCATCGCGCTCACCGACGGCCGCGGCGAGGGCTACTACCGGAGCATGGCGCTCAACGGCCGGGCCTGCGTCGAGGGCCTGTTCGGGGACCCGGCCATCGGGTTGGCCGCGGGCCGCGAAGGGGTGCGTGCGGACGAGCTCACCGGCAGCAGACAGGGCAGGGCGCACAACATTGAGACACTGGCCTGGATCGCGCAGCGACAGCGCGACCACGTCCGGGCCGCGACGCTGTTCGGCGCGGCGCAGACCCTGTGGGAAGCCATGATGACCTCGCCGGAGCACACCGTGTCCATGTCCGTCCCGCACTTCCGGCTCATGGGGAAAGCCAAGGACGCCTTGGGCTCCGCCCGGTTCGACCGGGCGTTCGCCGCGGGCCGCGCCATGTCCGACGCCGAGGTCGCCCGCTACGTCCTCGGCGAGCCGGAACCACCCGGCCCCGCCGGAATGCCCGAGCCAAGACAGGCCGAAGCGTCGGGGAAGAAACACGGCCCACTCAGCATCCGAGAGTCCGAAATCGCCGAACTCGTCGCCGACGGCCTGACCAACCAGGAAATCGCCGACAAACTCGTCATCGCCCGCCGCACGGCCGAAACCCACGTCGCCAACATCCTGGCCAAGCTCGACGCGGGCAACCGCGCCCAAATCGCCACCTGGGTCACCGCCCGCCGCGACGCGCGAACGGGGTGACGCCCGGTTCTTCGACACCGGCGGAACGCCGCTCGTACACGTCGTCTATCGCGTCCAGTGCGCGCAGTGTCGCTTCGCGGTCCTTGACCTTGGCACTCGCCCAGGCCGCCCGCTCCAACAGCAGTGTGCGGACAACAGGGGTCAGGTGCCCGCCACCAGTGACCAGCGAGGAAAACAGTTGCGCGGCAAGGGGAGTGTTGCCCACCTCCGACGCGGCCGTCACCCCACGACGCCCTTCACGCGGCTCCTGCCGCAGGGAGGATTACGGCAGGCAGGCACAGCAATGCCTGCTCACCTGACGCTGGCAAGGCCGTGCACGGCGCGACCGCGAGTTTGGCGCGAACATCCTCGCCAAGCGCGCGAATGGGGTGACGCCCGCCGCGGGACGTCACCCCATGACCGCGCCGCTTACGAGTTGAGCAACTCGCGGACCTTGGCGGCCACGGACGCGTCCTTGAGCATGCCGAGGTGGCTGCCGGTGATCTGGATGTTGGTCGCCCCCTCCAGCACGGTGTTGGAGGCGGGAATGATGATGCCGTCGTTGGGCGACCACAGGGTGGACCACTTCGTGCCGTCGGGCAGCGCGGGCGCGGCGTTGAGCTTCTTCAGCAGCGCGGACCCGGGGATCATCTCCTTGCACACCGGGGTGAAGAACGCGCACAGGTTCGCGGTGACCGTGCCCTTGTTCGCGCCCGCCAGCGAGATCCAGTGGTCGACCTTGCCCGCGCAGGCGTCGAACTTGATGCAGTAGCGGCTGTTGATGCCGCCCATGGAGTGGTTGATGATGTCGACCTTGGCCGCGCCGGTCTCGGCGAGGACCTTGTCCACGGTGCGCCCGACGAGCCCGGCGATGTCGACGTTCGACTGCCCGTAGCTGCCGTAGGAGATCGCGGTGAGCTGCTCGCTGGTGTAGCCGGTCTCGATGAGCGACTTCTTGATGAAGTCCCAGTTCGCGCCCGAGCTCTGGTAGCCGTGGACGAGGACGATGGGGTTCTTGCCGTTGGGGAACGCTGAAGCGGCTGAGGCGGTGGTGATCGCGGACTGGGCGACCACGGTTCCCAGCACGCTTGCGACGACCAGCGCCGCGGCCGCGACGATGCGGCGGGTTCGGTTCATGGTTCGAGCTCCTCGGCAGGGGGGCTTGAGCACGTCCTCAAGCGGACTGCCAGGCTGACCGTTCGACCGTTCGTGTGACATCGGCAGAATTGCGTATATCGCCTGCGACCGAAACTCCGCGCGGCTCAGCGGGGTGACTCAGCGTCGCCGCCGGTGACCCAGGCCGCGATCTGCGCGCGGTTGTGGACGCCCAGCTTGGTGAGGATGTTCCCGACGTGGGTCTCCGCGGTGCGCCGGGCGATACCGAGCCGGTCGGCGATGTCCTGGTTGGACAGACCGCCCGCGATCAACCCGGCGATCTCGTTCTCTCGGGCGGTGAGCGGTCCGCGCCGCCCGTCCTGGGTCGCGCGGGCGCCCTCGCCGAGCGCGTACTTCGTCGCGTCGTCGTCCGACAGCGCCCGGCCCGCGGCGTGCAGGTTGTCGAACACGGTCGCGCCCAGCGCCTCCCGGGTCGCCTCCAGGTGCCAGAAGTGCGGCACGGCAAGGGACACGGGGTGCTCGGGCGACGAGCCGACGGTCTCCCACAGCGCGGCCGCCGCCCCGAACAGCGTCGCGGCCCTGGGGTGGTCGCCCTGGCGGCACGCGGCCCAGGCCAGGGACTCGATGTGGTGCGCCCGGCCGAAGCGGTTGCCGATCAGCAGGCAGGCCCGCAGCCCGGCGCGTCCCGCCTCGGTCGAGACGTCGAGGTCGCCGAACAGGACCTCGACGCACTGCCTGCCGTAGAGCGACATGGAGTGGTAGTACGCGTTGCCGCTGGACTCGGTGAGCCCGAGCGCCCGATCCGTCACGCGGCGCGCGGTCTCCACGTCGCCGGTGACCGCGGTCGACATGGCGAGCAGGAACAGCGGGTGCAGCTCCCGCCGGTGGTCGCCGCGGGCCCGGAAGAAGGCCGCCGTCTTGGCCGTCAGCGTCGCCGCGTCGGCGAACTCGCCGCGCAGCAGCGCGCCGAGACCCCGGACGTGGGCGATGTGGGCGGCGACGGTCTCGTCGCGGGCGCCGAGCGTTTCCGCCTCGGCCAGGCACGCGCTCGCCGCGTCGACGTCGAACTGCCAGTAGGCGTAGCCCGCGGCGCGGGTCAGCGCGAACGCGCGGTCGGGGTGGTCGGGCGGGGTGGCGGCCAGGGCGCGGTTGAGCCACATCCGCGCCTCGGTGTTGGAGCCGCGCAGCGTCCAGTACTCGTCCAGGCGGGACGCTATCCGCAGGGCGACCTCCGCCTCGCCCGGCTCGGCGACCGACCAGCCCAGCGCGGCACGCAGGTTCGCGTGGTCCTGCCGCAGCCGCACGGCCCACGCGACCTGGTCGGGGCCCGCCCACTGGGCGTCCGCGGTCGCGGTGAGCCGGTCGAACCAGTCGCGGTGCAGCCGGGCCACCCGGTCAAGGTCGCCGGACTCCACCAGCTTCTCGTGCCCGTACTCGCGCAGGGTCTCCAGCATCCGGTAGCGGACGACACCGTCGTGCTCCTCGCGGATTAGCACGGACTTGTCCAGCAGCCCGTCGACCAGGTCGAGCACCTCGCCCACTTCACCACAGACGTGCTCAGCCGCGTCTAGTTCGAACGACCCGGCGAACACCGACGCCCGCGCCCACACCGCCTGCTCGGCCGGAGAGCACAGGTCATGGCTCCAGTCGATCGTCGCGCGCAGCGTCCGCTGCCGATGCGGAGCCGTCCGCGCCGCCCCCGAGGTCAACAGGGCCAACCGCCGCGTCAACCGCTCGGCGATCTGCTTCGGCGACAGCGACCGCGTCCGCACCGCGGCCAACTCGATCGCCAGCGGCAGGCCCTCCAACTGCCTGCACAGGCGCACCAGGTCGGCGCTGTTCTCGGGGTTGGCGTGGAACGCGGGCGACACTCCCGCGGCGCGGTCGAGGAACAGCCGGACGCTGTCGAACCGGGCCAGGTCTTGCGGCGGGGTGGCCTCGTCCGGGATGGCCAGGGGCGGCACGGCCAGCACCTGTTCCCCGCTGACGCCCAGGGACTGTCTGCTGGTGGCGAGCAGCGCGACATCGGGGCATTCGGCCAGGACGACGCCGGCGAACTCGGCGCACGCGTCGACCAAGTGTTCGCAGTTGTCGAGGGTCAAGAGCAGGCGGCGGGTTCGGAGGTGGTCGATGACGATCCTGGACACCAGCTTGCTGGACTGATCGAGCAGGCCCAGGCGGTCGGCCAGCATGTCCATCAACAGCGCAGGGTCGCGCACTTCGGCCAGGCTGACGAAGACCGTGCCGTCTGGGAACTGTTCGGTGACCTCTGCGGCGATTCGGGCGGCCAGGCGGGTTTTGCCTACTCCGCCGGGGCCGGTCAGGGTGATGAGCCTGGTCTCGGTGAGCAGGCGGCGGACTTGGGCGCCTTCGTGCTGCCTGCCTACGTAGCTGGTCAGCTCGCCTTGCGGCTTCGCGGCCGTGGCACTGCCAAGCATCGGGCTCCATCTTAGGTCGGTACAGCGCTGAACCGCCGAGTCACGATACCTGGCTGGGGCTGGTTGCCTGGCTGTGTGGACCCCGTGTGTGTGGTCTGCTCGATGGGGTGGAGTGGTTTCTTTGGGGCCCCTATGAAGGAAGATCCCGTCGTGGGAAAGACGGGTGGGGTGCCTTCGGCCCCACGACCACG
>NZ_JBVJIN010000008.1:0-197011 GCF_055586285.1 Actinokineospora sp. NPDC051303
AAGTACAACACCGGTACGAGCGGCGCCGCGGCCGCACCGCCAGGAACCACCCCGATCACGACTGACACGCACCGGTACTTCGATACAGGCCCTAGACCGCGTCAGCGCGTGTAGATGGCGGCGATGTGGTCCGCGTGGGTCTTGAGGATGGCGTCGCGGCGGAGTTTGAGGCTGGGGGTGACCTCGCCCGCCGCTTCGGTGAAGTCGCGGGGGAGGACGACGAACTCACGGATGGCCTCGGCGCGGGAGACGGCGGAGTTGGCCGCGTCGACGGCGGTTTGGATTTCCGCGCGCAGGTCCGGGTCGGTCGTCAGGTCTTGGGCGGTCTTGCCGTGCTCGGCCGCCCAGGTGGGCAGGAAGTCCTGGTCCAGGGTGATCAGGGCGGCGACGAACGGCTGCCGGTCGCCGACCACGAGGCACTGGCTGACCAGCGGGTGTTTGCGGACCCGGTCCTCCAGCGCCGCGGGGACGACGTTCTTGCCGCCCGCGGTCACGATGATCTCCTTGCGGCGGCCGGTGATCCGCAGGAAGCCGTCCTCGTCCAGGGAACCGAGGTCGCCGGTGCGCAGCCAGCCGTCCCGCAGCGCCTCCTCGGTCGCGGCGGGGTCGCGCCAGTAGCCGCGAAAGACCATGTCGCCGCGCAGTTCGATCTCGCCATCGGCGCCGACGCGGACGGCGGCGCCCGCGACCGGGCGGCCGACCGTGCCGATCCGGAAGTCCTCCCGGGTGTTCACGCTGACCGCCGCCGAGGTCTCGGTCAGGCCGTAGCCCTCGTAAACCGGGATGCCGACGCCGCGGAAGAAGTGCGCCAGGTGCTCGCCCAGCGGAGCGCCGCCGGAAAGCGCCGCGACGCACCGGCCGCCCAGAACGTCGCGCAGCTTCGCGTAGACCAGTCTGCTCGCCACCGCCTGCTTGGCCCGCAGCGCCACCGACGGCCCCGACCCGGCCGCCGCCTCGCTGTACGCCACGGCCACCGCCTCGGCCGCGGCGAAGACCGAGCCGCGGCCCTCGCCGTGCGCGCGCTGCTTGGCGGCGTTGTAGACCTTCTCGAACACGCGCGGCACCGCGACCACGAACGTCGGCCGGAAGCCCGCCAGGTCCGCGACCAGGGTCCGCATGGTCGGCAGGTGGCCGAGCGTGGTGCGGGTGTAGACGCAGGTCAGGGCGATCGAACGGGCGAGGATGTGGGCCAGCGGCAGGAACACCAGCATCGAGTTGCCCGGCCGCATCAGGTGCGGGAACGCGGCGAGGTTGGCGCGGACTCCGGCGAGCAGGTTGCGGTGGGTCAGCTCGACGCCCTTGGGGCGGCCCGTGGTGCCGGAGGTGTAGACCAGCGTCGCCAGGTCCGACGAGCGCACCGCGAGCCTGCGCGTGTGCGCGGCCTCGTCGTCCAGCTCCGCGCCCAGGGCCGCCAGCTCATCGATCGCCGACGCCGTGTCGCTGGGCACGTCCAACTGCCACACCTTCACGACCTCGGCCAGCCGGTCGACCACGCTGTCCACGACGGCCCGCGACGCGGCGTCGGCGACCACGACGGCCTTCGCGCCGGAGTCGGCGAGAATCCACGCCACCTGCTCGGCCGAGGACGTCTCGTACACCGGCACGGTGACGCAGCCCGCCGCCCAGATCGCGAAGTCGACCAGCGTCCACTCGTAGCGGGTCGCGGCCAGCAGCGCGACCCGGTCGCCGGGTTCGAGGCCGCTGGCGATCAGGCCCTTGGCCACCGCGAGCACGTGCGCGGCGAAGTCCTTGGTGGTGACGTCGATCCACGAGCCGTCGACCTGGCGGCGGAACGCGATGGCGTCGGCGAACCGCTCCGCGTTGGCCCACACCATGTCGGTGAGGCTTTCCTGCTCGGCTACCGTCGCGCTTGCCGCGACACTGACCACGCGCACGCGAACCTCCGTGCTCTAAACCGCGTCTTACCCACCAGTTGACCAACGAAACTAGACCTGTGTCGACCCCGGGGCGGACACGGCCCCCGGCGGCCGTGTCATGCTGCTCGGGTGCCGGAAGTCGACGTCTTCGACGAGACCTTCATCGTCGTGCCGCCCGCGGTGGTCGCCGCCGCGTTCGCCGACCCGTCGGCCTGGCGGGAGTACTGGCCGGACCTGGTGCCCAAGGTCTACGCCGACCGCGGTGACGAGGGCCTGCGCTGGACCGTGCGCGGCGCCCTGGTCGGCACCATGGAGGTCTGGCTGGAGCCGGTGCTCGACGGCACGGTCGTGCACTACTTCCTGCGCGCCGACCCGCCGGAGCCGCTGCCCGCGAAGGCCATGGCCCGCGAGCGCACCCGCCGCCAGCTCGCGGCGAAGGCGCTGGCGCTGCGGCTCAAGGCCGTCTTGGAGGACGGGAGAGCGCCCGGCTGCACCCCTACCCGGGCGTAACCTGACAGCCGTGCGGGTTCATGTGGTCTCCGACGTGCACGGCAACTCCGAGGCGCTGGCACGGTCTGGCGAGGGGGCGGACGCGCTGGTCGTCCTCGGCGACCTGATCGACTTCGTGGACTACCACGACCACGGCGGCGGCATCATGGGCCAGGTGTTCGGCGCGGAGAAGGTGAGCGTGTTCGCCCGGCTGCGCCGCGAGCGGCTGCACACCGCGGCCGCCGAGTACGCCAAGCGGCTCTGGTCCGGCCTGGACAACGCCGCCGACGTGGTCGAAGACGCGGTGCGCGAGCAGTACAAGCGGCTGTTCGCGGCGATGACCGCGCCCACCTACGCCACGCCCGGCAACGTCGACGTGCCCCGCCTGTGGGCGGAGTTCGCGGGCGACGGAGTCCGCGTGCTCGACGGGGAGGCCGCCGAGATCGGCGGGCTGCGGTTCGGGTTCGTCGGCGGCGCGCTGCTGCCGCCGGGCGCCGGGCCGCGCCGGGGCGGGGTGTTCCGGCCGTACCTGCGCACCGCGGCGGACTTCGACGCCGCGACCGCGGCGCTGGGGCCAGTCGACGTGCTGTGCAGCCACATCCCGCCGGACGTGCCGGAGCTGACCTACGACGTGCTGGCCCGCCGTGTCGAGGTCGGGTCGGCCGGGCTGCTGCGCGCCATCCGCGAGCACGCGCCGCGGTGGTCGGTGTTCGGCCACGTGCACCAGCCGCTGGCGCCGCGCATGCGGGTCGGGCGCACCGAGTGCGCGAACGTGGGACATTTTCAGCGCACCGGGTGGCCCTACGTCCTGCGCTGGTGACACGGCCCGCGCTGGTGCCTGCTCCAGCCGGGCGAGCGGGTAGCCTCCGAGCATGGCCGACGAGTCCACCCAGTCCATCGTCGTCGACGCGCCCCCGGAACGGATCATGGCGGTGATCGCGGACTTCCCGGCGTACCCAGACTGGGCCAAGGCGTTCACCTCGGCCGAAGTGACCTCCCGCGACGCGCGCGGCCGCGGCGAAGAGGTGACCTTCAACCTCGACGCGGGACCGTTCAAGGACACCTACACGCTGCGCTACGAATGGGCCGACGACGGCCTCGCCGTCGACTGGACGCTGGTCAAGGGCCAGATGCAGCGCGCGCAGCAGGGTCGCTACGCGCTTACCCCGGAGGGCGGGGGCACCAAGGTGACCTACACGCTGTCCGTGCAGCTGGTGGTGCCGATGATTGGCCTGTTCCGGCGCAAGGCCGAGAAAGTGATCATGGACACCGCGCTCAAGGAGCTCAAGCGCCGCGTCGAGCAGGGCTGAGGCGGAGAGGTCCCGGACCGTGCGGATCCTCCTGTTCACCGGCAAGGGCGGGGTCGGCAAGACCACCCTCGCCGCGGCCACGGCCGCGCGCTTGGCCGCGTTCGGCCGCAAGGCGCTGGTGGTGTCTACCGATCCAGCGCACTCCCTGGCTGACGCGTTCGGCCTGCCCCTGGGCTCGGAGCCAGCCGAGGTCGACACCTCGCTGTACGCCGCGCACATCGACGCGCGCGGCCTGGTCGACCGGCACTGGCCGACCCTGCGCGAGCACCTGCGCAAGCTGGTGGCGGGCATCGGGCTCGACGCGCTCGACGCCGAGGAGCTGACCGTCCTGCCGGGCGTGGACGAACTGCTCGCGCTGACCGAGGTCGCGCGGCTGGCCGAGACCGGGCCCTGGGACGTCGTGGTCGTCGACTGCGGCCCCACTGCGGAAACCCTGCGCCTGCTCGCCCTGCCCGAGGCCGTCGCGAACTACCTCGACCGGATGCGCGCCGCCCGGCTGGTCGCCGAGGTGCGCGCCGCCGCCGACACCATGGGCGCCCTCGCCGCGCACCTGGCGGGCCTGCGCGCCCTGCTCACCGACGCCGACACGACCACCGTGCGGCTCGTGCTCACCCCCGAACGGCTCGCCGTCGCCGAGACCCGCCGCACCCTGGCCGCCCTCACGCTGCGCGGCGTGCACGTGGACGCCCTGGTGGCCAACCGCGTCGTGCCCCGCGCCCGCCGCTGGCAGGGACCCGCTGCGGCGTGGCTGCGGACCCGACGAGCCGAGCAGGACGCGGTGCTCGCCGAACTGGACGCGTCCACGCCGCTGACCGTCCACCGGATCGAGCACCGCGCCGCCGAGCCGGTCGGCTCCGCCGCGCTGCTCGCCGTCGCCGACGAGCTGTACGCCGACACCGACCCCGTCGACGTCGGCAGGCCGCCCGGCGCGCCGCTGCTGTCGGTCACCGAGGACGGGGCCGACTACCTGCTCGCCATCGCGCTCCCCCTGCCCGACGGCAGCGACCCCGATCTCGCCCGAGTGGGTGACGATCTGGCCGTCACGGTCGACGGGACGCGCAGACTGGTGGCCCTGCCGCTGATGCTGCGGCGCCACACCGTGACCGACGCCGAGGCCGACAGCGCGGGCCTGCTGCTGCGCTTCACCCCCGGCGAGGAGGACCGCCCGTGACCACCGCCCAGGACCCGGGGACCCGGCTCGCCGAGGAACTCGTGCTGCTGCTCGCCGCCGTCGCCGAGCGGGCCGGGCCGTGGCTGGACCGGGTCGCCGGAAGCAGCCACGCCGAGCACGAGCAGGCCGAGCCCGGCGCGTGCCAGTCCTGCGCGACGTGCGCGTTCCTCGCGCTGCTGCGCGGCGAGTCGAACGACCTGGCTGCCAAGAGCATCGACCGCCTCGCCGACATCGTCGCCCTCCTGCGCGCCGTCCTCGCCGACCGCTGGGAGCCCGGCGAACCGCACATGCCCGGATTCCGGCCCGAGCCGCCGCCCTCGGCCCGCGTGCAGCACATCACCGTCCGCCGCAGGGAAAGCCCGGTGACACCTCGGTGATCACGATCGGTGTCGACATCGGCGGCACCAGCGTTCGGGCGGGGGTGGTCGACGCCCACGGGTCCGTGCTGGACACCGCCCGCGGCTCGACCCCGCCCGGGGAGACCGAGCTGGAAGACGTCATCTGCGCGGTGGTCGGCGAGTTGCGGTCCCGGCACCGGGTGCGCGCTGTCGGCCTCGCCGTCGCCGGTTTCGTCGGCGCCGACCGCCAAACCGTCATGTTCGCCCCCCACCTGCCCTGGCGCGACGCCCGAGTCGCCGACCGGATCACCGCCCGGATCGGCCTGCCGGTGGTCCTGGAACACGACGCGAACGCCGCCGCCATCGCCGAACACCGCTTCGGCGCGCTGCGCGGCGCCCAGGTGGGTCTGCTGGTCGCCCTGGGCACCGGCATCGGCGCCGCCCTCCTGCGCGGCGGCGAAGTCTTCCGCGGCGCCCACGGCGTCGCCCTCGAACTCGGCCACGTGCGGCTGGTGCCCGGCGGCAGGCCCTGCGAATGCGGCAAATCCGGCTGCTGGGAGCGCTACTGCAGCGGCACCGCCCTCGGCGCCACCGCCATCGGCCTGCTGGCTAGGCACAAGGGCAGGTCGACCGTCCTCGCCCGCGAAGCCGAACGAGACCCCGGCGCCATCACCGGCCGCATGGTCGCCGCGGCCGCCCGCGACGGCGACCCGGTAGCCCGCCTGGCCATGTCCGAACTGGCCAAGTGGCTCGCTGAAGGCCTGGCCCTCATCGCCGACGCCTTCGACCCAGAACTGGTCGTCCTGGGCGGCGGCGTCTCCGAGTCCGCCCCGTTGTTCCTGGACGAGGCCCGAGAACGCTTCCAAACCCTCATCACCGGCGCGGGCCACCGCCCCCTGGCCCGCCTCCGCACCGCCCACCTCGGCGACGACGCCGGGATGGTCGGCGCCGCAACCCTGGCAGCCACCCTGACCTGACCCCGCTTGCCCGGGGAGCACCTCACCAGAGCCGTCGGCGCACGATTGTTTCCAGGCCAGCGGCCCTGATTTGTGGCGGGCCCGCTGCTTCGATCCATGCCAGGGCTGGCTGCTCTGGTCGGTGCCAGGCTGGTGGTTCTGATCGGTGTCAGGCCCGCTGCTTCGTTCCAGGCCAGGGCTGGCTGTTCTGATCGGTGCCAGGCTGGTGGTTCTGATCTGTGCCGGGCCCGCTGTTTTGACCCATGCCAGGGCTGGCTGCCCTGATCCGTGTCAAGCCCGCTGCTCGATCCATGCCAAGGTTGGCAGCCCTGATCGGTGCCAGGCTGGCGGCCCCGATTCATGCCTGGGTCAGCGGCTCCGACCCATGTCAGGGCCCGTGGCCTGATCCATGCTGTGTCCCTGCCGCGACTATCGCTCATGATCGCGAGTTATCCACAGGCAAGATCGTTCCAGCCCCGATTGTCGGCCTGGCCCGATAGACTGGAGCGGGGTCAGCCCCCAGGGTGGGTGGGGTTTGTTGGTGGGGGCTGGGGGGCGGCGAAAAGGGCTGTGGGTTGTGTTTGTGGGCACCGGGCTTGTCTGAGCGCCGCGACATGCCTGCCGAGTGCTCGATTGGGTGCGGTGGTTTCTTCGGGGAGTGAAGGAAGGTCCCTGAACTTGCCACGGTTGTGGAGCTGAAGGCGTCCCACTTCGTCATTTCGTGGCGGGGGACTTGCTTTGTGGGCCCCGAAGAAGCCGCCGCACCCAATCGGGCCAACCGGTGCGACTATCGCCTGGCAAAACGCCGTCACCCAGCCGGGGTGCCGAAATCCTGTGCCCAGTACGCCTGTTTCTTGCTGTTGAGCGACCGCCCGACTCCGATATCGGTCAGCGCGCAGTCGAGCATGTTGACTCGGTGCGCTGGGCTGTTCATCCACGCTGCGACCACGGCTCGTGGCGTGGTCTGCGCGTAGGCGATGTTCTCGGCCCACTTCTGCGCTGGGTATCCCGCCGCCGAAATGCGTTGGCCGGGGTCTTCGCCGTGCACGCCGTTGTGGCTAAAATGATCGTGCGCGGCCATCTGGTCGGCGTGCCATTTGGCCGCGCTCATCAGCGCCGGATTGGCGGTGAGCGCGCCGCAGCCGACCGCGGCGCGGTGCTTGTTCGTGAGGTTGATGACCTGCTGCTCGTAACTGGGCTGCGCCTGCGCGGCGCCCGCGCCGAGCACGATGCCAACCAGCGCGGAAGCCGCGACCGAGATCATTTTACGGGTAGGCTGTCGCATTGTTCCTCCATGGTCATGAATGGGGCAACAATGATGTACCCGGGTGTGGAGCGCCGTTTTCGCCGAATCTGAATCATCCGCTGATCGAGCGAAAGCCACTAATACCTAAAGTGACCATGTGCGGCCAGTGAGTGAACCGCGCTGGCAATGCGGTCAACGGGCCGCGCGGCCCGTCACTGCCGGTCAGACCTGCGCGCCGTCGTCGCCGTCCGGGTACTCGTGCGGATGCCTGCGGGCGCGCAGCAGGAGCAGGCCGATGCCCGAGGCCAGCGACAGCAGCGCGATCGGGGTGGCGATCCGCGCGCCGAGGCCGATGACGCTGGGCAGGATCAGCAGGACGACGCCCGCGACCAGCAGCGCGATCGCCACGATCGTCGCGGGCCGCAGGCGGGGCAGCGGCGGCGGCTCCGGGGGCTCGTAGTGCTCGTCGGAGTTGTCGTCGGCCCAGTCGATCTCGGTGTCGTGGCCGCGCCACGCCGTCGGCGGCGGGCCAGCGGGCTCGGCGGGCTGGTCGGCCTCGTCCGAGCGGGACGACTCGGTGCGGTCGCGTTTGACCTCGGCGTCGGACGGCAGGCTCCGGCCGACGCCCTCGCGTTCGAGGCCCGCGACGATCTGCGCGAAGGCGGCGTCCACATCCTCGGGACCGTCGCCGGGGCGGCCTTTCACACCCGATCACCTGCCCGTTCGGCACGCACCCGCCGTACGAACTCGACACTCCGGTCGAAGATGACCGGCGCGTCGTGGTCCAGGGTGGCCACGTGGTAGCTGTTCTCCAGCACGACCTCGGTGACGTCGGCGCTGGAGACCCCGGCCAGCACGATGGCCGAGTTCTCCGGCTCGACGACGTGGTCCACCGCCGAGTGCAGCACCAGCACCGGTTGCGTGACCTTCGCGAGGTCCCGGCGCACCGTCTCCCACAGCTTGGCCAGGCTCGCGAGCGCGCGCAACGGGGTCCGCGCGTACGCATGCTCACTCACCCCGGTCTTGGCGATGTCGTCGCTGATCGGGGCCACCGACGCCACCACCCGCGACAGCAGCGGGACGAACCTCACTTCCTTGCGCAGCGTCATCACCGACGGGTTCACCAGCACCAGACCCGCGATCTCGTCCCCGTGCTCCTGGGCGAGCCGCAGGCACAGCGCCCCGCCCATCGACAGGCCGAACACGAACACCGTCTCGCAGCGCTCCCGCAGCTCGGCCAGGCTCGCCTCGACCTGGCCGTACCACTGCGGCCAGGCTGTGCGGTTCATCTCCCGCCAGGTGGTCCCGTGGCCGGGCAGCAGCGGCACCCGCACGCTGAAACCCTGGTCGACCAGGTGGTCCGCCCAGGGGCGCATGCTGAACGGCGAGCCGGTGAAGCCGTGGCTGAGCAGCACACCGACCTCGGTGGACCCGTCGTGCGCGTAGCTTTCCGCGCCTGCGATTGCGGGCACCGGACGCCTCCTATGATCAGCACCGGCGAGCATGGGTTGTGGCCATCGTCGCACGAACTCAAGCCGTCGTGCGGCGGGTCTTCGCCCCTTGTTTCGTCGTTGTGTACCCGAATGACTTCGGCATCTCGCTACGGTCGCGCGGTGTTACGTGTCGCGCGTGGCGTTGTGCGCGGCCATCGCGGGTTCGTAGGCTCGGGTGCGGATCACGGACGAACGGGGAGCGCTGGTCGAGTGCTGTATTGGCTGATGAAGAGGGTCCTGCTTGGGCCGCTCCTGCACGTGTTCTTCCGGCCCAAGATCGAGGGCCTGGAGAACATCCCGGCCGAGGGCGGCGCGCTGCTCGCCAGCAACCACTTGGCGGTGTCCGACTCGTTCTTCCTGCCGCTGATGGTGCCGAGGCGGATGACGTTCCCGGCGAAGCTGGAGTACTTCACCGCGCCCGGCCTCAAGGGCAAGCTCAAGAAGTGGTTCTTCACCGGCGTCGGGCAGATCCCGATCGACCGCTCCAGCGGGTCCGCCGCGCAGGCCGCCCTCGACACCGGTGTGCGGCTGCTGAGCGAGGGGCGCCTGATGGGCATCTACCCCGAGGGCACCCGCTCTCCGGACGGGCGGCTCTACAAAGGCAAGACCGGCGTGGCCCGGCTCGCGCTGGAGGCGCGGGTCCCGGTGATCCCGGTCGCCATGTTCGGCACCGACAAGGCCAACCCCATCGGCTCGAAGATGTGGAAGCCGTACCCGATCCGGATCAAGGTCGGCAAGCCGCTGGACTTCTCCCGCTACGAGGGCCTGTCCGGCGACCGGTTCGTCGAGCGCTCCATCACCGACGAGATCATGTACGCCCTGATGGAACTGTCCGGACAGGAGTACGTCGACATCTACGCGGCCAAGGCCAAGGAGCAGGCCGACGAGCAGGGCGCGCTGTCGCTGGAGGAGCGGCGCTCGGCCCGGGAGATCGACCGCATCCCGGACTCCGAGGCGGGCTGACCTAGGCTTGCTCGGTGCGTTTCTTCTACGACACCGAGTTCATCGAGGACGGGCTGACCATCGACCTGGTGTCGATCGGTGTCGTCGACGAGGACGGCCGCGAGTTCTACGCCGTGTCCACCGAGTTCGACCCGGCCAAGGCCGGGCCGTGGGTCCGCGCCAACGTCCTGGGCAAGCTGCCGTCCCCGGCCGACAAAGCCTGGTGCGACCGCGCCGAGATGCGGCGGCGGCTGCTGGAGTTCCTGACCCCGCCGCACGCCCGCGACAAGATCGAGTTGTGGGCGTGGTTCGCGGCTTACGACCATGTGGCGCTTGGGCAGCTCTGGGGTGCGATGCCCGCCTTGCCTCGGGTGATTCCGCGGTTCACCCGGGAGTTGCGTCAGCGGTGGGAGGACGCGGGGAAGCCGGTTCTGCCGCCGCCGCCGGATGACGCCCATGATGCTCTGGCTGATGCTCGCCACAATCTTGTGCGGTGGCGGGTTATTGATGCTGAGTGGCGTAAGCGGGTTGCTCGCTGAGCCCGCTGGTTGTCTTTGGGGTCTGCTCGATGGGGTGGAGTGGTTTCTTCGGGGCCCCTACGAAGGAAGATCGCCGTGTGAAAGACGGGTGGGAAGCCTTCGGCCTCACACGTGCGGAGCCAGCTTAGCGATCTTCCTTCTCCCCCGAAGAAACCACTCCACCCCATCGAGCACCTGGCAGCGTTAGGTGCGGTTGGCAGGTGGGCGGGTTCGCTGGTCCGCTCTACGGGGGCTGGCAACTTTGGGTTTCTGCTGGTAGGTGCTCGGGTGCGTCGCCTTCGTTGGGGGCTTGGTGGGTCGGATTGGGCGATCTCTGGGGGTCCCCCTTGCTACACCGATTCAGTTGCTGGCACCCTGGCGGTGGGCGGTAGTGACGCCGCTCACGGTCGCGAGGTGTTGGAGGATCGTTCATGCGGGTCGGCGTACTCACCGGTGGCGGTGACTGTCCAGGTCTCAACGCGGTGATCCGGGCGGTGGTCCGCAAGGGCGTGGAGGGGCACGGTTGGGAGATCGTCGGGTTCCGCAATGGCTGGAAGGGGCCGTTGGAGGGGATTTCCCGGCCGGTTGGGCTTGACGACGTCGAGGACATCCTCACCCGGGGTGGCACCATCCTTGGCTCGTCGCGCACCAACCCCTACCAGGTCGAAGGCGGTGCGGAGCGGATCAAGGCCGTGCTCGCCGAGCAGGGGATCGACGCCCTCATCGCGATCGGTGGTGAGGACACGCTGGGGGTGGCCAAGCGGCTCACCGATGACGGTGTCGGGGTCGTGGGAGTGCCCAAGACGATCGACAACGACCTTGGCGCCACCGACTACACCTTCGGCTTCGACACCGCCGTGCACATCGCGACCGAGGCCATCGACCGGCTGCGCACCACGGCCGAGTCCCACCACCGCGCTCTTGTCGTGGAGGTGATGGGCAGGCATGCCGGGTGGATCGCGCTGCACTCCGGGCTCGCGGGCGGAGCCAACGTGATCCTGGTGCCCGAACGCGAGTTCAGCGTCGACAAGGTGATCGAATGGGTGCAGCGCCGCTTCGAGCGGCAGTACGCCCCGATCATCGTCGTCGCCGAGGGCGCGCTGCCCGAAGGTGGCGCCGAAGTCCTCGCCAGCGGCGAGAAGGACGCCTTCGGGCACGTCCGGCTCGGCGGCATCGGCACCTGGCTCGCGGAAGAGATCGCGGAGAAGACCGGCAAGGAGTCCCGCGCCGTCGTCCTGGGCCACACCCAACGCGGCGGCGTGCCCACCGCCTACGACCGCGTGCTCGCCACCCGCTTCGGCCTCCACGCGGTAGACGCGGTCGCCGACAGCGACTTCGGCGTCATGGTCGCCCTCCGCGGCACCGACATCGTCCGGGTGAAACTGGCCGAGGCCACCGCGGAACTCAAGACCGTCCCCCTGGAGCGCTACGCCGAGGCCGAGGTGTTCTTCGGCTGACACCGCCTGCCACGCGGATCACCGGCTTACAGTTCGCCGGTGATCCGCAGGCCGCCGGTCTCGGTGACTCTGGTCTCCTGATAGTCGCGGTGCTCCTTGGCCGCTGTCTCACCCCAGTCGACCTGCTTGTCCGGGTCCGTGCTCTCACTGGCCGTCGCGACGGTGTCGTTGGCCGCCCGCGGGCCCGCGTACTTGATGGTCTCCTTGACCACCTCCGTCGCAAGTCGGACACCCAACTTCTCGGCGATTTTCTTCGGTCCCAGGCCGAGTACCCTGGCCGCCTCCGGTCGCACTCCGCGCCGCCACGCGATGTCGACCGCGTGGATGCCGCGGTTGAGGTACTTGGTGGCCTTGGTCAGCAGTTCGCCGAGCTTGCCGAGGTGTTTGCCGAGTCGCCCGAACGCGTCGACCAGTGCGCGCACAAGTTTGGTGGCCGCCATGGTGTTCTTGATGATCAGTGGAAACCCTTCTGCGGCCATTGCCACGGGGTAGGCGGGCGGGGCGTATCGGCACAGGATGGAGACCAGCTTCGCGAGCACGTCAGCGATCAGCCCGCGAACAAAGCCGCGCACCGCGTTGAGAAGCGCCTTGCTCAGGTCGACCGCGAACGCCACGCCGGTCGCCGCGTCGGACAGCGCGACGTAGACGTTGAGCTGGTCCTGCGCCCACGCGCGGTACTGGTCGGCGGCAGGCCCTTCCCAACTCGCGCAGTTTCCGTTCAGACTGTCAGTGAGGTCCTCCGCTGTGGCTTGGACTTGCTTGCTGATCTGCTCCCAGGTCTTGACTGTCAGTTCGAGTTCGTTCTGGTTGCCCGCCAACTGGTCAAGAATCCAGGTGAGCGGTGGGATGTGCTCCATCAGCCAGCCGAAGCCCATGCTGAGCACGGAACCCAGCGGATCCTGCACCACACCCTTGATGTCGAACGAGCCCGCGGCGAAATCGGCGAGTCCGCCTGCCCAGTCGCCTGAGGCGATCGTCTCGACGCCGCCGACGACGTCTTGGAGCAGCCCCGCGCCCTCCAGAAATGCCTTGGCAGGCGTCTTCTCCGCCGTCGTTTCTGCCCTGGCCTCACGGACGATGTCGTTTTCCGTCATTGGTTTCCCTTGAACAGAGCGGTTATCGACTCTTCGGTGACCCGATGGCTCTTGGCCCAGTCCTTCACTGCCGCCGCGTGGCGGTCGCCTGCGGCCCTGGCTTCGGAAAGGGCATTGGTGGCGGACTCCATGACGTTGTTGCATACCCAACTAAGTGGAATTCCGAACAGGCCCCAGGATTCGCTGGCCATTCGGTTGTGCGCCGCGTCGAGCGCGGTTCCCAGAAGGTCGGCAGTGGCTTCGACCTTTGTCGCGTGCGCGTCGATCTCGTCCGGGCTGACATCAAAGCCTCCGCTGTCGGTCATTCTCGTCCCTTCTTTGATCAGCGGAAGAAATCGCCACTGGAGTAGTAGTCGTCGTCATCGGGTGCCTGGTCCGAGCGGGCTCGGGTGGGTCGAGGCCGTGGCGGCGGGGTGGGCGCGGGGTCGTCTGGAAGGAAACGGGACGCGAAGCTGTCCTGGTCTCCTAGCCGGTCGCCACCTCGCACGTACTCGTCCGGCGCGGGCTCGGGGAACATCTCGCGCATCTGCGCGACGATCGAGGACATGGTTTCCGGCGTCGCCTGGACGGACGGCACGCCTTCGCGCATCGCGTCGGCCAATTTGCTCTGCGCCGCCTGGACGGTGCGCAGGATGTCTTGTCCCAGCGACGGGTCCGAGCGTGCGGACGAGCCGATCTCCAGCGCGGTGAGGTTCCCCATGTGGTTCACGGTCACCGTGATCTGGCCGTCGCGGCTGCGCTCGGTGACCGACACCGCCGCCATCTCGTCCCGCACCGCCAGCGCCTGCCGGTGCATCGCGTTGACCCGCTCCTCGATACCGTCCAGCACCTCATACGGATCGACCATGCGTCCTCCTTCGGATCAGCGGTTCGCGGGGGAGACTGTCGCATAGGCTGTCCGTCGACGTGGGCGGTTCCGGGTGGATGCGGTGGGGGACATGCGGAAGTTGAAGGTGGCGAGCCATGTGGGCGTGTTCGCCTCGGGTGTGGTGATTCTCGGGTTGTGGGTGTTCAGCCCCTCGGATTCCTATGACAGTGGAATCCAGTTGGCTTTCGCCGGGCTAGTCATGGTCGTCGTGGGGCTCATCGGGCTCATGATGCGGCTCGCGGCGCGTGACGAGGACATTTTCGCCGGGCCGCTGCGGCTGTTTGCCACGATTTGCGGGGCAGTGGCAGGCGGTCTGATGCTCACCCACACCGACGAGGCGTGGGAGAGCACATCGACGGATCCGGTGCCGATGGCGCCGACCGACCAGATCGTCACCTATATCGAGGCGATCGCCATGCTGGTCTTCGCCACCTGGGGCGTCTACCACATGATCCGCGCTGCCCCCGCGCGTCGGGCGGCCGAGGCCCGGGACAAGGCATGGCCGGTGACGGCCGAGGTCGCCGATCGGGTGCGCCGGAGCCGGGGCACAGTGGTCTTCCTGCGATGGGTCATGCCCTTGCCACCGATCGTCGCCGCGCTAGTCGCCGGGTTCGCCGACGATGACCGGTTTGAGATCAAGTTGCTGTTCACGCCCGGTCTGTTGCTCCTGGTCTGCGCGGTCTATTTCACTCGCGTCCGTTTCGCCCCCGCCGGGTGGCCGATCGGCGCGGTATTGGCAGGCGCGATCGGGGGCCTGCACACGGGTGTGTACCTGGTTCTCTGGACAAAGTGGGACCCGAGGACCGAGGCTCTCGTCTTCTTGGGCTGTTCGGTAGTCGGTGGGTTCGGTTGTCGCCGGCTTGCCGCGCGCGGTCGGGATCGAGTGCTCAAGCCCTACACCCGCGACCTGGTGGACTCGCCGATCGAGGTGCCGTTCACGTCCTCGCAGGACCGGCGGGTCACGCTGAGCGTCAGCACCAAAGCGCTTTCGCTGAGTCGCGACCGCTTCGTCCCCGCCGATCGGTTCTGCTCGGTCTTCTCGCTCGCGGAAATCACCTCGGTCGAGACGATGACTGTCACCGCCACGCACACCCGCCCAGTTCCCGGAGTTTTCAACCAGAACATGACCATCCACAGTGGACCAGCTGTGCGGGTGGGGCTGCCGGACGGCGGTGAGTGGATCTTCCCTACCGAGCAGGGGCCGGACGTGGTCCACATCATCGAGACCAGGATGCGGGCTTTCGCTGCCACGTAAGGTGCCCGCATGGACGAACTGCTCTGGGCCGGGGCGGACGCCCAGGCGCGTGCCCTGCGGGCGGGTGAGGTCACCGCGCCTGATCTGACCGAGGCCGTGCTGGACCGTGCGGAACGGCTCAATCCGACGCTCAACGTGTTTCGGGTGCTCTACGCGGAGTCCGCGCGGGCGGCGGCGCGGGACGCGCAGCGGCGGATCGAGGCGGGGGAGCGCACCCCGGTGCTGGGGGTGCCGGTCGCGGTCAAGGACGACCTGGACGTGCGTGGTGACGTGACCACGCTCGGCGGCAGGCCGCAGTTTCCGCCCGCCGAGAACGACAGCGCGGCCATCGCCCGGTTGCGGGCGGCGGGTGCGGTGCTTGTCGGCCGCACGTTGACGCCTGAGCGGTGTCTGTGGCCGTTCACCGAGTCCCTCACCTATGGCGCGACGCGGAATCCGTGGAACCTCGACCGCACCCCGGCAGGCTCGTCCGGCGGGTCGGCCGCGGCGATCGCGGCGGGGGTGGTCGGGGCGGCCACCGGGTCCGATGGCGGCGGCTCGATCCGGATGCCCGCCAGCGCCACCGGTGTGTTCGGGCTCAAGACGACCCGGGCGCTGGTGTCCCTGGCTCCGGCGGCCGAGGGCTGGCACGGGTTGGGCGGCGTCGGCCCGCTGGGCAGGCGGGTCGCCGACGCGGCGGCCATGCTCGACGTCCTGGCTGAGGACGGTGGCGACTACCGCGAGGCCGTCGACGTGGACCCGGGGCCGCTGCGGATCGCGCTGTCCTGGGGAACACCGCTGGGGAAGCCGCCGATGAACGCCGTCTGGCGGCGCGCCGTGCTCGACACCGCGGACCGGCTGCGCGCCCTCGGCCACACCGTCGCCGTGGTCGACCCACCGTTGGGCGCCCGGCCGTCACCGCAGTTCGTGGTCCGCTACCTGCGCGGCGTCGCCGACGACGTCGCCGCCCTTCCGCACCCGGAATGGCTGGAGCCGCGCACCCGCCGAATCGCCGCCCTCGGCCGCCGCGTGCCCGACAGCGTGCTGCGCTGGGCGCGGGCGGCCGAGGCCGGGCTGCACGAGCGCATGGCAGGCTTCTTCACCGACCACGACGTGATCTTGCAGCCGTCGTGGACCCACACCCCCACCGCGATCGGCCGCTTCCACAACGCGGGCGCCGTCCGCACCCTCGCCGAGGTCTCCGCCCGCATCCCGTACTTCCCGACCTGGAACGTGCTCGGCCTCCCCGTCGCCGCCGTGCCGGTGGGCCGCGACCCCAAGGGAATGCCGATCGGCGTCCAACTCGTCGGCCCCGCCCACTCCGAACGACGCCTGGTGTCACTGTCGGCCCAATACGAACGCGCGCACCCGTGGGCCCACCACCGCCCCAGTCTCTGAACGGAAACGCCCCTTGATCGAGGACCGCCTCCGCCGCCGCTTCGGCGACGCCGTGCTGCCCTGGGTGGCGGCGCTGCCGAACCTGCTGAGCCGCCTGGCGGCGGCCTGGGACCTGGAGCTGGGCGAGGTGTTCCCCGAAGGAGCGTCAGCGGTGACCATGCGCGTCCGCCGCGCCGGGAAACCCGCGGTGCTGAAGGTGTCCCCGGACCCGGTCTTCGCCGAGGAACAGGCCGAGGTGCTGCGCGCGTTCGCCCCCAGCGGCCGGGTCCCGGAAGTCCTCGCCGCCGACACCGCCGCGGGCGCGCTGCTGCTGGAACTGATCCCCGGCACGGTCGGCTGGCCCACCCCCACCCGCTTCGGCGCCCTACTCCGCGACCTGCACGCAGCCGTCCCCGCCCCCCAACACCACCGCGACCTACGCGCCGCGACCGCCGAGTTCCTCCCCCGCTTCCCGCCCACCGGCCCAGTCACCGCCGACGACATGACCCGAGCAACCCACATCCTTGCCGACCTGCTCGACACCCAGGGCCCACCAGTCCTCCTCCACGGCGACCTGCACCGGGAGAACCTCCTCGACGCAGGCGCCCCCTGCGGCCTAGTCGTCCTAGACCCCAAAGCCTGCCTCGGCGAACCCGAGTTCGACGCCGTCGACTACGTCCTCTCCGCCCCCAACATCCCCACCCGCCGCGACGCCCTCCTGGCCACCACCACCCTCAACCCTGACCGCCTGGACGGCTGGTGCCGCGCCATGGCCCCCTTGGTAGCCGTCAGCTTCTTCCGCCGAGGCCTCCCACTGGCCCCTGTCCTCACCTACGCCCGCACTTGATCCCCGCGAAAATCCCCCACCCGTGATCGCAAGTTATCCACAGGCAAGATCGTTCTGGCCTGTTTTGTCGGCCTGGCTTGATAGACTGGAGCGGGGTCAGCCCCCAGGGTGGGTGGGGCTTTGTTGTGGGGCTGTGGGGCGGCAAAACAAGAGCAGTCGCGGGCGTGGTTGGGTGGCCTTTGTGTGTGGGCCAGCCCGCTAGCCCACCTGCTGGACCGGCCTTTCTGTAAGCCCCCTCTGCTGCCAGGCTGCCTTCCTGCCAGGCTGCTCTGCTGTCAGCCCGGCCTCCTGCCCAGGCCGTGTCAGGCCGCTCTGCGGCCAGCCCGGCTTTCTTGCCAGCCCCGCCTTCCTGCCACCCGTCCCCCACGAAGCCGCACCCGAGCCTGCCCAGTGCTCGATGGGGTGGAGTGGTTTCTTTGGGGGTGAAGGAAGATCCCTAAACTCGCCGTGGTCGTGGGGCCGAAGGCTCCCCACCCGTCTTTCCCACGACGGGATCTTCCTTCGTAGGGGCCCCAAAGAAACCACTCCACCCCATCGAGCAGCCCCCGAAGCCAGCCACCCACGGAACCCCACCAGCCCCGCCCCCGCAAAACCCAAAGCTGGCAGACAGTCGGAAGTGGACACTAGGTTGGGAGGCATGGCGGGTAAGACCCCAGCGGTAGAACTCGAAGTCGGAGACCACACCGTGCGGATCTCCAACCCGGACCGGGTCTACTTCCCGGCTCGCGGGGAGACCAAGCTCGACCTCGTCCAGTACTACCTCAGTGTCGGCGACGGCATAGTCCGTGCACTCCGGGACCGCCCGTGCATGCTGCACCGCTTCCCGGACGGCGTCAGCGGCGAGAAGGTGCACCAGAAGCGTGTCCCCCACGGCGCCCCTCCCTGGTTGGAGACAGTGCGCGTGCACTTTCCGCGTTATAACCGGCACGCCGACGAACTCGCGGTCACCAAGCTCGCCGATGTCGTCTGGGCGGTGCAGATGTCCACTGTGGAGTTTCATCCGTGGAACTCGCGGCGGGCGGACACCGAGCGGCCCGATGAGTGGCGGATCGATCTCGACCCGATGCCCGAGTGCGGTTACGGCACGGTGCGGCGGGTCGCGCGGGTGGCGCGTGAGGTGCTTGACGAGTTGGGCGCGATTGGGTGGCCGAAGACGTCGGGGGGCAAGGGGCTGCACATCTACGTTCGGATCAAGCCGGAGTGGGGGTTCGCCGACGTGCGGCGGGCCGCGCTGGCGTTCGCGCGGGAGGTCGAGCGGCGGGCGCCGGACGAGGTGACCACGACGTGGTGGCGCAAGGACCGTGATCCGCGGGCGCTGTTCGTGGACTACAACCAGAACGCGCGCGACCACACCATCGCCAGCGCCTACTCGGTGCGCGGGGTGCCGGAGGGGACTGTGTCCACGCCAATCACCTGGGCGGAGATAGACGATCTTGACCCGCGTGACCTCACCATCGCCACCGTGCCCGCCCGCTTCGCCGAGCTTGGCGACCTGCACGCGGGCATCGATGACGCCGTCTTCTCGCTGGAACCCTTGCTGGAGTGGGCTGACCGGGACGGCGCCGAGCCGCCTGAGCCGTAGCGTTCGGCCGCTGCGATGACGGTCAACGCGGGGGCGTGGTGCTGCTCCGGGAGGGGATCAAGCGCGGCGCGGGCGCTCACCCCACCGCGGGGTCCGCGGGCACGCGGGTTGCCGGAACCCGGCTTACCACCTGCTCGGCAAGCCGCAGCGCGCCGACGTCGAGGTAAGCGGCGAAGGTGCCCAGCCAGTGCTCCGCGGCGTAGCCGAAGCCGAACACGTACCGCCACCCGGCCGCGCGGTGCGCCGCTTCCGCTGAGCGGGCGGTGGGCACGTAGCGGTGGTCCTCGGGCAGCGCCTCCGCGATGCCCCGCCACGCCCACGTCCGGGACAGAGCCAGGCCCGCCAGGTGCGAGCCGTGCGGGTCGGTCGGGTCGTCCACCGGGACCGGGGCGCGCAGCACGGCCCAGCGGGGCGCGGCCAGGTCGGGGAGGAACGCGTCGAGCCAGTCGGCGAACTCGCGCCGGGACAGGACCCGGCGCAGCAGGTCCGCCTCGGCCAGGGCGGGGGACAGGAAGTCGGCCGCGCTGGGCTCGAAGCCGCCGTAGTCCTGGTCGGCGGAGTAGAAGCGCAGCGCCGCCGCCTCGCACGCGGCGGCCAGGTCGGTGTCGCCCACGGTCCGGGCGGCGTCGATGCCCAGCGACAGCGCGAACGCCGAGTTGGTGTGCGTGCCCACCCGCACCGGCCAGCGGGCCATGCCGAGCCAGGTCAGCCACCGGCCGCGCACGACCTTGACCAGCGGCCGCAGGGCGTGCGCCCAGCGCAGGCCCTGCGGCCACGCGCGCAACTCGGCGTCGAGCAGCAGCAGCCACGCCCAGCCGTACGGGCGCTCCCAGAAGGCGCCCTCCGGCCCGCAGAAGAACTCCGCCTCGACCTCGGCGGCCTCCGGCGTGATCAGCTCGTCCAGGCCCGCGCGCGCCGCCGGGGCGCCGTCGAGGTCCGGGAACAGGCGCAGCAGCCGCACGGCGAGCCACGTCTGGTGCACGCAGGAGTGCCAGTCGAACGAGCCCGCGAAGATCGGGTGGCGCACCCGCTGCGGCACCAGATCGTCCGGTGAGTCGATCAGGTGCATCCAGTGGATCGGGTAGTCGCGCTGGATGTTGTCCACGGCGGTCGCCAACAGCCGTTCGGCTATGTCGGGGGTCACAGTCGGCATCCTGCCGTCTGCAATTGCCGGCGCCCAAGCGCGTACCACCTGTCAGGCACTGGGTCCACGTCGTGGGACGGGTGTCCCGGGTGCCGGTGGACTAGCCGCATCTCTTACGCTATGGGGGTGAACTGGACTGTGGATGTGCCGGTGGACACGCTGCCCGAGCTTCCACCGTTGCCTCCTGCGCTGCGCGCCCGACTCGACGACGCCCTGTCCCGCCCCGCTGCCCAGCAGCCGGAGTGGCCGGACGGCGAGCAGGTGCGCAAGGTGCGCACCCTGCTCGAAAGCGTGCCGCCGATCACCGTGCCCGCCGAGATCGACCGCCTGGGGCAGCGGCTGGCCGAGGTCGCCCGCGGCGAGGCGTTCCTGCTGCAGGGCGGCGACTGCGCCGAGACCTTTGTCGACAACACCGAGCCGCACATCCGCGGCAACATCCGCACCCTGCTGCAGATGGCCGTCGTGCTCACCTACGGCGCGAGCCTTCCGGTCGTCAAGGTCGGCCGCATCGCGGGCCAATACGCCAAGCCCCGGTCGAACAAGACCGACGCGCTCGGCCTGCCCGTCTACCGGGGCGACATCGTCAACTCGCTGGTCGCCACCCCCGAGGCCCGCGTTCCCGACCCGGGCCGGATGCTGCGCGCCTACGCCAACGCGGGCGCGGCGATGAACCTGCTGCGCGCCCTCACCGGCGCGGGCATGGCCGACCTGACCAAGGTCCACGACTGGAACCGCGACTTCGTGCGCACCTCGCCCGCTGGCGAGCGGTACGAGGCGCTGGCCACCGAGATCGACCGCGGCCTGCGGTTCATGCAGGCGTGCGGCGTCGAGGACAGCTCCCTGCACACCGTCGAGGTCTTCGCCAGCCACGAGGCCCTGCTGCTCGACTACGAGCGGGCCCTGCTGCGGCTGGACTCCTCCGGCCCGGAGCCCAAGCTCTACGACCTGTCCGCGCACTTCCTGTGGATCGGCGAGCGCACCCGCCAGCTCGACGGCGCGCACATCGCCTTCGCCGAGCTGCTGTCGAACCCGATCGGCCTCAAGATCGGCCCGACGACCACGCCCGAGATGGCCGTGGAGTACGTCCACCGGCTCGACCCGCGCAACGAGGCGGGCAGGCTCACGCTGATCAGCCGGATGGGCAACAGCAAGGTCCGCGAGGTGCTGCCCGCGATCGTGGAGAAGGTGACCGCCTCCGGGCACCAGGTCATCTGGCAGTGCGACCCGATGCACGGCAACACCCACGAGTCCTCGACCGGCTACAAGACCCGTCACTTCGACCGCATCGTGGACGAGGTGCAGGGCTTCTTCGAGGTCCACCGCAGGCTCGGCACCCACCCGGGCGGCATCCACGTCGAGCTGACCGGCGAGGACGTCACCGAGTGCCTCGGCGGCGCCCAGGAGATCTCCGACGCCGACCTGGCTGGCCGCTACGAGACCGCGTGCGACCCGCGGCTGAACACCCAGCAGTCGCTGGAGCTCGCTTTCCTGGTCGCCGAGATGCTGCGCTCGTAGATCCCTCTTACGCGGAACCGGCGAGTCCCCTCGGGGGCTCGCCGGTTCTGTCTTATCCGGTGGTCCTTGTCTTTTCCGGTCAGAAGGAGAACAGGGAGGTGAACACCGAGACCTTGGTGCCCTTGGCGACCCGGGTGTTCGCGGCCGGGTTCTGGGTGAAGATCTTGCCGCTGGGGTTGGCGAACGGCTGCAACTCGATGGTCAGGCCCAGCGGCTGCAGCAGCGCCTGCGCCTCGGGGACGGTCTTGTCGTTGAGGTCCGGGACGGTGACGGCCGTGGACACCACGACGGCGACGCGCTTGCTCGCCTTCGCGTCGATCTTGGTGGTCCCCGGCGGGTCGGTGCGGATCACCCGGCCGCCGTCGAGGTCGGCGGAGAACTCGGGCGCGCCGTCGTAGGGCTCGAACCCGGCGTCGCGCAACGCCTGGAACGCCTCGTCACGGGTGCGGCCGCGCACGTCGGGCACGGTCTTGGGCCCGGGGCCCTTGCTCAGCACCACGACGACCCGTTGCCCGATGTCGAGCTTCGTGCCCGCGACCGGGTCGAGCCGGACGACCTTGCCCTCGGGGATCTTCTCGTCGTAGACGTCGTTGCCGTCGTCGAAGTGCGGCTGAAGCTGCGCGGCGATGATCGCGCGTTCCGCCTCGTCCTGGCTGGCGCCGGTCTGCACATCGGGCACGATCGGTTTGCCCGCCGAGACGACCACCTTGACCTGGTCGCCGCGCAGTGCCTTCGCGCCCATGCCCGGGTCGGTGCTGATCACCAGCCCGGCCTCGACCGAGTTGTCCCGCATGGTGGTGATCTGCGGGGCCAGGTCGGCCGCGCGCAGCAGTTCCTCCGCGGTCGTGGCGTCCTTGCCCGCCACCGCCGGGATCTCGGTGTAGCGGCCGCTGGAGAACCACCAGACCCCTGTGCCGAGCAGCCCGAGGACCAGCAGGCCGACGATGACCAGCACCAGTGGCCGCCACCCGCGGCGGCGCGGGCCTGGCGGCCCGGCCTGCGGTCCGGTCGGCGGCTGGTTGGGGGGCAGCGGGAAGTATCCCGATGGCAGCGGGCGCGGTCCGGTCGGCTGCTGCCGGGCGGCGGCGTCGGCAACGGAATCCAGGTCGGTGCGCAGCATCGCGCGGGTGCCCTGCGGGCCCGTCGCGCTGAACCCGGTGGGCGCGGGCCGCACCACGGTCGCGGACTGCGGTCCGGAGACCGCCGCCGCCGTGGGCAGGCCGGACATCCGCACCCGGATCGTCGCCTCCGGGTCCTCGGGCGGCGCGACCGGGCTCATGCCCGTCTCGGTCGGCTCGTCGCCGGGGCGGACCACGTCGGTCGGCTCCTCGGCGGACGCGGCCCGGGGGGCGGCGGGCGCGGTGACGGCCGCCGCGGGCGGAGCCGTGACGGGCGCGGGCGGCACGGCGGTGGGCGCGGGCGCGGCCGCGTGTGGCGGGGTGGCGGTGGGCGCGGCGGGCGGGTGGTGGGGAGCTGCCGCGGCGGGCGGGGGTGTGGGGGCGGAGGGCTGGGGCGCGGGCTCGTCCGGCGGCGCGGGCGTGGGCACCGGCACGCGCATCCGGGGCAGCGACAGCGTCGCCCGGACCCGCTGCAACTCGGCGAGGAACGCCGCGCCGTCCTCGGGCCGGACCGCAGGGTCGCGCCGGGTCGCGCGGACGACCAGCTCATCGAGCAGCGGCGGGATGCCCGCCACCTTCGAGCCGGGCGCGGGCACGTCGTCGTTGACGTGCCGGTAAGCGACCGAGAGAGCGCTGTCGCCGTAGTACGGCGGGGCTCCGGTCAGCGCCTCGTAGAGCACGATGCCCGCGGAGTAGACGTCGCCCTGCGAGGTGGCCGCGCCGGTGGTGACCTGCTCGGGCGAGAGGTAGGACACGGTGCCGAGGATGACGCTGCTTTTCGTGGTGCCCGGGCTCTCCACGGCCCGGACCAGCCCGAAGTCGGCGACCTTGACGATGCCGCCCGCGCCGATCAGCACGTTCTCCGGCTTGATGTCGCGGTGGATGAGGCCAGCGCGGTGCGCGGCGGCCAGCGCGGACAGCACCGGCTCCATGATCGCCACCGCCAGCGGCGCGGGCAGGGTGCCGCGCTCGGCCAGCAGGTCACGCAGCGTGCCGCCGCTGACCAGCTCCATCACCAGGTAGACGTGCGCGCCGTCGAGGCCCTGGTCGTGCACGGCCACCACGTTCGGGTGGTGGATCTTCGCCGCGGACCGCGCCTCCCGCTCGAAGCGCTCCACGAACGTCTTGTCGTCGGCGAACCGGGAGTCCATCACCTTGATCGCGACCGGCCGGTCGAGCCGGGTGTCGAGCCCGCGGTACACCGCTGACATGCCGCCCCGCGCGAGCGGCGCGTCCACGCGGTACCGCTGCTCAAGCAGCGCGCCGATGAGACTCGGACCCTTGTCCTCCACAGTGCTGGATCGTACGGAGGGTCACGGCCGCGTGTGGGTGCCCCCGGGAATCTGGGGGCAGAGGGGCTTGTGCGTGGCGGGCGGAGGACTGCTTCGCGCGCGCGGGTGTGGCATCGTTGTGTCCTGTGAGTTCCATTCCCGCGGCCGCCGACGTGCTCGACCCCGAGGTGCCGGTGCTGTCGCTGCCCGATGTGGCCGACCGTCTCAACCAGCCCATCACGCGCGTGCACCAGGCGCTGCGCGACCATCATCTGCTGGCCATCAGGCGCAAGGGCGTGCTGATGGTGCCCGCCGACTTCCTCGACGAGAACGGCATCGTCAAGGGCCTTTCCGGCACGATCACGGTGCTCAACGACTCCGGGTTCAGCCCGGACGAGATGATGCGCTGGCTGTTCACCGCCGACGAGACCCTGCCCGGCACGCCGGTCGACGCGCTGCGCGGCGACCGCGGCCGGGAGGTCAAGCGGCGGGCCCAGGCTCTCGCCTTCTGAGCCCGCCGAACCGGGCGGCCACGCACCGGGCGGCGCCCGGTAACGCCACCGACAGCCGTCGCGCGCCGGAGACCATGGCGCGGCGGTTCAGCACGTCGTAGTCGGCGGCGGCGATCTCGTCCAAGATGCCGCCGTAGAGCCGGGTAGCCGTGTCCACGCACGGCCGCGCCACCGGGTCCAGCAGGGCTATCCCCGGCTCGGCTAACCGGTAGACCGACCGCGCGTGCGCGACCAGGTGCGCGATGGCGCGTCGGACGGCTGGGTCGCGCGTGCCGGTCTCTCTTGCCCGCGCCAGCCGCTCGCGGTCGACCCCGAAGGCGGCCAGTTCGTCGGCGGGCAGGTAGACCCGGCCGCGGTCGAGGTCTTCGCCGACGTCGCGCAGGAAGTTCGTGAGCTGGTAAGCCGTGCCCAGCGCGCTCGCGTACGGGGCCGCCTCGGCGCGGGGGACGACGGTGCCGAGCACGGGCAGCAGCATCAGCCCGATGACGCCCGCGGAGCCGTGCGTGTAGCGGGCGAGGGCGGCGAAGTCCGGGTAGTCGGTGACGGTCAGATCCATCCGCATCGACGCCAGGAAGTCGGCGAACAGCGCCGGGTCCAGGTCGTGGCGGCGTACGGTGTCGGTGAGCGCGCGAAGCACCGGGTCGCTTACCGGTTCGCCGGTAAGCGCGCTCTTGAGCGCTATGTCCAACTCGGTTAGCGCTGTCGCGGGATCTGGGCCGGGGGTGTCCACGATCTCGTCCGCCACCCGCGCGAACGCGTAGAGGGCGTGGATCGAGGGGCGGCGGGTCGGCGGCAGCAGCCGCGTGGCCAGGAAGTAGGTGCGCCCGTACCGGGCGTTGATCCGTCGGCACTCCGCGTAGGCGGCGGCCAGGTGCGGGGTGGTCGAGTCGGCGCGCATCGGTCGCGATCGTCGCACGCGCCACCGCGGGCGCCCCGCTGGACGGGGCGGCGCTGTGTCAGCGCTTACAGCCCACCCACTGGCCCGCCGGGCAGTCGCCATCGGACGACCGGTAGCCCGCGACCAGCTCGTTGAGCAGGCCGTGCGCCGACACCGCGTCGCCAGCGGCGGTGACCAGGTCGACCCGGCACACCGACTGGGTGCTGCCCAGGCACGCCCGAAGCTGCCCGTCGGCGTGCTCGGCCCAGAACTTGCTGGACACCACGCCGTATTTCCACACCTTCGGCATGCCCCCGCCCCCGTAGCCGATCGAGTAGACGACGTGCGAGCCCTCGGTCGTGCGGTTCTTCGCGTCGGCGGGCTTGGCCCCGGCCCGCGCGCTGAGCTGGGCCAGGTCCGGGGCGTCGGCGAGGACCACGGTCGCCCACTCGACGCTGTAGGGGTGGTTGCCGGGCACGGAGTTCGCCCGCTCGAAGAACTGGACCCACTCCGGGGTGTTGACCGTGCAGGTCGCGTTGCCGGGCTGGCCCGGCGGGATCGGCCCGGCCTGGGTCTCGCACGCGCCCAGCGGCGCGCCGTCGCCCTGCCAGGTCCCGCGCACCGACACCTTCACCGCGACCTTGCTGGTGTTGGTGAACTGCACGACGATCGAGCAACTCGCCGCCCCGCAGCCCTCGAAGGTGTGCGTGCCTTCCTCGACGGTGGTCAGCACGTCGACCGGCGCGGTTAGCTCACCGGCCTGCCTGGTGACGTCCTGGTAGAACCTCGCCACCTCCGGCGACGCGTCGCCGACCGTCGCGATCAGGTTCTTCACCGCTGTCGGGCCGGTGGTGCCCGCGCGGTCCTGCTCGATCTTCACCACGCCGTGGGGAGCGTTCTCGGCCAGGTAAACCGCGCCGCTCTCCGTGGCTATCTTGATGGCTCGCGCGCCGTTGACGTCTACGCGCTCGGCATCGGACAGCGCCTGCTTACCGCCCTCGCTCAGGCTTTCTCGCAGGTCTTGGGACAGCGACTCGGGGGAGAACACCTCGGCGAAGTCGACGCCGATCAGGCCACCGGGAACCTTGACCCACCGGTCAGCCACCGCGGTGCCCTTGTCCTGGGGGCTGCCGACCCCCGACAGCGCGGCCCAGAAGTCGGCGCCCGCCTTGAGGTAGATGGACCGGTCGATGGCGACCACGGTCGCGGGCTTGCCGCCGAGGGTGACCGAGCCGGTGACCTCGCCGCTGGCCGCGGCCGCGACGTCAAAGGTGACCTCGTCGTCCGAGGCCGAGTCCATCGTGCCCTGGTAGCGGACCAAGCTTGCCTCGCCCAGGTCGAGCAGCGACTGGGCGACCGTCTCGGCGGCCGTGAGCGGCGGGATCGCGGCCGCGACCGGGCTGCCGCTGACCGCGGTGCTGCACGCGGTGGCCAGCAGCGCCACGCCCGCCACCATGGCCCCCGCTCGGCCGCGTTTCACGTCCGGCCGCCGTGCACGCCGCTGTCGCCGCATTCGCCGCTCCCCGCCTCGCCGTCGCCGCCCACCCGGTGCCGGGCTAGGAGGGAAACACTCCGCCTGTCCCCGGTCGGGTGAATTATCACCGTAAGGGTCACAGTCCCCCAGAGGTAACTCACAGTCCGCTGACGGATTCGCCCCGCCGCCGGACCTTGCCCTCACTCGGAAGACGGCCCACGATCCGCTGCGCGGCGAGCCTGCCCGAGATCACCACCGGCGGGATGCCCACCCCCGGCGTCGTCCCGCTGCCCGCCAGCACCACGTTGTCCACCCCCGGGACCAGGTTCCTCGGCCGGAACGGGCCGGTCTGGGCGAAGGTGTGCGCCACGGAGAACGGCGTGCCCTCGGCCAGCCCCGCCGCGGCCCAGTCGGCGGGCGTCACCAGCCGCTGCGTCTCGATCGACGCGTCGAACCCGGTCAGCCCGCGCGCCTCCAGCACGCGCACGATCTCGTCGCGGTAGATTGGCCCGATGCGCGCCCAGTCGACCGGGCCGGTGCGCAGGTTCGGGACCGGGGCCAGCACCGAGACTTGCTGGCGCCCAGCGGGAGCCAGCGTCGGGTCGGTCGCGGTCGGGCGGGTGACCAGCAGCGACGGGTCGCGCATGAGCACGCCCTCGCGGGTGAGTTCGTCGAACGTGGCGTCCCAGGCGTCGCCGAAGTAGATCGTGTGGTGGCCCAGGTCCGGCCAGGTTTCGCTGGTGCCGGTGTGCAGCACGACAGCGGACGGCGAGAAGCGCAAGGGAAGCAGCCTGCGCGGCGACACTCCGAGCAGCCGGTAAGCGGCCGGGAGGTCCGCGGTCAGCACTACCGCGTCGCACTCGACGCGTTCACCGGCGGTCGTGCGCACGGCCCGCGCCCGGGACCCGACGCGCTCCAGCCACGCCGCGCTCGTGCCGTACCGGAACCGCACCCCGGCCCGGCCCGCCGCGGCGGCCATCGCCTCGGCCACCGCGCCGACCCCGCCGCGCGGGAAGCTCACCCCGGCGACGGTGTCCATGTAGGCGATCACCGCGTAGGCGGCCAGCGCGCGGTTCGGCGCGACGCCCGCGTACAGCGACTGGAACGAGAACAGCCTGCGCAGCCGCTCGTCCGACAGCCGCCGGGCCACCGCTGGCCCGAGCCTACCGAACCCGCCGAGCGCGGCCAGCTTCGCCAGGTCCGCGCCGAGCAGGTCGAACGGCGAGTCGAAGTTCGCCCCGATGAACTGGTCGCGCTGCACCCGGTACAGCGCCGTCAGCCACTTCCGCAGTTTCCGGTACCCCGCCGCGTCCGCCGGACCCGCGACCCGGCGCACCTCGGCCTCCATCGCCTCGGCGTCGCTGTGCACCGCGATAGTGCTGCCGTCGGCGAAACGCGCCCGGTAGGCGGGGTGCAGATCGACCAACTCGACCTCGGCGGCCAGCGACGCGCCCACCGCGGCCATCGCCTCGTCGATCAGCTCCGGCATGGTCAGCACGGTCGCGCCCGTGTCGACCGAGTAGTCGCCCAGCTTCTCCCGCCGAGCCCGCCCACCCGGCCCGTCCGCGGACTCCAGCACGGTCACCGCGCGCCCAGCCCCCGCCAGGTGCAGCGCCGCGGACAGCCCGGACAGCCCGGCCCCGACGATCACCACGTGATCCGTGCGGCCGGGAATGGTTCGCCGCTCGCCCATCGCTAGCTGGCCCTCCGCCTCGCCTCGAACGTCCCGTTCGGGCCGTTGATTGTCCCGGAATCCGCCGCGCGGCCGGTGTCGGCTATCCACATAGGCCGAAGTTGTCCACAGGTTCCGCGCCCCTCTATACCCGCCTGACCTGCGCCGATAGACTGGAGCAGGGCTCGGCCCCCAGGGCGGGTGGGGTTTGTCGTGTGGGTGGCGGCGGGTGCTGAAAGTGCTGTGCCAGCGTTGTGTTTCGGGCTGTCTTGGGACCGCTTCGGGTGGGCTGGGAGGGCTGCCCGGGGTGGGGTTTCGGGGCGGGACAGGCGGGTGGCGGCTGCCGTTGAGGAGAGTGGCGACCGCTGTGGCCGGAAGCGGGCCTTGACCGACCGGGTTGGTCGGGCTCCTCCGTGGGCTTGGTGCCCGGCAGGGGTGGGGTCGGGTGCTCCTGAGTCAGCGCGGATCTTCTGCTCGGGCCGCGACGACGGCGTCCGGAAGCCGCCCTCGGCTGATCGGCTGGGCCGGGGGTGCGGGCGGCGCACTAGCTGGTCCTCCTGGTCGCGGTGACCGCGAGGCCGTCGAGCACCGCGCTTGCGGGGTCGGCCAAGTCGACCGACCGCAGGGCGCTCATCGCCGAGTCGGCCAGGTCCGCGATGCGGGTCTCCACCTCGGCGACCGCGCCCACCTCGACCAGCAGGCCGCGCACCCGCTCCACGGTGTCGACGTCGAGCGCGTCGTCGCCCAGCGCGGCGCGCATGACCTTCGCGTCCGCGTGCCTGCCCGCCGCGTCCGCGCGCCGCAGCCCGACCGACATGAGCAGGGTGCGCTTGCCTTCGCGCAGGTCGTCGCCAGCGGGCTTGCCGGTGACGTCGGTGTCGCCGAACATGCCCAGCAGGTCGTCGCGGAGCTGGAACGCGACCCCGATGTCCGCGCCGAAGCCGCGCAGCGCGGCGATCACGTGCTCGGGCGCGCCCGCCAGCGCCGCCCCCATGTGCAGCGGCCGCTCCACGGTGTACGCGGCGGTCTTCATCCTGGCCACGCTCAGCGCCGCCGCGGCGGACTCGTCTCCCTTGGCCTGGGTGAGCACGTCGAGGTACTGCCCGGCCAGCATCTCCGCGCGCATCGCCTGCCACGGCGCCAGCGCGCGGGCCTGCCGCGCCTGCTCAAGGCCAGCCCCGGAGAACATGTCGTCCGCCCAGGCCAGCGCCAGGTCGCCGAGCAGGATCGCGGCGGCGGCGCCGAAGCGCTCCGGCTCCCCGAGCCAGCGCAGCGCCCGGTGCCGCGCGGCGAACTCCACATGCACGGTCGGCTTGCCCCGGCGCATCGCGGAGGCGTCCATCAGGTCGTCGTGCACCAGCGCGCACGCCTGGATCAGCTCCAGCGCGCTCACCGCGCGCAGCACGGCGTGCGCCTGCTCGCCCGTGCCCGCGCCGCCCGCGCCCCGCCACGCCCACCAGGCGAAGGTGGGGCGCAGCCGTTTGCCGCCGCCGAGGACGAACGAGGCCAGCGACTCCACCGCGGACCCGAACGACGGCGCGGCCTCGGCCATCCCCGCGTGCCGTTCGGCGAGGTAGTCGGCGAGGGCGCGCTCGACGTGAGCGGCCAGGGCGTCATCGATCGAGCCGATGGGGTCGCTGGAGTTGTCGATCACCGGGGTTAACCGCGCTGCGTGCACCCCGCTATCGTCCGCTGTCAGACCCTCGTGCGCCGCGTCGGGGGGCGGCAATGTGACCAGGGCCTGCGGTTGCCCAGGGGCTGGGAGAGCTATCCCGGCAAGCGGACGCTTCGCTACCCTTTGGGCCATGAAGACCGTGGTGGAGCGGATCGGTACCGGCAGGCCCGTGTTCTCGGTCGAGTTCATGCCGCCCAGGGACGAGGCGGACGAGCAGCGGCTCTGGAACGCGATCCGGGAGCTGGAGGGCCTCGACCCGGCGTTCGTCTCGATCACCTACGGCGCGGGCGGCTCCAGCCGCGACCGCACGATCCGCACCACCGGCCGCGTCGCCCGCGAGACGACGCTGGTGTCCATGGCGCACCTCACCGCCGTCGACCACTCCGTCGCCGAGCTGCGCAACGTCATCGGCTGGTACGCGGCGCTGGGGGTGAAGAACATCCTCGCGCTGCGCGGCGACCCGCCCGGCGACCCCAACGGCGAGTGGGTGCCGCACCCGCAGGGCGTCAACTACGCCGACGAGCTGGTCCGCCTGGTGCGCGAGCTGGGCGACTTCTGCGTCGGCGTCGCCGCGTTCCCCTACGGTCACCCGCGCTCGCCCGACCTGGACTTCGACACCGACAACCTGATCCGCAAGCTCCGCGCGGGCGCGGACTTCGCCATCGCGCAGCTGTTCTTCGAGCCGGAGGACTTCCTGCGCCTGCGCGACCGGGTGGCCGCCCGGGGGCACGAGACGCACCTGCTGCCAGGTGTCATCCCGCTGACCACGCCGAAGATCCTGGCGAAGAAGGTGGAGTTGTCCGGATCCCAGGTGCCGCCGCGCATCGCCGCCCGGCTCGACCCGCTGGTCGACGACCCGGACGCGTTCCGCGCCGAGGGCATCGACCTGGTCACCGAGATGAGCCAGCGCCTGCTGGCCGAGGGCGTCCCGGGCGTGCACTTCTACACGTTCAACCGGTCGAAGGCGACCAAAGAGGTCGTCGGCAGGCTCGGTCTGGTTCCCAGCCGCGCCTGATCCGTCCGGCGGGGTGTGGCGCGTGCCGCACGCGCTTGTCTTTCGCCGAGTCGGCCCCTGAGTATCGGCGTTCATGCGGCTGCGCGCGGTGACGATGACGGCGGCGCTGCTCTGCGCCGTGCCCACGCTTACCGCCGACGCGGAAAGCGCACCCGTCGAGCCCACCGGCCACACGGTGACGCTCCTTACCGGCGACCGTGTGCTCGTGCCGGAGGGCGCTGAGCCCGCCGTTATGCCTGCCAGCGGCCGGGAAGACGTCACCTTCCGCGTCCACAAGACAGACGGCCACCTGCACGTCGTCCCCCTCGACGCGCTTTCCCTGCTCGCCGAGGGCAGGCTCGACTCGCGCCTGTTCGACGTCACCGGCCTGCTCGACGCCGGTTACGACGACCGCCGCGCCGACCTCCCGCTCATCCAGACCGGCCCGCCGACCCGCGCGGCGGGCGTCCGCGCGGGTCGCGACCTACCCGCCGCAGACGCCCGCGCGCTTTCCGCGGACAAGACAGCGCTGTCCGAGTCTTGGCGCTCTCTGATCGGCGAAAACGGCACTCTGTGGCTCGACGGTAAGCGGCAAGCGCTGCTGGACCGCAGCACGGCCCAGATCGGCGCCCCCGCAGCCTGGCAGGCCGGACTGGACGGCGCCGGGGTGACGGTCGCCGTCCTCGACACCGGCGTCGACCAAACCCACCCCGACCTGACGGGCCGAGAGGTCGGCGAACGCGACTTCACCGGCTCGCCAGACGCGGTGGACCGCTTCGGCCACGGCACCCACGTCGCCTCCACCATCGCGGGAACCGGCGCGAAGTACCGGGGAGTCGCCCCCGGCGCGGCGCTGCTCGACGCCAAGGTCCTTGACGACTTCGGCAGGGGCCAGGAGTCGTGGGTCATCGCCGGAATGCAGTGGGCGGTCGACCAGGGCGCCGACATCGTGAACCTGAGCCTCGGCGGCACCGACACCCCGGCGGTCGACCCGGTGGAGACAGCGGTGAACCGCCTGTCCGCCGAGAAGGGAACCCTGTTCGTCGTCGCGGCGGGCAACGCGGGACCGAGCACCCGGTCGGTGGCGTCACCGGGCAGCGCGGACGCCGCGCTTACCGTCGGCTCGGTAGGACGCGATGACTCACTGTCGTCGTTCTCTAGCCGCGGTCCACGCCTCGGCGATAGCGCGATCAAGCCGGATATCACCGCGCCCGGATCGGGCATCGTGGCGGCCAAGGCGGCCCAGGGCCAGATCGGCGACCCCGTCGAACCCGGATATGTCAGCCTGTCCGGCACTTCCATGGCCACCCCGCACGTCGCGGGCGCGGCGGCCCTGCTCGCCCAGCGACGCCCGGACGCGACCGGCGCGCAACTCAAGGCGGCGCTTACCGCGTCCGCGAAACCGACCCCGGGCCTCGACGCGTTCGCCCAGGGCTCCGGCCGCGTCGACGTGCCCCGGGCGCTGGCGCAGACGCTGACCACCGAGCCCACGTCAGTGAGTCTCGGCGCCCAACTCTGGCCGCACAACGACGACCAGCCCGTCACCAAGGACATCACTTACCGCAACGCGGCAGACCTACCGGTGACCCTCGACCTGACAACGGAAGTTCTAAGTCCGGACGGTAAGCCCGCTCCCACCGGCATGTTCACCCTGTCCGCGTCCCGGATAACGGTCCCCGCTAACGGCACCGCGACAGTCCAGGTCACCGTCGACACCCGCCAAGGCTCCCTCGACGGCGCCTACTCCGGCGCCGTAGTCGCGGACGGCGTCCGCACCGCACTCGCCGTTGAACGCGAGCCGGAAAGCTACGAACTGGAGATCACCCACCTCGGCCCGGACGGCGCGCCGACTCCCGAAGTCGCCACCCTGATCTTCGGACTGGACTTCGGCGGCGTGGTGTCCGGTCAGGACACTGACGGCGTGCGGACCCTGCGGCTGCGCAAGGGCCGCTACGGCATCGACAGCGTGTTCGCCCAGCGGGCCGCAGGCACGGTGCAGCATGTGCCCTACCCCGCGTTCGACCTGACCGAGAACACCTCGGTGACTGTGGACGCCCGCCAAGCCGAGCCGATCACCATCACCCCACCCGACCAGACGGCGCCCCTGACCCAGGCCGCCACCGGCTACCGCGTCGACCTCCCCGCCCACGCGTTCAGCGTCGCCCTGATCACCAACCGCCTGGAACGCGTGCGCACCGCCCATCTTGGTCCGGACGCGCCCGCTCTGACTTGGTCGGTCAACACTGTCTGGGACAACGAAACCGCCCACTACGCTCTTGCCTGGTTCCAGGAAAGCCGAATCCCCACCGGCTTCACCCGCGTCGTCCGCCAAGAGGACGTCGCCACCCTCCACACCTCCATCGGCGCCCACGCCCCCGGCACCACCCCCATGCGCCTGTCCAGCGCCGCGTCCCCCACGGGCCGCCGCGCGGACGTGTCCATCGGCCGTGTGGCCCGCCAAGGCGAACTCACGGAGTATCTGAGCACGGAAAACGTCCTCTGGTCCCCGGTCCTGCTCCTGGCAGCGGCCCCCGGCGGCCCCCGCCTGAACGCCACCTTCGCCGCCGAGCCCCTGCGCCCGCGCCCCGGCCGCACCTACGAGCACGTGGTCAACGTCGGCATCTTCGGCCCCGCCCTCCCCCGCAGCGAGGCCCCCTGGGTGGCCCGCACCCGAGACCACCTCAACGTCACCATCGGCCTCTTCGGCGACGGCGGCGGAAACGCTGGCTTCTCCTCGGTGACGACAGCCACCACGGTCTTGCACCGCAACGGCGCGTTGGTCGGCGAACGTCCCTTCGCGGGCAGCGGCCTGTTCAAGGTTCCCCCCGGCCCCGCCGACTACCACCTCACCACAGAAGCGACCCGAAACCCCCTGTTCGACGTCACCACCCACGTGAAGGCGGCTTGGACCTTTCACGCCGACCCAGCCCAAGAGCGGGTCCCGCTGTCGGTAGTCCGCTTCCACGCCCTCTTGGACGCGGAGAACACGGTCTCGGTAGACCGCTACCTCTTAGGCGTGACACTGGAACGCGAAGACGGCTTCCCCGGCGTAGCCCGGTCTTTGACGGTGGAGGTCTCTTACGACGAGGGCACTACCTGGCAGCCGACAGAGCTGATCGGCGGCTCCATCATCGTCCTCAACCACCCACCGGCCGCCGATTCGGTATCGCTGCGCGCCTCGGCGGAGGACACGCGGGGCGGAACGGTAGAGCAGACGATCATCCGGGCGTACAAACTCGGCAAACACTAGTCGCGGCGCACAATCTGCATATTTGGGCCGAGATTTTCTACGCCGCTGAGCTTCTGGCTGCGAGGAACAACAAACCGGATGGTGCGATCGGCTAGCGGGCTGAGATCGAGCGTGTGATAATTGTTGCTGAAAACAACAATCTCTCGGAGTCCTGGGAAGAAATTTGCGATCCGATCGAACGCTCGTGGGTCCAGATAGCCAATCCATAGCGACGTGATTTGGGGTAAGCATTTTCCGCTGGATGAAGAGAATTTTCCAATTTTCGGAAGGGTTAGTCTCCGGAGGTTGGGTAGATCATCCAGTGCTTGATAGTCGATGGTACCGGCAGGGCTGCCAAGGGAAAGTGATTCAATTTGATCAAGTTCTCGAACGAAACTTACCTCGTCCCAAGGCTGGTATTGATACAGGTCGAGATGGCGTAGCTCTGTCATGCTATGGAGAGTTTGCAGGTTGGTGTACTTTTCTGCGAACCCGAAGATGACGGCTGTGAGCTCTGGATGTTCGATAAGGGGAGTCAGGGGGATTACTTCCTTGCCGAAGCTGCTGTAGATACTTTTCAGGTGCGGAACTTGCGCAAGTGTCTTTAGATCTATTTGTCCATCGAGAATAGAAATGTGCAGTTTGGTCAAGTTTTGCAGATTTTTCACATGTGGGATCAGTCGAGGTGATGTGACTTCCAGTAGACCGTTTTCGAGCGGAGCATCGTGGAGCACCTCTGCTGCGTAGCGTTCTGGATCGAAGTACTCCCATGCCCGGATGAGTTCCTGTTGCACCACGCGTCGTGGGTCGCACGCGTAGTTGGCCAGTCGAGTGAGCGCTTCCGAGTTTCCGGTCAGCGCTGCGGCGCGGACCGTCGCCGCAGCGGACGCCTCCGAAAGTTCCTCCAGAGAGGTGGGCAAGTATCGCAAAACCCGGTGGCCTATCGAGGCGAGCGATGCCGTTTCCCTGAGTCCTCGTGGTGGAACCAGGTGGTCGTGGATCAACTGGTCGACTCGTTGATGCACCTCGGGATCGAGTTCGTCCACCGTCTCCAAGCATGCCGCTGCCAGCAGGCGCAACCGGCGGGAGTGGCGTGAGTCCCGCTCCGCGCGATCCAGGATCTCGGTGATGAGTTCGTCGGCCTGTCGCCGCTTGGCGTGGCCGCACGCCATCACAATGGTCTCCCGCCACGTGTCCAGATGCGCGTGGCTGACCAGCGTCTCGATATGCCCCTGCTCGGTCGCCTCGCTGCCCGCCAGGTATTCTTGGAACGTGCGGTGAACGAAGTCGACCTTTCCCGGCACTGGTTGGCGAAGTATTCCACTGCGTTCCAGCAAGTGCCGCAGGATATCCTCGGCCGACGCCTCCACATTAGGCATCGCGGGAATCTTCCTGGTTACGTGCTCCAGCGTCTTGGCCGCACTCATCTCGATGCGGTTGGCGAGCGTAAGACGCCAGGCAATATCCCGCAGCAAGACGCGTTTCTGCGACACGTCCAGCAGGCCCGAAATCCCGCGTTTGGCGTCCCGGATATCCAGCAGCATGGCCAGGGCGCGCTCGTAGAGTTCCATCCGGCTGCGCGGCAGTTCGGACGCGTGGTCAAGATTGAGCGCGCACAACATCGCGCACAGCAGGGGGTTCGCGGCTAGCGTCCGCAGGTGTGGGCGGTTCGCCAGTTGGTTGAGCAGCCTGCGCTGGGCTTCGGGGAGGTCGCCAGGGGACTGGGCCTGCTCGGCCGCGTCATGCCAGCGCTCGATGAACCGGCGGATATCCTCCGCGTTCATCGGGTCCAAGGTCACCGCGTCGAAATCCTCGGCTGCCAGCCACTTCTCGTCCGTCGCCGCCGGTCGAGCGGTCACCACCACCCGCACCTTGGGGAAGGCGGTCACCAGGTCCCGCAACCAGGTGTGCACCTCCCGCCGCCTGTTCGCGGGAACCTCGTCAACACCGTCGACCAGCACCAGGGCTTTGCCCTCGGCCAACCGCCGATGCGCCCAGCCCGCTGGCATCTCACTGCCGCGCATCGTCCACGCGTGCAGGACGAACTGCTCCGGCCGAGGCAGCGGCCCGCTGGCGAAACTCCGGAGCCGGATCGGGAACGGGACACACCCGTTCCACTCGACCAGGTGATCCGCGAACTCCGACCGGGCGGCCGTCACCGCCAGCCAGTCCAGCAGGGTTGTCTTCCCCGACCCCGCTTCCCCGCGCACCAGAGTCCGGCCACCCCGCCCGATCGCCGCTTCGGCCCGGACCGAACCGGTGATCTCGGTGCCGCGGAACCAGTGCTGATCGGGCAGGTCCAGAGCGAACCGCCGCCGGTTCACCGTCCCGGACACGCTCAGGCTCAGGTACGCCACGCTCAGCGCCAGCCTCGGCTGCTCATGCGCGCTCAACCCGAGCAGTTCGAGCCGGTCGAGGCTGACCGCGATGTGCCGCAAGTACGCGGCGGTGAACTCGGCATCGTGGCCGGTGCCGCGTGGGGCGTGCAGGGTGGTCTTCGGGGTTCGGGCGAGCAGTTCGTCCAACTGCCGTGACTGGCCGGACAACCGGCTCAGGGTTTCGGCGAGCGCACGAGACTGGAACGTGGGCAGGTACTGGACAACCTGCGTCAGATACCGGCACCCTTGGTCAAGAGCCACTTCGTAAAGCCGCGTCGCCGACTCGGAAAGGCCCGCTACCCGGGTCTGGTCAGGGCAAGACTCTCGAACCCACTTGGCCAGCTTCTCCGCGTCCGCGTCCACCGCGAACAACGCGTCGTCCGACAGGTCCACCGAGTCCAAAGCGTCGCTGGCCGCGTCGAGCGCCGCCGCCCGCTCGTTGTCCGGCAGGGACTTGAACCGCGTCGCCAGCAGGGGGTCGAGCTTCTCCGTCACCTGGAGCCCGATGTTCTCGACGAAGTGCTCCAGCTTGCGGATCTGCAGCGGGCTCCCCAACTCCGCTGCCGCGAGTTCGGACAGCGATGAGACCCTTTCCTTCTTGGCCCGGTGTTTGCGCAACCACGCCGTCGCCGCCTTGGTCGCGACCGTCTGACCGAACTTCACCGCTTCGAGACCGCTGATGGGCACTCCCGGACGCTCGTGGTGGGCGACCAGGGTACTGGGTACGGATCAGAAATGGCTGTTCGGGCGCGGCTCGTTCAGGGTGCGGAGGCTGCGTTTGTGGCTGTACAGGGCCAATGCCAGCACCAGCAGCGCGACCCCGACCGCGGACGCGCCGACGATCGTCACCCACTTCGTCCACGACACGCCCGACTGGTCGGAGTACTCGACGGTGGCGTTGAACTCGGTGACAGTGCCGGGCTTCGGTTTCCAGCTGATGGTGCCGTTGTCGTTGACGCCGTTGGTGCGCTTGACGGTGCCCGGCAGCGTCACCTTGATCTGCACGTCCGCGCGGTCCTTCGGCACCTCGCTCAGGTCGACCGAGCCCGCCATCGTCACCAGGTTGCCCGCGCGGCGGAAGCTCACCCGGTACTGCTTGCCGACGGTGATCGCGTCGCTGAGCAAGGTCACCTCGGGGAAGGTGAGACCCTGCAACGAGATCGTCTGCCCGACGTAGCCGTCCGCGGTGTAGACCTGGGTGCGCACCTTGCCGCGCAGCTCGGGCGGGATGGTCAGCGCCGGGCCGCTGTCCTCCTGCTTGATGGCGACCGTGGCGACGACGAGCTGGCCGGAGACCGTGTCGTTGTCCGACACCACGAGCGCGGCTTGCACCCGCACGCAGCCCGACAGGGTCAGCAGCGCGAGCGAACACAGTGCGAGAAACGCCGCCCACCTGCGGAAACGGTGGATCGGCTTGCGGGTGGCCTGGTGCACCGGGCCATCCTGCCGGCTGGGTCCGGATTTGCTTGCGTTCGGCGGCAATTCGCTTGCCGCGTCTGGGTGGACGTTCGGTAGCGTGCGGGGTATGGCGTCCTCCCCGCACGGCGGCGTGCACAAGATCAGCGATTCCTACGTCGACGATCTCGCTGCGGCGGACCCGCTGCTCGCGACGTATCTCGGCGTGCCGGGGCATGATCGGCGGCTGCCCGACTACTCACCCGATGGGGTGGCTGATCGCGGGGTGCTCGCCGCGGACGCGCTGGCCGCCGTCGAGCGCGTCGAGCCGGTGGACGTCGCGGAGGCCAACGCGAAGGCGGTGTTCGTCGAGCGCGTGGGGTTGCAGACCGAGCTGTACGACGCGGGCGTCTACCTCTCCCAGCTCAACGTGATCACCAGCCCGCCGCAGGACCTGCGGCAGGTGTTCGACCTGATGCCCACCGACACCCCGGGCGACTGGGCGACCATCGCCGCCCGCATGGCCGCCGTCCCGGACTGCCTCGCCGGGTACCAGGCGTCGCTGCGCGCCGCGGCCGACCGCGGCGACGTCGCCGCCCTGCGGCAGGTCACCAAGGTCGCCGAGCAGTGCCGCACCTGGGCGGGCGTCGACGGCGGCTCGTCGTTCTTCACCACCCTCGCCGATTCCGCCACCGCGGACGGCGGCCTCCGCGCCGACCTCGACGCGGGCGCCCGCGCCGCCGCCGAGGCGTACGCGGACCTGGCCAAGTTCCTCACCGAGGAACTGGCCGCCCAGGCGCCCACGGAAGACGCCGTCGGCGAGGCCCGCTACCGGCTCTGGTCGCGCGAGTTCACCGGAGCCCGCCTGGACCTACACGAGGCGTACGAGTGGGGCTGGGCCGAGTTCTCCCGCCTGGAAGCCGAGATGAAGGAGGTCGCGAACCGCATCTCGCCCGGGGCCACCATCGCCGAGGCCGCGGCGGTGCTGGACAACGACCCCCGGTACCGCGTCCAGGGCAAGAAGGCGCTGGAGGAGTGGATGCAGCGCCTGTCCGACCAGGCCCTCACCGACCTGCGCGGCGTCCACTTCGAGATCCCCGACCCGCTGATGCGCCTGGAATGCAAGATCGCCCCACCCGGCGGCGGCGTCGGCGCCTACTACACCGGCCCCACCGACGACTGGAGCAGGCCCGGCCGCATGTGGTGGTCCGTCCCCGCCGACCGCGAAGACTTCTCCACCTGGCGCGAGGTGAGCACGGTCTACCACGAGGGCGTCCCCGGCCATCACCTGCAGATCGCCACCGCCGTCCTGCAGGCCGCGAGCCTCAACAAGTTCCAGCGCCTCCTGGCCTGGGTCCCCGCCTACGGCGAAGGCTGGGCCCTCTACGCCGAACGCCTCATGCGCGAGTTCGGCTACCTCTCCGACGACGGCGACCTCCTGGGCATGCTCGACGCCCACCTCTTCCGCGCCGCCCGCGTGATCATCGACATCGGCATGCACCTCAAGCTGGAGATCCCCCGGGGCTCCGGTTTCCACGAGGGCGAGCACTGGACCCCCGACCTCGGCCTGGAGTTCCTCCTCACCCGCACCATCACCGACCCGGCCCACGTCCACGACGAGATCGACCGCTACCTGGGCTGGCCCGGCCAGGCCCCCACCTACAAACTGGGCGAACGCCTGTGGCTCGCGGCCCGGGAAGACGTGCGACTCCGTCAGGGCGCCGCTTTCGACCTCAAAACCTTCCACCAGCAGGCCCTGGAAATGGGTGCCATGGGCCTGGACACCTTGCGGGAGCGCCTGGCGACCTTCTGACCGGCGGCCCGACACAGGGGCCGAATCGCCAGAACGCCGCTACGACAGGGGAAGGTCGCGGCCCAATACGCCGAACGGACGGGGGTCGCCTGCGAAGCGGTAATCGCGGAGGACGTCGGTGAAACCGAGTCGCCGGTAGAGGCGCCAGGCGCGGGACGGGCCTTCCGGGGTGGACAGCAGGACCCGCGCGTTGCCCGCGCCCGCCAGCAGGCGTCGCACCAGTTCTTCGCCGATGCCCTGGCCCTGGGTGTCGGGGCGGACGTGGAGTTCGGTCAGCTCGAAGTAGTCCGCCATCCAGGAGTCGGCGACCGCGGGGCCGCTGTGCTCGGTCACCCCGCGCCGCACCTGCTCGTGCCACCACTGGCCGGGGGCGCCCTCGTAGCCGTAGGCGACGCCCGCCATCTGGTCTTCCTCGTCGAAGGCGATCACGCAGCGCCAGCCGGTGCGCAGCATGTGGGCCAGCCACATGGGGGCGCGCTGCTCGGCGGTGCCCTTGGGGTAGCGCATCGCGGTGACGTAGAGGGACAGGGCTTCGCGCAGCCGGATCCGCAACTCGTCGGCCGTCGGCTCGGCGAAGCGGGCGACCTGGGGTGAGGGAGCGGCGGTCACGAGGAGGGATCATCCTCCTCGCCGGAGACATCCGCAGCCACGCCCCCGGTCAGCGTCACCAGATCGGCGTAGGTCGTGGGGAACACCGACTTGGGGTGCCCGGCCGCGGCCCAGACCACCTCGTAGTGGCGCAGGCGCCGGTCGACCAGGGTGCGCAGCGGCGCGGGGTGGCCGACCGGACCGACGCCGCCGATGGCGTGGCCGGTGTGCCTGCGCACGAACGCCGGGTCGGCGCGGCGCACCTCGTCGGCGCCGACGAGGTCGGCCAGCCGCCGGGGGTCGGCGCGGTGCGCGCCGGAGGTGAGCGCGAGCAGGGGGCGGTCGTCGTCGCCGTGGCGGGCGGCGAAGACCAGGCTGTTGGCGATCGCGCCCACCGCGACGCCGAGCGCTTCGGCGGCCAGGGCCGCGGTGCGCACGTTGTCATCGAGGATGCGGATGCCGTCGGCGGACGCGTGCAGCCCGGCCGCGCGCAGAGCGGCCGCCGTCTCGGCCACGGCGGGGTGTTCGAGTGTGCTCATGCGGCCACCTCACAAGTTCGGCGGCCTTCTTCGCGGGCGCACTGTGCTGATGATTCGCTCGCAAGCTCGCTCATGCGGCCACCTCACAGGTTCGGCGGCTTTCCTCGCGGGCGGACTGTGCTGATGTTTCGCTCGCGACCTCACGAGATCGGTGGTCTCGGGCGCCTACGCCCTGTGTGGACTGTTCGCTCACCGCTCCATCCCACCACTGCCCGCGAGTTGTCCACAGGTCACCCCCTATCCCGCTTGAACCCCCGCTCACCACGGGTTACGCTGGCGAGAGTCGAACACCAGTTCGACAATGCCCGGTGGTGGGGCGGGGGAAGCGCCTCACCACCGGGTGCCGCCGGCTTCCCCACGGCGCGTGCGTCACCTGTGACGTCCCGATCGCGAGGAGGCCCCGATGACCAGCACCCTGGACTTCCCCGTCACCCCCGCCCCACCGGCGTCCGCCGTGTCCCTGCTCAACCAGGCCGAGCAGGGGCTCGTCGCCGCCGCCCGCGAGGCCGACCCGGCCCAGCGGTTCGCCGAGTCCTACCTGTGCGCGCTGCGGGCCGCGGCCGCGCTGCTGGCCCTGCGCGGGCGTCCGCACCGCGGGCGGGCCAAGCCCACGAGCGTGTGGACGCTGATGTCCACGGTGGCGCCCGAGATGCGCGAGTGGGCTGCGTTCTTCGCCTCCTGCTCGGCGACGCGCGCCGCCGTGCAGGCGGGCATCACCAACCGGGTGGGCCCGCGCGCCGCCGACGATCTGTGCAGGCAGACCGGGCAGTTCATCGGTCTGGTCCATCGCGCCGTCCACGGCAGCAGGCGATGACGCCTCTGATCGATGCCGACCGACTACTCGACGTGCTGGAAACGGAGGGCATGCTGCTTGCCGAGTCGGCGGAGAACGCCGACCACGGCCGTCCGGTCCCCGGCTGCCCGGGGCTGACGCTGGGGGAGACGGTGCGCCACGTGGGCAGCGTCTACCGGATGGTCGTGTCCTGGATTCGGGATGGAGACCGCTCGACCAGGTGGCAGCGCCAACCGGTCGACGGTGAGTCCGTGGAGGACTACCTGCGCGACGGTCTCCGCTCCCTGCTCGGCGAGCTGGCGGCGCACGGCCCCGACGAGCCGTGCGCCACCTGGCATCCGCTGGAGCAGCGCTACGGCTTCTGGCGTCGCCGCATGGCGCACGAGAGCACGGTGCACCGGGTCGACGTCCAGGCCGCGGCGGCCGGGTTCGTCGTCCCCGTGCCCGAGGACGTCGCGGTCGACGGCGTGGACGAGGTGCTGACCGCGTGGTTCACCCACCGGCTCGCCACCCTGGGCGTCTCGGGGACCCGCGAGGCGACGGTGGCCGTGCGCGCCGCGGGCCGCACCTGGCTCGCGGAGGTGACCACGGAGCGCACCTTCGCCGAGCAGGTGTCCGAGGCCCCCGTCACCGACGCCGTGGTCGGCGCGCCGCCGCAGGAGCTGTACCTGTGGCTGTGGGGGCGCAGGGCGGTGTTCGACGCGACCGTCACCCGTTCGGGCGATCTGGACGCGCTGGCCCAACTCTGGGCGCTGTTACGCCTGGCCACCCGCTGAGCCGACGGCGCACCCGGCCCGTCCGTCCGTTGTGGACGGTCGGGGTCGGGTGCGGCGATGGCGGGTTCACGCACGCGCGGAAGGTGGAGAGGCTGACCGCGGGCAAACAGGACTACGGTGTCTGGTATGCCCACCCGGCTGGCGAGCCTCGTGATCGACGCAAGCGACCCGGCGACCTCCGCCCAGTTCTGGTACATCATGCTGGGCGGCACGGCCACGCCGGAAAGAGACGGCAGCCACCGGCTCGTAGCCCCTGACGTGGGCGGATGCGGCATCGACCTGGTGTTCGTCCCGGCGGCCGGACGCAAGACGGGCAAGAACCGCATCCACATCGATCTCGCCACGGAGAGCCCGCACGAGTACCAGGTGCTCACCTCCCTGGCGGTCGACGTCGGCGCCCGCGAGGTCAACGTCGGCCAGGGCCCCGGCGTTCCCTGGACGGTTTTCCGCGACCCCGAGGGCAACGAGTTCTGCATCCTCGAACCCGGCGACCTCTACAACCACACCGGCCCGCTGGCCGCGCTGGTGGTCGACTCCGCCGACCCGCCCGCCATGGCCGAGTTCTGGACCGCGGCCACCGGCTGGCCCCGCCTGCACGCCGACGAGAACGCCGCCGCCCTCCGCTCGACCGAGACCAGCGGCCCGTGGATCGAGTTCCTGCGCGTCCCCGAACCCAAACGCGGCGTGAACCGCCTTCGTTTCGACATCGCCCCCGACCCGGACGACGCCGACAGCCCCGTCACCCGCCTCTTGGACCTCGGCGCGGCCCGACCGCACTCCTTTCCGTCGACCGGCCCCGGCACCGTCCTGCTGGACCCCGAGGGCAACGAGTTCCGCGTCCTCCCCGCCCGCGTCCGCACCTGACCGTTCCCGTCCAGCGGTTTGTCCGACCTTCGGCAGCCTGCCGCGCCTCGCCACCGTGCGTGGCGCCCCTCCCGACTGCCCGCACCCGCGTCAGTCGCGCACTCCCACGGCTGGGCGCCCCACTCATCGCGAACGGGTCGGTGTCGGGCTGAGTTTCCTCGATGCCCAGGGAAGAGGCTCGGTGAATGCCTTCGCGGCGCGCGCTGGGTGTACTAGCGTCCGGCCATGCCTACCCGCATGGTCAGCGTCGTGATCGATGCCATCGACCCGCCTGCCCTGGCCCAGTTCTGGGCTGATCTTCTCGGCTGGCGGATCAGCTTCGCCGACGCCGACGAGGTCGACGTCGCGGCGCCCGCCGAGGACGGGTGGGCCATGGACCTGGTGTTCGTGCCGGTGCCGGAGCCCAAGACGGTCAAGAACCGGCTGCACCTGGACTTGTCCAGCACCTCGCTCGCCGATCAAGACGCCCTGGTGAACCGCGCCCGCACCCTCGGCGCGACCCCCGTCGACCTCGGTCAGGGCGATGTCCCGTGGGCCGTGCTGGCCGACCCGGAGGGCAACGAGTTCTGCGTCCTCGAACCCAGACCGGAGTACGCGGACACCGGTTCCATCGCCGCCATCGTCGTCGACGCCCATGACCCCGCCGCCCTGGCGACGTTCTGGGCCGCCGCCACCGGCTGGCTCATCGTCCGCGACGACCTGTCCCTGGCGTCGCTGCGGTCCATGGACGGCCACGGCCCCTGGCTGGAGTTCCTCCGCCTGGACGACGAGAAGACCGTCAAGAACCGCATCCACCTCGACGTCGCCGCCCACCAGGGCGAGGACCAGGCCGCCGAGGTCGCCCGCCTGCGCGCGCTCGGCGCCGTCCCCCGGGACATCGGCCAAGGCGACGTCCCGTGGGCAGTCCTCGCCGACCCGGAGGGCAACGAGTTCTGCGTCCTCACCTCCCGCTGACACACCCAACCAGCCGGTCGAGTATTCGGCCCGCAAAGCTGCGCCCCGGCCCCATGGTCCTGGAGCCGCACACCGCCGCCGCGTCTCCGCGTTCACCGTCTCCGCCCGCACCGTCTCCGCGTTCATCGGGACGACGTGCAGGGGACCGCGTTCACCGGAACCGCGTTCACCAGGACCGCGTTCACCGGATCCCCTGCACCAGATCCCCCTGCACCGGGACCGTGCGCACCGGGACCGTGTGCACGGGACCGCGCACACCGAAACCGCGTTCGTTGGACGCGTGCACCGGGACCGCGTTTACCAGATCCCCGTTCACCAGGACCGCACACCGAAACCGCGCTCATCGGGACGGCGTGCAGGGGGACCGCGTTCACCGAGACCGCGTTCGCCGGAACCGCGCGCACCCGTCGCCGTGTTACCGCCGCGTTTGTCGCAAAGGCATCACGGGAATCGTGATCACGACGCGTTGTCGGGAACGGGGAAGGTTTCCCGTCTCGTGGCTGAGTCCCCCTTCCGGCGGCGGTGGCCGCTTTCGCTGCCGCACGACGTGGTGCGGCCAGACGTGGCAGTCTCACCGGCACATTGTCCATAATGGAGTGATTAGGCTCGTAGTCGTAGTCCTTTCGGTGTGGCGCGGAATCCGGCGTCGCGAAGAACGTCGGCGAGGGTTGAGGTCAGGGCTATCTCGCCGTCGGCTTTCTGCACGGACAACCCGCTCAGTCTGCCGTCGCGCACGGCTCGCGACAGCGCCTCGGCGGCCGAGCGCAGCACCTTGTCGTCGTCGGTGAACGACAGCAGGGTTCGCCCGCCCCGCTCGACGTACAGCGCGGGCACACCGTCGACCAGGACCGCCAGGGCGCCCGCCTTCCGCCCGGGGCGGTGCTTTCCCTCACCCACGGGCTCCGGCCAGTCCAGCGCCGCGCCGTAGGGCTGCGCCGGGTCGGCGGCGGCGAGCACCACGCCGGGTAAGTCCACAGTGGACATGTCTGGACTGTCCGAACGAGACAGCGCTCGCATCCGGTCGACGGCTCCCCGCGCGGCGAACTGGGACGCGCCGAGCCCTTCGACCACATACCCGCGGATAAGCTGCCCGGACTCCTCCATGGCCCGCAGCACCTTGTAGATCCCGCTGAACCCGCCCGTGACCCGCTCGGTGTCCAGCGCGCCCCGGGTCAGGACCCCGTGCCGCTCAAGGAAAGCCTCCGCCCGGGCGTGCGCCCGCCGGGTGAGGTCTTCCTCGCGCGGCACGACCAGCGACCACCGCCCGCCCACGGTCGGCGGCCCGGTGCGGCTCGGCATCGTGGGTCTGGCCGTCCGCAGCCGGGCGTAGCGACCGCGTGGCGCCGTTCGACGGGGCTTGTGCGCGGCTCCCTTCCCGGACACCAGGGCCCGCAGCGGCGCGATCGTGTCGTTGGTGACCAGCCCGCCCCACACCAGATCCCACAGCGCCGCGATCACATCCGGGTCGCTGGGCGATTCGGCCCCGCCGTCAAGCAGCACCGCGCCCGCGCGGTCGGCGACCTGCCGGAAGAACAGCGCCCCACCGTCCAACGCGGACAGCACGGCGCCGTGCAGCGGTGTGTCCGGCACGGCCTCCTCGACGTCCGGCAGCAGCAGATCCGCCACGTCCGACGGCGCCAGCGCGACCCAGCCGTCGCCGCCCGCCAGCGCGCCGGTGCCGCACCAGGTCACCTCGCCCGCCGCGGTCAGCTCATCGAGCAGCGCGGGCGAGTACCCCGGCAACCGCGACGGCAGCACCAACGACTCCAGCGCGCTCGCGGGCAGCGGCGCCCCCGCCAACTGCTCCACCACCGACAGCACGTCGTCGGCCGTCGGCGCCGTGCGCAACCGCCGCCCGATCCCGTGCCACGTCGGGAGAAAACGCCCCAACGCGGCGGGCTCGACCGGCTCGACCTCGGCCCGCAGCCGAGCCAGCGAGGTACGCCGCAGCCGCCGCAGCACTTCGGCGTCGCAGTACTCGGTGTGCGTGCCGCCTGGCCGCAACTCGCCGCGCACCAGCCGCCCGGTCCCGGCCAGCCGTTCGAGCACGCCCGTCACCACCGACACCCCCAACCCGAACCGCTTCGCCGCATCGACCGCGGGGAACGGCCCATGGGTGCGGGCATATCGCGCCAAGAGGTCGCCCACCGGGTCCGCCACTGGCTCGGTGAACGCTTCCGGCACCCCGACTGGCAGCGCCGTGCCCAACGCGTCGCGCACGCGCCCGGCGTCCTCGATCGCGATGTACCGCTCGTCGCCCGCGATCCGCACCCGCAGCGCCCGCCGCGCGGACTCCAGTTCCGCCAGCCACTCCGGCCGGACGCCACGCGCAGCGGCTTCCTCGGCGGACAGGTCGCCCAGGAAGCGCAACAGGTCGGCGGCGTCCTCGGCGTGCCGGGCGTGCCGCCGCGGATCAAGCCGTTGCAGCGACCGCTCGACCTCGTCAAGGACATCGGTGTCGAGCAGCTCGCGGATGGCCTCCGACCCCAGCAGTTCGGCGAGCAACGCGCTGTCCAGCGACAGCGCCGCCGCCCGCCGCTCGGCCAGCGGAACGTCGACCCCGTAAAGGAACATCCCGACGTAGCCGAACAGCAGGCTCCGCGCGAACGGTGACGCGGCGGGCGTCTCCACCTCGACCATCCGCACCCGCCGCGCCCGCACGTCCGACATCAGCTCACGCAGCCCCGCCACGTCGTAGACGTCCTGCAGGCACTCCCGCATCGCTTCCAGCACGACCGGGAACCGCTCGTACTTCGACGCCACCGACAGCAGTTGCGCCGACCGCTGCCGCTGCTGCCACAGCGGAGTCCGCCGCCGGGGATCGCGCCGGGGCAGCAGCAGCGACCGCGCGGCGCACTCGCGGAAGCGGGACGCGAACAGCGCCGACCCGCCCACTTCGGCGACGATGATCTGCTCCACCTCGTCCGGGTCGAGCAGCACGTCTTCTGCCCCGGCCACGACTTCCTGCCCGGCGTCGTCCACCGCGTCCGGCAGCCGGACGACGATCCCGTCGTCGGAGTGCGCGATCTGCGCGTCGACCCCGCGCCGCTCCCGCAGCCGGGCCCCGATCGCCAACGCCCAGGGCGCGTTCACCTGCGCGCCGAACGGCGAGTGCACCACCAGCCGCCAGTCGCCCAACTCGTCACGGAACCGCTCGACCACGATCGTGCGGTCGTCGGGCACGTGCCGGGTCGCTTCGCGTTGCTCGGCCAGGTAGGTCAGCAGATTGTCGCTCGCCCACTGGTCCAACCCGGCCCGCGCCGTCCGTTCGCGCGCGGCCACCGCGTCCACACTGGACAGTTCGCGCAGGAACTTGCCCAGTGCCCGGCCGAGTTCGAGCGGCCGCCCCGGCGCGTCGCCCTTCCAGAACGGCATCCGGGCAGGCTCACCCGGCGCGGGCGTGACGATCACCCGGTCGTGGGTGATGTCCTGCACGCGCCACGACGACGTGCCGAGCAGGAACGTGTCGCCGACCCGGGACTCGTAGACCATTTCCTCGTCCAGCTCGCCGACCCGTGACCCAGACCCCCGTTCGTCGGGCGGGGTCATCACGGTGAATAGCCCGCGGTCGGGAATCGTGCCGCCCGAGGTGACCGCCAGTCGCTGCGCTCCCGGCCGACCGCGGAGTTCGCCGCTTATTCGATCCCAGGTGATCCGCGGCCGCAGTTCGCCGAACTCCTCGCTGGGATACCGCCCGGCGAGCATGTCCAGCACCGAGTGCAGCGCGGAGTCCGGCAGCGACGCGTACGGGGCCGCCCGCCGCACCACCGCCGCCAACTCCTCGACCGTCCACGGTTCCAGCGCCACCATCGCCACGATGTGCTGGGCCAGCACGTCCAGCGGGTTGCGCGGATACCGCACCGCCTCGATCGCGCCCTGGGCCATCCGCTCGGCGACCACCGCGCAGGAGACGAGGTCGCCGCGGAACTTCGGGAACATCACCCCGCGTGAGACCGCGCCGACCTGGTGCCCGGCCCGGCCGACGCGTTGCAGCCCGGAGGCCACCGTCGGCGGCGCCTCGATCTGCACCACCAAGTCGACCGCGCCCATGTCGATGCCCAGTTCCAACGAGGACGTGGCCACCACACACGGCAGCCGACCGGATTTCAGGTCTTCCTCGACCAGCGTCCGCTGCTCGCGCGACATGGACCCGTGGTGCGCCCGCGCCACCACCGGCTCGGCCCCGGCGGCCAGCCCGGACTGCCCGATCGCCTCGGCGGGAAAGCGCGCGAGGACTTGGGCTTCCTCGCTCGCCAGCTCGTTGAGCCGCGAGGTCATCCGCTCGGCCAGCCGCCGTGAGTTGGCGAACACGATCGTGGACCGGTGCTCGCGCACCAGGTCCAGCACGCGCCGCTCCACCATCGGCCAGATCGACGGACGCATGGGCGCCTCCGGCGAATCCGGGTCGATCGGCTCGGCCGGGGCCTCGGTCAGGCTCGCCATGTCCTCGACCGGGACCTCGACGCGCACCTCCACCGTCTTGCCGATCTTCGGCTGCACCAGGGTCACCGGCCGACCGCCGCCGAGGAACGCGCTCACTTCTTCCACCGGCCGCACGGTCGCCGAGAGCCCGATGCGCTGCGCGGGCCGCTCCAGCACCGCGTCCAACCGCTCCAGCGACAGCGCCAGGTGCGACCCGCGCTTCACGGCCGCCACCGCGTGTACCTCGTCCACGATCACCGTCTCGACACCGCGCAGCGACTCGCGGGCTGCCGAAGTCAGCAGCAGGAACAACGACTCCGGGGTGGTGACCAGGACGTCCGGCGGGGTCCTGGCGAACGAGCGCCGCTCGTCGGCCGGGGTGTCGCCGGTGCGCATGCCCACCGTGATGCTCGGCTCGGGCAGGTCGAGCCGGTGGGCGGCTTGCCGGATGCCCGCCAGCGGGGCCCGCAGGTTGCGCTGGACGTCCACCGCGAGCGCCTTGAGCGGTGAGACATAGAGCACACGGCAGCGCCGCTTCGGATCGGCGGGCACGCCCTCCTTGGCCAACCGGTCGAGCGCCCAGAGGAACGCAGCGAGCGTCTTGCCCGAACCGGTGGGCGCGACTACGAGGGCGTGCTCGCCCGCCGCCGCGGCCCGCCACGCGCCTGCCTGGGCGCTGGTGGGCTCGGCGAACGCCCCGGCGAACCACTGCCTGGTTGCCGGGGTGAACAGGTCGAGCACGTCGGTGGACATACGGCCATGGTGGCCCACCCCGCCGACATTCGCCGGAAGTTATCCACAGGGCAAAAGTTATCCACAGGCGCGAGCGAGGTGGGTGGACGAGTGGCCTCCGTGTCCGTTTGACTACGAAAGGTCGCGGTCGATGAGAGAGGGGAGGCGGCCGGATGAGTCTGTGGGAGTTCATCGCGCAGCGCTGGGATCGGCTGCTGCCCGAAGCGGCCCTGCACGCCAGCGCGGTGATCCAGTGCACGCTCATCGCCGCGGTGGCGGGCGTGGCGCTGGGGGTCGCGGTCTATCGGAGCCCAGCCGGGTCCGCGCTGGCGACGGCGCTGACCAGCGCGATCCTGACCGTCCCGTCGTTCGCCCTGCTGGGCCTGCTGATTCCGGTGCTCGGGCTGGGCGTGCCGCCGACCGTCGTGGCGCTGGTGCTCTACGCGCTGCTTCCGATCGTGCGCAACACGATCGTCGGCCTCGCCGGGGTCGACCCCGCGATCACCGACGCGGCACGGGGAATCGGGATGAACCGGCTGCGGGTGCTGACCAGAGTGGAGCTTCGGCTGGCCTGGCCCGCGATCCTGGCGGGCATCCGGGTCAGCACGCAGATGCTGATGGGCATCGCGGCCATCGCGGCGTACGCGAAGGGGCCGGGCCTCGGCACGGAGATCTTCTCCGGACTGGCGCGCGCGGGCAGCGCCAACGCGACCAACCAGGCGCTCGCGGGGACGATCGGCATCGTGGTGCTCGCGCTCGTCGTGGACGGCCTCTACGTCCTCGTCGCCCGACTCACCGTCTCAAGGGGGATTCGTGACTGAGCACATCGGAGTCGAGATCCGGCTCGACCACGTCACCAAGCGCTATCCCGGCCAGGACGCCCCGGCGGTGGACGAGGTCAGCATGACCCTGCCCGCGGGGCAAATCACGGTCTTGGTCGGACCGTCCGGCTGCGGCAAGACGACGACCATGAAGATGATCAACCGGTTGATCGAGCCGTCTTCCGGGACCATCACCATGGGCGGCGAGGACGTGCTCTCGATGGACCCGGACAAGCTGCGCAGGCGCATCGGGTACGCGATCCAGCAGGCCGGTTTGTTCCCGCACCTGACCGTCGCGCAGAACATCGGCGTCGTGCCCGGCCTGCTCGGTTGGGACAAGAGCCGCGTCGCCGACCGCGTGCGGGAGATGCTGGACCTCGTCGGACTCGACGCCGACTTCGCGACCCGCTTTCCGCGCAGTCTTTCCGGCGGGCAGCAGCAGCGGGTCGGGGTGGCGCGCGCGCTCGCCGCCGATCCGCCGGTGCTGCTGATGGACGAGCCCTTCGGCGCGGTTGACCCGATCACCCGGGGCAACCTGCAGGACGAGTTGCTCAACCTCCAGTCCGAACTGGGCAAGACGATCGTGTTCGTCACCCACGACTTCGACGAGGCGGTCAAACTCGGCGACCGGATCGCCGTGCTCGGGCCGCGTTCGCGGGTGTTGCAGTACGACACACCCGAGGCGATCCTGGCCAATCCCGCCGACGACACGGTGGCGGGATTCGTCGGCGCGGGCGCCTCGCTCAAGCAGCTCACCCTGTTGCGGGTGCGCGATGTCGAGTTCGACCGGGACAGCGCGGTGACCGCGACCGCGGAGGATTCGGTCGCCGAGCTGCGCGGGCGGATGACGGCTCGGGGCGCCCAGTGGGCGCTGGTGCTCGACCGGCGCAACCGGCCGTCGCGGTGGGTGCACGCGCGCGATCTCGCCACCGCCGCTTCTCTTACCGCTGTCGGAAAGCCGGTAGGCGACTCGGTGTCCCTGAAGAGCACCTTGCAGGACGCGCTGGAGGCGATCCTGACCGAGGGCGGCAACGCGGCGGTCACCGGTTCGCGCGGCGAATACCTGGGCACGATCGGCCTGGAGACGGTGACCACGGTGATCGCGCGGCTGCGGGACGAGCACGCGGAGGTCGAGTCGTGACCGCCGCGGTGCGGGCCGGGGCGGGCCGGGCGGAGCGGCTGCGCCTGGTCGGGCAGCCGGTCGCCGTGCTGCTGCTCGTCGGCGGCGTGCTGCTGTGGGCGGCCACGCGCGATCTCGACTCCATCGAGAAGGTCAACCTGGCACCCGCGAAGATCGTCCGCGACACCTGGGACCACCTGGTGATCTCGGTCGTGGTGACTGCGCTGGTAGTCGTGGTGGCTGTGCCGCTGGGTATCGCGGTCACCCGGCGGTGGGCGCGGTGGGCGGCGCCGATCGTGCTCGGCGTGGCCACGATCGGGCAAGCCGCGCCCTCCGTGGGCGTTCTGGTGTTGTTCTTCCTGTGGACGGAATGGGAAGGGCTGTGGGCGGCGGTGCTGCCGATCGCGCTGTACTCGCTGCTTCCCGTGCTGCGCAACACTGTCGTCGGCATCCGCGGTGTCGATCCGGCCCTTGTCGAGGCGGGCCGGGGCATCGGGATGTCGGCGGGAGCGGTGCTGCGGCGGATCGAGTTGCCGCTCGCCGTGCCGCTCATCCTCGCGGGCCTGCGGACATCGCTGGTGCTCGCGGTCGGCACGGCCACGCTGGCCGCGTTCGTCAACGGCGGCGGGCTCGGCCTGCTGATCGACACCGGCTACAAGCTCAACCGGTCCACCGTCCTGATCACCGGCGCGGTCCTCGCGGTGGGCTTGGCCCTGCTGGTCGACTGGCTCGGCGCGCTCGCCGAACGCCGTCTCGGACCGAAGGGACTGCGATGAAAGGGGTGCGGACCCGGCTCGCCGCCCTGGCCGCCGTGTGCGGTCTGCTCGCGGGATGCGGGCTGGACAGCAGCATCGCGCTGCCGCTGGACGTCCTGCCCGGATCGATCGCGGCCCGGCCCGACCTGACCGACGTGCGGATCGTGGTGGGGTCGAAGGACTTCACCGAGCAGATCGTCCTGGGGCACATCACCGAGTTCGCTCTCGCCGCCGCGGGAGCGGACGTGGTCGACCTGACCAACATCCAGGGCTCCAACAGCGCCCGCCAGGCGCTGCTGACCGGCGACATCGACGTGCAGTGGGAGTACACCGGCACGGCCTGGGTCAGCTATCTCGGCCAGACCAAGCCGATCCCCGACGAGCGCCTGCAATTCGAGGCGGTCCGCGACCTCGACCGCGCCAACGGCCTGGAGTGGCTGGACTTCGCCGCGTTGAACAACACCTACGCGTTCGGGATGCGCCGCGAAGTCGCCGAGCGACTGGGCATCACCACGATCTCGCAGCTCGCCGAAGCGGTCACCCGGGACCCGGCGCTGGGAGTGTTCTGTGTGGAGACCGAGTTCGTCAGCCGCGACGACGGCTTTCCCGGAGTGCAGCAGGCGTACGGGTTCCGCGCCGCGCCCGCCAACATGAAAATCTTCGGCGCGGGCGCGATTTACCAGGCGCTGGCGAACGGGGCGTGCACCTTCGGTGAGATCACGTCCACGGACGGTCGCACGCTCGCGCTGGACCTGACCGTGCTGGCGGACGACCGCAAGTTTTTCCCGCAGTACAACGCGGCTCCGGTAGTGCGCACCGATTTCCTCGCCGCGCACCCCGGTGTGCGCGACGTGCTCGCGCCGCTCGCCGAGCGCCTGGACAACGGCACCATGCAGCGGCTGAGCGCCCAAGTGGACGTTTACGGCGCCGACCCGGTCGAGGTCGCGCGGGACTGGCTTGTCCAGGAGGGATTCATCAGACTGCCCTGATCTGCGACGATCGCCGCGCCCGGGAAACCGGCGCGGCGTGGTGACCTCGGCCATGCGCGGATCTGGGAGACCGGGCCCACCGCGCGTGCCGCGCATGGGAACATCTGGCACAGCAACCTGGGGGTCAAGCGCGTTCCGGGTCGGGGATGAGGGGAGAGCAGTGAACGTCCTGTCGGTCGATCTCGGCACGTCCAACACGGTCGCCGTGCTGTCCGCGCACGGCCGCCCGCCTCGGGTGGTGGACGTCGACGGATCGTCGATGATGCCGTCGGCGGTGTTCGCGGGGGAGGACGGCAACCTGGTCGTCGGCCGCGACGCCGAGCGGCGCGCCCGCCTGGACCCCGCCCGGTTCGAGCCCAATCCCAAGCGCCGCGTCGACGAGGGCACCCTGCTGCTCGGCGACACCGTTGTCCCGGTCACCGACGCCCTCGCGGGCGTGCTGCGCCGCGTCGCCGACGAGACCTCGCGCCAGCTCGGCAACAAGAAGCCGGACGAGGTGCGCCTCACCCACCCCGCCCAGTGGGGGCCGGTTCGCCGCAACGTGCTGCTCTCGGCCGCCCGGCAGGCGGGCATGGGCTCCAACCTGGTGCTCGTGCCCGAGCCGGTCGCCGCCGCCGCGCACTTCGCGTCCTTCCCCGGGCAGACCCTGGCCTCCGGCCAGGCGCTCGCCGTCTACGACCTGGGCGCGGGCACCTTCGACGTCGCGATCGTCGGGGCCACCCAGAAGGGCTTCGTGGTCCTGGCCGAGGCGGGCCTGCCCGACCTCGGCGGCCTCGACGTCGACCAGGCGCTGCTCGAACACGTCGGCCGCCAGATCTCGCACCGCGACCCGGCGGGCTGGCAGCGGCTGCTGCGCCCGGAGTCCACCGGCGACCGCCGCGCCCAGCGCGCGCTCCGCGAGGACGTCAAGGCGTCCAAGGAAGCCCTCTCCCGGCACCCGCAGACCGAGGTCCCCCTGCCGGAGCCGTTTGACGACGTCCTGGTCACCCGGGTCGAGCTGGAGGCGCTGATCCGCCCCGGCATGCTGCGCAGCGTCGAGCTGCTGGCCGCCACGATCCGCTCCACCGGCATGACCCCGGACCGGCTGGTGGGCATCTACCTGGTCGGCGGCTCCAGCCGGATCCCGCTGGTGGCGACGCTGATCGCCGAGCAGCTGCGGGTCGTGCCGACGAGCCTGGACCAGCCCGAGACCGCGGTCGCCCTGGGCGCGCACCACGTGCCGCAAGAGGGCATCACCATGCGCACGGGCGACATGAGCAGCACCATCGACGCCGTCCAGCGCACCCGCGCCATGGTGCCGCCCCGCACCGGCGGCTTCGCCCCGCAGGGCCCGCAGTCCGGGGCGATCCCGGCCCAGCAGGGTCCCCCCGGTCCGCCGTCCGGCGCGATCCCCGCGCAGCAGCAGTACCCCGCGGGCGGCCCCCAGCGGCAGGCGCCGGGCCCGCCGTCCCGGCCGACCCCCGCGCAGGCCGGTCCGCCGTCGGGCCCCACGCCCGCGCAGCGGCTGCCGCAGTTCCCGAACCAGGGTCCCGCCGCCCAGCCCCGGTCCACCTCGAACAAGGCCTGGTACATCGCCACCGCCGTGGTCGCCGTGCTGGTGATCGGCATCGTCAGCGTCATCATCGCCACCTCCGGCGACTCCGCCGCCGTGGCCGACTGCGACGGGCAGACTCCCGACCAGCAGGGCATGACGCAGTGCATGCGCGACATCGCGGGCGTGGTGGCCCAGGAGGGCGAGTGCAAGAAGGGCGCGAGCGTCGGTGGCTTCGACACCCCGTCCCTGCCTGGCATCCAGGCGTCCACCTGCACGAGCAAGGACGACTGGACCGTCATCTACTACCAGGTGGGCGCGGCCGACCAGGTTCCGCAGTTCATGGACGCGCTGACCTCCACCGTGAAGGAGCAGGAAAAGGCCACCTGGACCGGGGGAAGCCTCAGTGGCGAGTACCGACTGCTGGACATCGGCGGTGTCGGCCTGCTCGCCTTCAGCGTGGACGACAGCCCGCTCATCGGCTTCATGGTCAAGTTCGGCGGCTCCAACGCGGGCACGGACGAAGCCAAGAGCTACTTCGAGGACTACGTGAAGCCGAAGGCGACGTCCTGAGGACCGCGCTCACCACCCCCGTCGTCGGCGCGCGGCCCCGCGCGTGACCGCCATCAGCGGATAGGAAGATAAGGCGATGCGCGTCCTGTCGGTCGATCTCGGCACGTCCAACACCGTCGCGGTCCTGTCCGCCCACGGGCGCCCGCCCCGGGTCATCGAGGTCGACGGGTCCGCCACGATGCCCTCGGCGGTGTTCGCGGGCGAGGACGGCAAGCTCGTCGTCGGCCGGGACGCCGAGCGGCGGGCACGGCTGGACCCGTCGCGGTTCGAGCCGAATCCGAAGCGGCGGGTCGACGACGGCACGCTGCTGCTCGGCGACGCGGTCGTCCCGGTCACTGAAGCGTTTGCCGCGGTTTTGCGCCGGGTGGTCGAAGAGACCTCCCGCCAACTCAGCGGCTCTATGCCTGACGAGATCCGTCTTACCCACCCCGCCCAGTGGGGTCCTGTTCGCCGGAATGTCCTGCTGTCCGCGGCTCGGCTAGCGGGCATGAGCTCGAACCTGGTGCTCGTGCCCGAGCCGGTCGCCGCCGCCGCGCACTTCGCCTCGCTCGGCCACCCGCTCGGGCCCGGCCAGGCGCTCGCCGTCTACGACCTGGGCGCGGGCACCTTCGACGTCGCGATCGTCGCGGCCACCCAGGCCGGGTTCGCCGTGCTCGCCGAGGACGGCCTGCACGACCTCGGCGGCATGGACGTCGACCAGGCCCTGCTTGAGCACGTCGGCCGCTCGGTCTCGCACCGCGACCCGGCGGGCTGGCAGCGGCTGCTGCGCCCGGAGTCCACCGGCGACCGGCGGGCGCGCCGCGCGTTGCAGGAGGACGTGAAGGCCGCCAAGGAAGCGCTGTCGCGGCACCCGCAGACCGAGGTGCCGATGCCGGAGCCGTTTGACGACGTCCTGGTCACCCGCGCCGAGTTGGAGGCGCTGATCCGGCCGAGCATGCTGCGCAGCGTCGAACTGCTCGCGAGCACCATCCGGGCGACCGGCACGACCCCGGACCGGCTGGTGGGCATCTACCTGGTCGGTGGTTCGAGCCGGATTCCGCTGGTGGCGACGTTGATCGCGGAGCAGTTGCGGGTCGTGCCGATCAGCCTGGACCAGCCCGAGACCGCCGTCGCCCTCGGCGCGCACCAGGTGACCCAAGAGGGCATCAGCCTGCGCACGGCCACCGTCGCCTCGGCCCCCAACCAGGCTCAGGCCAGCGGCGGCGTCCCCAACCAGGCTCCGCCTACCGGCGGTTTCCCGAGCCAGGCTCCGCCCACCGGTGGTTTCCCCACCCCGCCGCCGGGCTTTTCGCCGTATCAGCAGCCCAGGCAGCAGCAACCGGCGCCGCAGACCAACTTCCCGACGCCGCCGCGCCCGGAGCAGGCGGCCAAGCCCGCACGGTCGAAGGCGCCGCTCGTGGTCGCCGCGATCGTGGTCGTGGCCCTGGCGGCGGTCGGCGGGTTCTTCCTGATCAAACCGGGCGACGATCTGCCGACGGCCGCCGACTGCCGGACCGAGGGAGCCAAGGACGGCCAGGGTTTCACCGCGTGCCTGCGCCAGCTCGCTGGCGACGTCGCGGACGGCCAGTGCGCGCCCGGCGACGGCCCGGCCGACGTCACCTGCTCGCTGCCGGAGTCCTACCGCGTCGACTACGCCCAGGTCGGCTCGCAGGACGAGGCCCGGGAGATCCTCGAAGCCGAGCTGGGCGCGATGACCGAAGGCGACCACGTCCTCGCCGACTGGCGGGGCAACGGGCTCGACGGCTCTTACCGGGCGGGCGTTAACGGCGACAGCGGCGTGCTGGTCTTCACGGTCAAGGACCGGCCGCTGGTCGGCTGGCTCTCGCGGACCCGCGACGGGGTCAGCCCCGACGCGCTGGCGGACTTCTTCGCCGCGAACGTCCAGCCGGGGACCTGAGCCAACCGGGGGGCCTGAGTCAGCGCTTCCGGTTCCGCAGCGCTCGCAGGCCGACGACGATCGCGGCGACGCAGGCCCCGATCGCGCCGATCGTCAGCCAGAGGTCTTCCGCGGGGGTGGGCGGGTCGATCGCGAGCAGCAGCACACCGTGATTCTGCCTGTCCGTAGACTCGGCGTCGATGCGCATCACCGCTTTCCGAGCCCTGCTCGCCGAGGAGTTCGGCGCCTCCCGCGCCGACACCATCGCCCGTGACCACGTCTTCGCCGCTCTGGGCGGCCGCACTGTCGACCAAGCGCTTGAGGCGGGCCTGCCCACGAAAGAGATCTGGCAGGCCGTCTGCGAGGCGTTCGAGATCCCGGCCGAGCGCCGCTGACCGCCGCCCCGACACGCCAGCGGGCCAGTATCCCAGATCGAACAGATGTTCGCTATTGTTCATCCCCAATGGCTCCGTTCATCCACAGACCGGCGGCGCCTACTGAGAATCGTCGGCCCTTGCCCGTAGCGTCGGCCCCGTGAGCACGAAGCAGACTAAAGTCAACCGAGGTGGATCGAAGATGGCACCAGCACCCGACCGGGACAAGGCGCTCGAACTCGCCCTGGCCCAGATCGACAAGAACTTCGGCAAAGGCTCGGTGATGCGGCTCGGCGACGAGGGCCGAGCCCCCATCGCCGTCATCCCCACCGGTGCGATCGCCCTCGATGTCGCGCTCGGCATCGGCGGCCTGCCGCGCGGGCGAGTGATCGAGATCTACGGCCCGGAGTCCTCCGGTAAGACGACCGTCGCCCTGCACGCCGTGGCCAACGCGCAGCGCGCGGGCGGGATCGCCGCGTTCATCGACGCGGAGCACGCGCTCGACCCCGACTACGCCAAGAACCTCGGGGTCGACACCGACGCCCTGCTGGTCTCCCAGCCGGACACCGGCGAGCAGGCGCTGGAGATCGCGGACATGCTGGTCCGCTCCGGCGCGCTGGACATCCTGGTCATCGACTCGGTGGCGGCGCTCGTGCCGCGCGCGGAGATCGAGGGCGAGATGGGCGACAGCCACGTCGGCCTCCAGGCCCGGCTGATGAGCCAGGCGCTGCGCAAGATGACCGGCGCGATGAGCAACTCGGGCACCACCGCGATCTTCATCAACCAGCTCCGCGAGAAGATCGGCGTGATGTTCGGCAGCCCGGAGACGACGACCGGCGGCAAGGCGCTGAAGTTCTACGCCTCGGTCCGCCTCGACGTCCGCCGCATCGAGACCCTCAAGGACGGCGGCGAGCCGGTCGGCAACCGCACCCGGGTCAAGGTCGTGAAGAACAAGGTCGCGCCGCCGTTCAAGCAGGCCGAGTTCGACATCCTCTACGGCAAGGGCATCAGCCGCGAGGGCTCGCTGATCGACATGGGCGTCGAGCAGGGCATCCTGCGCAAGTCCGGGGCCTGGTACACCTACGAGGGCGACCAGTTGGGCCAGGGCAAGGAGAACGCCCGCAAGTTCCTGCTGGAGAACCCGGACGTCGCCAACGAGATCGAGAAGCGGATCAAGGACAAGCTCGGCATCGGAGCCAAGCTCGACGCCGACGAGACCGCTCCGGCTCCCGTCGAGTTCTAATGTCCGACCGCAGGTACGCACGCAGAACCCGGGGGTCGGGCGACGATGCCGACTCGTCCCCCGGGGGATCGCCCGCGGCCCGCGCCGTCGACCCCGACGACCCGGCGGCCAAGGCCCGCGACATCTGCTACCGGCTGCTCGCCGCCCGCGACCGGACCCGGTTGGAGCTGGAGCAGGCTTTGCGCCGCAAGGAGATCCCCGACGACGTCGCCCAGTCGGTCCTCGCGAAGTTCGACAAGGCGGGGCTGGTCGATGACGAGGCGTTCGCCGAGACCTGGGTCCGGTCCCGGCACACCCACCGCGGCCTCGGCCGCCGCGCCATCGCCATGGAGTTACGCCGCAAGGGCGTGGACGACGCCGTCGTGGCCGAGGCCGTCGCGGCGGTCGACGCCGACGCCGAGGCCGACCGCGCCGCCGAGTTGGTCCGGGCCAAGCTCGGCGGCCTGCGCGGGGTGGACGACCAGGTGAAGATCCGCCGCTTGGTCGCCATGCTCGCCCGCCGCGGCTACTCGGAAGGTTTGGCCTTCCGCGTCGTCCGCACCGAACTGGCCGCGGCGGGGGCTGATACCGCCACCCTGGACGCCCTCCCCGACTGACCAGCCCGCACACGGGAGCGGGCGGTGCTGCCGGGGCGGTCGGCACGAGCGGCCGGCCGTGCCTCGTGGGAGGGCGAGGGGGCTGAAACCTGCGCAGGGCTCTGGAAGCCGGGTGCGGAAGCAGGGGGCCGAGCACGGACCCCGGGCTGGGCAGTGTGGCCCACCTACGCCCGGAAGAGGCTTGAGGACCGGGTGCCCGTCCGTGACGGTCGCGGCTGGCGGGCGGCGGTTCCGCCTGCGCTCGGGGAGTGGTTCGAGGACGCTCCGAGCCTCGTTGCGGGTCTGCCCGGCGCGCCCACACATCGCGCGGCGTTGAACGGAGGCAGCGCCATGGCCCCGGTCAGCGCCGCGTCGATGGTCTGCTGGAGGGCCGGGGCGCAGAAGCCCGCCGGGTCCCCGGCTCGGTCCGCGCGCGGCCGAACCGGGGGCAGGTGAGGGGCGGTCCAGTTCGCTGCCGAGAGTCGTGTTGGCGCGGCGGAACGGCGAGGCGCCCAGCGGAGTGCTTCCGCGCTGGGGCGGCGCGGGCGGCAGGCGACCGCCCAGGGCATCCGCTTGACCGCGCCCGGGCCTCACTTGATCGGTACCGGAGGGCGGTGGCGCCCGTTCCTGGCCGTCCGCCCCGGACTGAAGTGCCCCTCATTTTTGGTCGTCGCGTCACCCGGCATAGCGCGCTCCGCGACCGGTCGCAGTGGTGAGTGTCACAGTAGATCGAACACCGCTGTAATTGTTGCGGCGCAAGGGTTTTAACCAGATCCGATGTGCATGGACGCGGATCTTGTGTGGGTGAGATCACACGCCTTGGTGCTGATCTGTAGTGGGTCGATCACCCAGTGACGTACCACTTGTGGTACTTGTCACATCTGCCGTTGCAGGGCACAGTCGGCGACGAGCGGCGTCCGGTCCTTCACGAAGGCGTACGGACACGGCGCGGCGAACGGACCGGTGTAACGGAGGTGCGAGATGTCGGGTACGGAGATCAGCGAGCTGCGGCGGACCATCGGCCAGTTGCGGCACTGCGTCGGCGCGCTGCGCGCGCGGTATGGCGACATTCCGGCGGTGCGCAGGCTCGACAACGACATCGAACGGATCGACATCGACGCGGGGGACTTCTCCGCAGCCTCGGCCGCGCCGGTGCCGCGCGGGCCGAGGGAGTCCGAGGTCGTGGTCATTCCGGACACCCCGTACGACCCGGCGCTCTGGCAGGGGGCCGACGACGAGGGAGTCGGCGGCTACCAGCGTTAGCAGGCTCACCCACTTCTCAACGACGAGGACACGATGACCTCAGGTGTCAGCGCCCCCGACCGGGCCAAGATCGCCGCGCGCACCCTGCGGACCGACCGGTGGTGGCTCCCGCCCCTGCTCACCAACCTCGGGTTACTGGCCTTCGTGGTCTACGCGACCATCCGGTCGTTCATGGGGAAGTGGTACTGGGTCGCCGAGTACGGCTACCTGACGCCGTTCTACTCACCGTGTCTGAGTGACTCGTGCCTGCCGGGATCCAGCCACTTCGGCACTCCGCTGCCGGAGCTGCCGGGCTGGATCCCGCTGGGCTTCGTCGCCCTGCCGTTCCTGCTCGGCTTCCGCCTGACCTGCTACTACTACCGCAAGGCCTACTACCGCTCGGTCTGGCAGTCGCCGCCCGCGTGCGCGGTGGCCGAGCCGCACGGCAGCTACTCGGGAGAGACCCGGCTGCCGCTGATCGTGCAGAACGCGCACCGCTACTTCTTCTACGTCGCGCTGGTCGTCTCGGTGGTCAACACCTACGACGCGGTCGTGGCCTTCACCCACGGGCTCGGCCTGGGCAACCTCATCCTGCTCGGCAATGTGATCCTGCTCTGGGCCTACACGCTGTCCTGCCACTCGTGCAGGCACATCGCGGGCGGGCGGCTCAAGCACTTCTCCCAGCACCCGGTGCGCTACCGCGCCTGGACGCTGATCTCCAAGCTGAACGTCCGCCACATGCAGCTCGCCTGGACGACGCTGGGCACCCTGGTGCTCACCGACCTCTACGTGATGCTCGTCGCCAGCGACGCCATTTCCGACCTGCGGTTCTTCTAGACCGCCAGCCCTGAGAGCGAGAGGAAGAAATGACCGAGGTCGAGCGCCACTCCTACGACGTGGTGGTCATCGGAGCGGGCGGCGCGGGGCTGCGCGCGGTGATCGAGGCGCGCCAGCGCGGGCTGCGGGTAGCGGTGGTGTGCAAGTCGCTGTTCGGCAAGGCGCACACCGTGATGGCCGAGGGCGGGTGCGCCGCGTCGATGGGCAACGCCAACGCCAATGACAACTGGCAGGTCCACTTCCGCGACACCATGCGCGGCGGGAAGTTCCTCAACAACTGGCGCATGGCCGAGTTGCACGCCAAGGAGGCCCCGGACCGGGTCTGGGAGCTGGAGACCTACGGCGCGCTGTTCGACCGCACCGCCGACGGCCGGATCAGCCAGCGCAACTTCGGCGGCCACACCTACCCGCGCCTCGCGCACGTCGGCGACCGCACCGGGCTGGAACTGATCCGCACCATGCAGCAGAAGATCGTCTCGTTGCAGCAGGAGGACTTCGCCGAGACCGGCGACTACGAGGCGCGGATCAAGGTCTTCGCCGAGTGCGCGGTCACCGAGCTGATCAAGGACGGCGACCGGATCGCGGGCGCGTTCGGGTACTGGCGCGAGTCGGGCCGGTTCGTGCTGTTCGAGACCCCGGCCGTCGTCCTGGCGACCGGGGGCATCGGCAAGTCGTTCAAGGTGACCTCGAACTCGTGGGAGTACACCGGCGACGGGCACGCGCTGGCGCTGCGCGCGGGCGCGACGCTGATCAACATGGAGTTCGTCCAGTTCCACCCGACCGGCATGGTCTGGCCGCCCAGCGTGAAGGGAATCCTGGTCACCGAGGGCGTGCGGGGCGACGGCGGGGTGCTGAAGAACTCCGACGGCAAACGGTTCATGTTCGAGTACATCCCCGAGGTGTTCAAGGGCCAGTACGCCGACGGCGAGCAGGAAGCCGACCGCTGGTACGCCGACCAGGAGAACAATCGCCGCACGCCCGACCTGCTGCCCCGCGACGAGGTGGCGCGGGCGATCAACTCCGAGGTGAAGGCGGGTCGGGGGTCGCCGCACGGCGGGGTGTTCCTCGACATCGCGAGCAGGCTGCCCGCCGAGGAGATCCGCAGGCGGCTGCCGTCGATGTACCACCAGTTCAAGGAACTGGCCGACGTCGACATCACGGCCGAGCCGATGGAGGTCGGCCCGACCTGCCACTACGTCATGGGCGGCGTCGAGGTCGACCCGGACACCGCCTCGTCGGTCGTGCCCGGGTTGTTCGCCGCGGGCGAATGCTCGGGCGGGATGCACGGGTCGAACCGGCTCGGCGGCAACTCCCTGTCCGATCTGCTGGTCTTCGGCAGGCGGGCCGGGCTGGGCGCGGCGTCCTATGTGGAGTCCCTGTCGAGCAGGCCGACGGTCGACCAGTCCGCTGTGGACGCCGCGGCGGCGATGGCGCTGGCGCCGTTCGACCCCGCTGTCGGCGGCGTGGAGGAAAACCCGTACACGCTGCAGAACGAGTTGCAGCAGACCATGAACGACCTGGTCGGCATCATCCGCAAGGCCGACGAGGTGGAGCGGGCGCTGGAGACCCTCGCGCGGATCAAGGCGCGCATCCCCAATGTCGCCGTCGAAGGCCATCGCCAGTTCAATCCGGGCTGGCACCTGGCGATCGACCTGCGCAACATGGTGCTGGTCAGTGAATGCGTCGCCAAGGCGGCGCTGACCAGGACCGAGAGCCGCGGCGGCCACACCCGCGACGACTACCCGCAGATGGATTCCCAGTGGCGCAACACGTTGCTGGTGTGTTCGGCCACCGGCGAGCAGGTGGTGCCGGACGTGCTGATCGAGCGCAAGGAGCAGGAGCCAATGCGGCCGGACCTGCTGGAGCTGTTCGAGCTGCCCGAGTTGGCGAAGTACTACACCGACGGCGAACTTGCCGCGCACCCGGGAAGGACGGCCTGAGGTGGCCTACAAGGCGAAGTTCAAGGTCTGGCGCGGCGACGCGGAAGCCGGGGATTTGCAGGACTTCCTGGTCGAGGTGAACGAGGGCGAGGTCGTCCTTGACATCATCCACCGCCTCCAGGCCACCGAGGCGCCCGACTTGGCGGTCCGCTGGAACTGCAAGGCGGGCAAGTGCGGCTCGTGCTCCGCGGAGATCAACGGCAAGCCGAGGCTGCTGTGTATGACTCGGATGTCGACGTTTACCGAGGACGAGGTAGTCACGGTCACCCCGATGCGGACCTTCCCGGTAATCCGCGATCTGGTGACCGACGTGTCTTTCAACTACACCAAGGCGCGGGAGATCCCGTCGTTCACGCCGCCGCCCGGACTCGCCCCCGGCGAGTACCGGATGCAGCAGGTCGACGTGGAGCGCTCGCAGGAGTTCCGCAAGTGCATCGAGTGCTTCCTGTGCCAGAACACCTGCCATGTGGTGCGCGACCACGAGGACAACAAGGAAGCCTTCGCGGGCCCGCGCTACCTGATGCGGGTCGCGGAGTTGGAGATGCACCCGCTGGACGTGGCCGACCGGGTGCCCGCCGCCCAGGACGAGCACGGCTTGGGCTACTGCAACATCACCAAGTGCTGCACGGAGGTGTGCCCGGAGCACATCAAGATCACCGACAACGCGCTCATCCCGATGAAGGAACGCGTCGCCGACCGCAAATATGACCCGATCGTGTGGTTGGGCTCGAAGCTGTTCAAGCGCTCGAAAGCTTGACCCCGAAGATGACGGTGGCCGGTCCTCGCGAGGACCGGCCACCGTCATCTTCGGGGAAAACGGAGTCAGCCGCCGCCGGTTCCGGCGGTGGTGACGTCGTTGGCGGGCAGGGTCGCGGCCTCGCCGTCGACCACCGCGACCTTCTTGCCCTGGCTGAGCCTGCGCTCGACGTAGATCGCGAGCCTGCTGAGCGCGTAGTTGATCAGGATGAAGATGAGGGCGATGATCAGGTAGACCTGGATCGGGTTGTCCAGGTTCTGGATGATGATCGCGGCGGTCCGCACGGTTTCCTCGTAGCTGATGACGAAGCCCAGCGAGGTGTCCTTGAGGACCACGACCAACTGGCTGATCAGCGCGGGCAGCATCGCTCGGAACGCCTGGGGCAGCAGCACCAGCGCCAGCACCTGCGAGCGCCGCATGCCCAGCGACTCGGCCGCCTCGCGCTGGCCCCTGGGCAGCGAGTTCACGCCCGCGCGCACGATCTCGGCGATGATCACCGAGTTGTACGCGGTGAGGCCGATGACCAGGAACCACAGCACCGGCAGGTTCACGCCCAACTGAGGGAGCACCCGGGCCGCGAAGAAGATCATGATGACCACGGGGATGCCGCGGAACAGCTCGATGAACCCGACTATCAGCCACCGGTAGGACTTGCCCGCGGTGATCCGGATGACGGCCAGCAGCGTGCCGATGACCAACGAGAACGCCACCGCCAGCCCCGCCGCGACCAGGGTGTTGGCCAGCGCGTTGCCGAGCAGCGTCCACACCTGCTGGAACTGCTCGTCGGCGGGATTGATCAGCGGCGACCACTTGTCTTCCGCGAACTGGTCTTGCCGGTCCAGCCGCAGACCCACCAGGACGAGCACGGCGAGGACGAGGACTCCGGCGAACAGGCTGCTGATCAGCACCCGGCGCTTGCTGCGCGGCCCGGGAGCGTCGTAGAGGACGGACGTGGTCATCGAGCCACCTCACAAGATCGGTGGCTCCGCTTGCCCACGCACTGAGACAGTGATTCGCTCGCAAGCTCGCTCATCGAGCCACCTCACAAGATCGGTGGCTCCGCTTGCCCACACACTGAGACAGTGATTCGCTCCCAGGCTCGCTCATCGCGCGATCGCCACCTTCCGCTCCAGCCAGCCGAGCAGCAGCCCGCCCGGAATCGTGATCACCAGGTAGCCGAGCATCACGCCGATCAGCACCGGCAGCGCCGCCTCGCCCCGCGCCGAGCTGAGCGTGTCGCCGACCGCGAACAGGTCGCCGCCGACGCCGAAGGCGCCCGCGATGGCCGAGTTCTTGATCATGGCGATGATCACGCTGCCGAGCGGTGGGACGACGGTGCGCAGCGCTTGGGGGAGCACCACGGTGGACAGCGACTGGCCGAAGGTCAGCCCGACCGCGCGGGCGGCCTCCGCCTGACCCGGGGGCACCGAGTTGATGCCACTGCGAACAGCCTCACACACGAACGCCGAGGTGTAGAGCACCAAGCCCGTGATTCCGAACCAGAGATACGACCCGTTGATCCCGATCTCGGGCAACCCGAAGGCGCAGAAGAACAGCACCACCGTCAGCGGGCAGTTGCGGAACACGTTCACCCAGGAGGTGCCGATCCAGCGCAGCGGCGGGACCGGCGACACCCGGAAGCCCGCGATGACGGTGCCCAGGATGAGCGACCCGACCGCGGCGAGCGCGCAGATCCGCAGGGTTTGCAGGAATCCGTCGCGGTACAGCGAGAAGTTGTCGAAGATGACGTCCACGTGGTCTCCGAGCCCGGTTAGAGCGTGGGGCGCCTGCCGACTCGGCAAGCGCCCCAGGCTTGGATCACTCGATCAGCTGCAAGCGGCCGCTGTGGGAAGGGCCGGGGTGTCCTTCGCGACCTTGCCCGCGGTGTCCTTCCACGCCTTCTCGTAACTGCCGTCGGCGGCCGCGTCCTTGAGCGTCTGGTTGATGAACTCGCAGAACTTGACGTCGCCCTTCTTCACGCCGATGCCGTAGGGCTCCTTGGTGAAGGGCTTGCCGACCAGCTTGAACGCGCCCTTGGAGTCGTCGATCAGGCCGAGCAGGATCACGTTGTCGGTGGTGACGGCCTGCACCTGGCCGGTGCGCAGCGCGTCGGCGCACTTGGAGTACACGTCGAACAGGACCAGGTTGGTCGGGTCGACGTACTCCTTGATCTTCTCGGCGGGCGTGGAGCCGGTGACCGAGCAGACCTTGGCGTTAGCCGCCTTGAGCGCCTCCGGGCCGGTGATGGCCGAGTCGTCGCTCTTGACCATCAGGTCCTGGCCCGCCTCGTAGTACGGGCCCGCGAAGGAGATGCGCTCCTTGCGCTTGTCGTTGATCGTGTAGGTGGCGACGACGAAGTCGACCCTGCCCTGTTCGATGTACTCCTCGCGGAACTTCGACGGGGCTTCCTCCCACGTGATCTTGTCGGCGGGGATGCCCAGCTTCGCCGCGATGAGCTTCGCGATCTCGACGTCGAACCCGACCGGCTTGTTGTCCAGGCCCTTGAGGCCGAACAGCGGCTGGTCGAACTTGGTGCCGATCTTGACCGTGCCCGCGTCCTTGAGCTTGGCCATCGTCGTGCCTGCCTCGAAGTTCGCCTGGGTGTTGACCGGCGGGTTGCCCGCACCAGTGCTCGACTCACCGCACGCGGCCATCGAAAGGGCGAGCGCGGCGGTCACGGCGCCGACCATGAGGCCCCGGAGTCGCATGTGTGCTCCTTCATGTCGTCGGCTGCGGTTCAGCCGATCTGGTGTTTCCGATCTGATGTTTCTCAGTGCGTCAGGATCTTGCCAAGGAAGTCCTTCGCCCGCCCGGACTTGGGCGCGGTGAAGAACTCGTCCGGGGTGCTGTCCTCGACTATCTCGCCGTCGGACATGAAGACGACCCGGTTCGCGGCCCTGCGGGCGAAGCCCATCTCGTGGGTGACGACCAGCATGGTCATGCCCTCGCTGGCGAGGGTGGTCATGACGTCGAGGACCTCCTGGACCATCTCCGGGTCCAGCGCCGAGGTGGGCTCGTCGAACAGCATCACCTTGGGCCGCATGGCCAGCGCGCGGGCGATCGCGGCGCGCTGCTGCTGGCCGCCGGAGAGCTGCGCCGGGTACTTGTCCGCCTGGTTGGCGATGCCGACGCGCTCCAGCAGTTCCATCGCGGTCTTGCGCGCCTCCGCCACCGGCTGCTTGCGCACCTTCACCGGGGCCAGCAGCACGTTTTCCGCGATCGTCTTGTGCGCGAACAGGTTGAACGACTGGAAAACCATGCCGACCTCGGCGCGCAGCCGGGCCAGCTCCTTGCCCTCGGCGGGCAGCGGCTTCCCGTCGATCTCGATGACGCCGGAGTCGATCGGCTCCAGGCGGTTGATCGCCCGGCACAGCGTGGACTTGCCCGACCCCGACGGGCCGAGAACGACGACGACCTGCCCCTTCGGGACCTCAAGGTTGACATCCTTGAGGACGTGCAACTGGCCGAAGTACTTGTCCACCGCCTCCATCCGGATCATCGGCGGAGCGGTGTCAGAGGCGGTCATCGGGTCCTCCACGAGCGCTTGCGTCACAGGTTGGCGGCGATTCGGCTGGCACGCGATGGCGGAAACCTACTCCGGCTCACGCCGATGTCCATGCCGCTTGAGCAACACTTAGGGTCTCAACTCTGTCACACAGGCGCAGGTGAAGCGGAGGGACACGCGTGCGAGTGCTGCTCGTGGAAGACGACGACCGGGTCGCCGACGCGCTGACCCCGGCTCTGGTGCGCCGCGGTCTGGTCGTCAAACGGCTCGCCGGTGGCGCGGGCGTGCTCGACCTGGTCTCCGAGGTCGACGTGGTGCTGCTCGACCTCGGGTTGCCCGACGTGGACGGGATCGTCCTGTGTCGACAGATCCGGGCCGCCAGCGACGTCGCGGTCATCGTGGTCTCGGCGCGCGGGGAGGTGGACGACCGGATTCTGGGTCTGCGCGCGGGCGCGGACGACTACCTGGTGAAGCCGTACGACGTGGACGAGCTGGTGGCGCGCGTGCACGCGGTGCGCCGCCGCCGCGCGGACCGCGGCGGGCCGACCGGGGTGGCCGAGTTGGGCGGCGTGCGGGTCGACTTCGACCGGTACGAGGTCACTGTGGACGGTGCGCCGGTCGCGCTGTCGCGCAAGGAGTTCCAGGTGTTCGCGTTGATCGTCGGCGCGCGGGGGTCGGTGTGCGCGCGGGAGCAGATCCTCGCCGAGGTCTGGGGACGCGCCGGCGCGGCGGAGAACCGGTCGCTCGACGTTCACGTGGCCACGCTGCGCACCAAACTCGGCAGGCCCGCGCTCATCGAGACCGTGCGCGGGGTCGGCTACCGCTTGTCGGGGCAACCAGGCAGACTCGGCTGAGGGGCGGCACCGGGGGAGGGCGGCATGCGGGCACGGCTGTTGGGGATGGTCTGGTTCCTCGTCGCGCTGCTCGTGTTCGGCCTCGGCGTCCCGCTGGCGCTGTCGGTCGCGGGCACCGAGCAGCAGCGGCTGTTCCTCGACCGGCTCACCGACATGACCCGGTTCGCCTCCCTGGCGCAGCGCCCGCTGATCGACGGGCTGCCCGAGTCGCTGCGCGAGGAGTTGCGGGCCTACACGAGCCTCTATGGCGTGGACGTGCTGATCGTTGACCAAGAGCGGGTCCCTGCGGTGGGGTCGAGCCGCGCGGGCGAGCCAGCGGCGATCGACCTGAACCGCGAGGACGTCAGCGACCGGGTGCAGGCCGCCCTCGCCGGGCGCCGCCCCGAGCCGGGGCCGCTGCTGCTGCCCTGGAACGACCGCCCGCTGGTGCTCGCGGGTCCGGTGCTGGTCGACGGCGAGGTGCGGGGCGCGGTGGTGACCGTCTCGCCCACCGACCGCAGCCGCACCCGGATCCTGTGGTGGTGGCTGCTCATCGGCGCGGGCGGGGTGCTGGCGTTCGCGCTGGCGCTGATGCTGGCCGTGCCGGTGATCCAGTGGATTCTGCGCCCGGTGCGCAGGCTGGACGAGGCGACCGGCGCGCTCGTCACCGCCGTCGTCAGCGGCCGCGACGCCGAACCGGTCGGCGAGGAACGCGGGCCGCCGGAACTGCGCAAGCTCAGCCGCTCGTTCGACCGGATGGCCGCCAGCGTCGGCGACACCCTCGCCGCGCAGCGCGCCTTCGTCGCCGACGCGTCCCACCAGCTGCGCAACCCGCTGACCGCGCTCAAGCTCCGCCTGGTCAACCTGGAAGGCCACGTCGACAGCGAGGCCGAGGTCCACCGGGTCGCCGCCGCGGCAGAGGCTGACCGGCTCAACCGCATCCTGGACGAGCTGCTGTCCATGGCCCGCGCGGAGAACACGGGCGGCGACCTGGTCCCCATCGACGTGGACGACGTGGTCGCCGAACGCGTCACCGACTGGCGCGTGGTGGCCGACTCGCGGGAGATAGCGCTGAGCACCATCGGCGGCGCGGGTGAGACAAAGGCGCTCGTGCCCGCGCGTGGCCTGGACGGCATCCTCGACGCGCTGCTGGACAACGCCCTCAAGTTCACCGGCCGGGGCAGCGCCGTCGAGGTCTCGGTCTCGGCCGAGGACAAGCGGGTGCGGCTCTCGGTCCGCGATCACGGGCCGGGGCTGCGCGCGGACGAGCTGGAACGGGCCACCGACCGGTTCTGGCGCAGCCCCACCCACCAGAACGTCCCCGGCTCCGGCCTGGGCCTGGCCATCGTGAGCCGAATCGTGGCACGCGCGGGCGGCGACCTGCGGCTGGACCTGCCCGAGGGCGGCGGCCTACGCGTCACGGTAGAACTGCCTGCGGCTTCTTAGATCTTGTGGTCCTGGTAGTAGCGGGCCGCTCCTGGATGCAAGAGCACAGGGTCCGTCTCGATCGCGGAATGGACGTCGATCGATAGCGCTGCCGGGTTGGTCTTGGCCAACTCGGGGCGCGCGTCGAAGAGGCCCTGGACAAGCGCGTAAGCCAAGTCGTCGGACATCTTGTCGGTGACGAGCAGGAAGTTCGGCACAGCCAGCGTGTTCACCGGGCCGCCGGGAAGGCGGTAGGTGGACGCGGGAATGGACGCGGAGTTGTAGACCGGGTAGCGGCTGCGCAGCGGCGGCAGGTCGTCGGCCAGGTCGAGCAGCCGGATCGGCAGCACGTCGGCCAGATCGGTGATCCCCCGGGTCGGGAGGCCGCCGGACCAGAAGAACGCGTCGATCTTCGCCAGCTTGAACGCCTCGATCGACGCGGTGAGCCCCAGGTGCTCCAAGGTCAGCGTGCCCGGCTCCGACAGCCCGCTGATGGCGAGCACGCGCTTGGCGATGAACGCGACCCCAGACTCCGGCGACCCGATGCCCACCCGCATCCCGCGCAGATCGGCCAGGTTCCGGATCGGGCCGTCGCGGCGCACGACGACGTGCAGGTAGTCGTCGTAGATACGGGCGAGCGCGCGGGGCTGGCGCTCTCCGTTCGTCGGCTGCGCGGCCACGTCGGCCGCGCTGAACGCGATATCCGCGTCCCCGGTAAGCAGCTTGTTGACGTTGTCCGGCGAGCCGCCGGTCTCCAGCACCTCCGGCCGGTCGATGGCCAACTGCTCCTGCCACTTCGTGGCCAGCGACTGCGAGAGGTTGTTGTAGACGCCCGAGGCGACCCCGGCGGCGATGCGCAGCCGCACGCCTTCGAACTGGCTGTCGCAGCCCGTCAGCAGCCCGCTCACGGCGAGCAGCGCGAGCAGCACTCCGCCGAGCCGGTCGAACCGTCGGGTGCGCGCCATTCGCTGATGGTGCCAGACCACGGGGGACCGATTCAGGGGAAAACGATCGTTGGATGGTCACCGATGGGTATCGGGACTCCCCGCCGTGGGCGGGCGGGCCCGGCGTACCCTCGGTAACCGAGATGAGCGCGCGCACCTACCAAGTCCGCACCTACGGGTGCCAGATGAACGTCCACGACTCCGAGCGGCTGTCCGGCCTGCTGGAAGACGCGGGCTACGTCGCCGCGCCCTCGGGCGAGCAGGCCGACGTCGTCGTGTTCAACACCTGCGCCGTGCGGGAGAACGCGGACAACAAGCTCTACGGCAACCTGGGCCACCTCGCGCCTGCCAAGACCGCCAACCCGGACATGCAGATCGCCGTCGGCGGCTGCCTCGCGCAGAAGGACCGCGGCGAGATCGTCAAGCGCGCTCCCTGGGTCGACGTGGTCTTCGGCACGCACAACATCGGCTCGCTGCCCGCGCTGCTCGACCGCGCCCGGCACAACCGGCGCGCCGAGGTGGAGATCCTGGAGTCGCTGGAGGTCTTCCCCTCCACGCTGCCCGCCCGGCGCGACTCGGCGCACTCGGGCTGGGTGTCGATCTCGGTGGGCTGCAACAACACCTGCACGTTCTGCATCGTCCCCGCGCTGCGCGGCAAGGAGAAGGACCGCCGCCCCGGCGACGTGCTCGCCGAGGTCGCCGCGCTGGCCGCCGAGGGCGTGCTGGAGGTGACCCTGCTCGGCCAGAACGTCAACTCCTACGGCGTCGAGTTCGGCGACCGCTACGCCTTCGGCAAGCTGCTGCGCGCCTGCGGCGACATCGAGGGCCTGGAGCGGGTCCGGTTCACCTCCCCGCACCCCAAGGACTTCACCGACGACGTCATCGCCGCCATGGCCGAGACGCCCAACGTGTGCCACCAGCTGCACATGCCGTTGCAGTCGGGGTCCGACCGGCTGCTCAAGGAAATGCGCCGCTCGTACCGGTCCGCGCGGTACCTGTCGATCATCGACAGCGTGCGGGCCGCCATGCCCGACGCGGCGATCACCACCGACATCATCGTCGGCTTCCCCGGCGAGACCGAGGACGACTTCCAGGCCACCCTCGACGTCGTGCGGCAGGCCCGCTTCACCGGCGCGTTCACCTTCCAGTACTCCAAGCGCCCGGGCACCCCGGCGGCGGCCATGGACGGCCAGCTGCCCAAGGAGGTCGTCCAGGAGCGCTACGACCGGCTCGTGGAGCTGCAGAACAGCATCGCCTGGGAGCTGAACAAGGAGCAGGTCGGCCGCACCGTCGAGGTCGTCGTGGCCACCGGCGAGGGCCGCAAGGACGCCGACACCCACCGGATGAGCGGCCGCGCCCGCGACAACCGACTCGTCCACTTCGCCCCCGGCGACAACGACATCCGCCCCGGCGACGTGGTCGAAACGGTCGTCACCTACGCCGCCCCGCACCACCTGGTCGCCGACGGCCCCGTCCGCACCCACCGCCGCACCCGCGCGGGCGACCACTTCGCCGCGGGCATCCGCCCCAAGACCCCGGGCATCGGCCTCGGCCTGCCCGCCTTCGGCGCCCCACCCCCGCTGCCCGCCCCAACCGGAGGATGTGCGGTCGGATGAGCGACCCCGACGACAACCTCGCCATCCTCCGCGACGAGATCGACGCCGTCGAACGCGCCACCTCCCGCAAAGTGGAACTGGGCGGCCGGGCGGTGGTCCTGGCGGTCGCGGTGTTCGCCCTGATCGTGGGCTACCTGCTGCCCTGGATGGGCAGCGCCGCAGGTTGGCAGGTCCTCCTCGGCGCGGGCGAAGCCGCCGGAAAAGCGGGCGCGGTCCCCCGCCTGTTCGCCGCGACCGCCCTGCTGTTCGGCATCGCGGCCTCCACCCTCACCATCCTCACCCGCCGCTGGGCACTGGCCTGGATCTCCGCCCTGGGCGGCTGGTTCGCCACCGTCGACGGTCTGCTGGCCATCTGGTCCCGACAGTCCTCGGCAGGGTTGACCTCCCCGGGCCCCGGGATCGGCATGGTCCTGTCCGAGATCGCCATGGTCGTCCTAGCGGTCCTCTGGTTCCGCACAGCCTGGTCCCGCACCTGACCCATTCGGTGCCCTGGGCCTCCGGCTTGGTTCCGAATCTTTGCGGTAACGGACGTACTCGTTCTGCCGCCGGAACCCCACACTCTCGTATAGATCGTAGGACCGGTGCGGATTGCCGTGCCCGTGAACAGCCGCGCAGTCGTCGCACCCTGCTCGCGAAGGCTTCGCACCCCACCCAGCAGCAGGACCCGGCCGATTCCTAGGCGTCGTTGGTCCGTCCGGACACTCAACTCTTCGACCTCGCCCACAGTGTGGTGGTGACTGCGGATGGAGCAGAGGGCGACGCCGACCATGTCCTGCTCGTTCCATGCCGCTATCCAGCATGCCGGGTCAGCGGTGTCGGCGAAGTCCTGGAAAGTCCATTTTTGAGTGAAACTGGTATCCGCATACGAATCGGCGACCGTCCTCCAGGCGGCACGGTAGTGGCTTGCCTCGATCGGCCCCGTCCGTATCCCGGCCGGTGGTTCGCTGCTCGGCTCGGGCAACTGCTGGAGATCGCCCAGCTTCAGCTCGACCAGGCTGAAGACACGTCGGTAGTCGGCTGCGAGCAGGAGCGCCGTGGCATCCTGTTCGGAGGCCATGGCGTTCGCGCCGAGCACTGCCGTGCGGGCCGTTCCATGCTGTTTGACGAGCTGGCGGATCCGCTCTTCGGCCCAGCTCAGCAAACCCGAAGCCCACCGGAAGGACTTGTCCTTGCGCGTCACCCGACATGGTCGGATGATCTCGATCTTTGAGTAAGGTCCGCCACGCTATTCATGCCGCGGTCATCCGTGGCCGTTCAACGAGCCTGCCGCGTTCGAAGCCAGCATCCGCCGCGCACCCTCCCGGACGATCTCGTTGATCAAGCAGGAGCCGCTGGTCGTGCCTCATCGTTCACCGCGCCGAGCACGCACGTGCCTTCCCGACCGGTCGGTCTTGTCCGGTGACCTCATCGATCAATCACCCGGGAAGGCACGTCCTCCCGAGGCGATCCACAGGTCATGAGCATTGCACCCTCCCGGGAGAGTGGGGGGTGTGACGCGCGCGAGGGCGCGCTGACGCTTCGACGTGGTGGGTGCGGTTTGTGGGCGGGGTTGCCACGAGCTGATGGAGGTTATGACGTCACCGGACACGGCTGAGGCCACCTTCCCTGGGGAAGGTGGCCTCAGTGGAACCGGGTGGTCAGCGCGAGGCGACCGCCTGCTCGGCGGCGGCCAGCCACTCGCGCCACTGGGCGGCTTGGGCTTCGGCCTGTTCGGCGCGGCGCTTGTCGCCAGCGGCGCGGGCCTTGGCCGCTTGAGCCTCGAACTGGGCGACGCGCTCGCGGAACTGCGCGGCGCGGGCCTCGGCCTCGGGGTCGGTGCGGCGCCACTGGGCGTCGGCGGCGGTGCGGACCTTCTCCTCCACCGCGCGCAACCGGCCCTCAAGCTCGCGGATGCGCTCCCGCGGGACCTTGCCGATCTCTTCCCAGCGCTCCTGAATCCGGTGCAGGTGCGCTCGCGCGGCGTCCAGATCGCCCTGGGGGTTGATCTTCTCGGCCTCGGCGAGCAATTCTTCCTTCTTCTTCGCGTTCTCGGCGAACTCGGCGTCGCGCTCGTCGAACACCGCGGAGCGGCGGCTGAAGAACGCGTCCTGCGCGGCCCGGAACCGCTGCCACAGGGTGTCGTCGGCGTCCTTGGGCGCGCGCCCGGCCGACTTCCACTCCAGCATCAGCTCCTTGTAGCGGGCCGCGGTGGGACCCCAGTCGTCGGACTCGGAAAGCCGCTCGGCCTCCTCGACCAACTCCTGCTTGCGGCTCTTGGCCGTGGCCCGCTGCCGGTCCAGGTCCGCGAAGTGCGACCCACGCCTGCGGTTGAACGTGTCCCGCGCCTTGGAGAACCGCCGCCACAGCTGCTCGTCGGTCTTGCGGTCGACACCCTTGATCGTCTTCCACTCGTCCAGGATCGCGCGCAGCCGGTCACCGGCGACCTTCCACTGCGTCGACTCCTCGGCCAGCTTTTCCGCCTCATCGACCAGCTGCTGCTTGCGCGCCACCGACCCGGCCCTGGCCTCCTCGCGCGCGTGCTTGGCCTTGTCGAGCGCCACCGCGGCGTGCGCGAGCACGTAGTCGATGCGCGCCTCCAGCGCGGCCAGGTCGCCCACCACGTTGGCCTCGGCGAGGCTGTCCTTGATGTGCTTGGCGTTGGTCGCCGCCTGCTTGGGGTCGCCGGAGCCCGAGGTCAGCCGCGCCTCCAGCAGCTCGACCTCGGTGCGGATGTCGTCAAACCGGCGCGCGAAGTGGGCCAGTCCCTCGGCGGGCTCGCCTGCCTGCCACGACCCGACGACCCGCTCACCGTCGGCGGTCCGCACGTAGACCGCGCCATCGGCGTCGACCCGACCCCACCGGCCCGGGTCCGACAGCGCCACCGCCACCGGCGGCGGCGCCCCCTCCGGCGCGGCGGCGGGCGGCGCGACCGCGGCCGGGCTCACCGCGGCCGGACCGGGCGGCGGGACGCTCACCCGCGCGGTGTCCGCGGGCGTCGCGTCGGGAATGGCCGCCGGGCCCGCGTCATCACCCGATCCGATGGTGGGACTGTCGGTCGCGAGCGCCTCACCAGGCGACGGGGCGGCAGGCGCGGTGTCCGCCGCCAGGGTCTCGGTCGCCGCCGCGTCGGTGCGAGAGCGTGGCGCTTCGGCCTGGTCCACGGCGGGCTCAGCCACGCCGTCGCCGCTGTGCTCCGTCACTGCCTTGGCGCTCTCGTCCTTGTCCGTCATGGCCGGCTCCTCCTGCCTGCATGCCCGCGTCACCACGGGCGCCCCGCTCGCGCGGGGCCCAGCACTGTGCGTACAGCCCTCGGGCCGTGCGGCTTCTGGTACCCGCGCGCATTCAAACAGGTCAGAAGCCGCCTCGGTACTCCGAGGGCCGCGATGGTCATCATGGTGCCGTAAATAGCGCCATCCGTGGGTCGGGAAAACCAAGATTGTTCGACGGACAGTAATCTCGGCCCGGTGATCTCCCGTGTCGCGGTGCTGCCACACCCACCGCTGCTGGTGCCGGAACTCGTGGGCGGCGACGACCCGGATGCCGCCGAGGTGCGCGCCGCGTGCCTGGCCGCGGCGGCCTCGCTGACCGCGAGCGCCGACCACTGGTTCGTGGTCGGCGCGGGCGAGCGGGACGCCCTGATCGAGCCGCCCGCGGCGGGCACCTTCCTCGGCTTCGGCGTCGACGTGCGGGTGACCCTCGGCCCCGACACCGACACCGCCGCGGATCCGGCGCTGCCGCTGCCCGCGCTCGTCGCCGGGTGGCTGCGCGGCCGGACGGCCGCCCGGCACGCGACAGTCCATGTCGTCCCGGCGGACCTGCCGCAGCCGGACTGCGCCGCTCTGGGCGGGCGTATCGCGGCCGAGTTGGCGGGCGAAGCCCCTGTCGGCCTGCTCGTGCTCGGCGACGGCTCGCACCGGCACGGCGAGCGCTCGGTCGGCAGGCCCGACGACCGCGCCGCCGCGTTCGACGGCCGGGTCGCCGAAGCGCTGGCCGCCGCCGACCTCGACGGACTGCTCGGCCTCGACGCGCGACTCGCGGCCGAACTCGGCGCGGCGGGCCGCGCGCCGTGGCAGGTGCTGGCGGGAGCCGTCCGCGCGGACGGCCGCCGGTGGCGCTGCGCGGGGGCGCGGCTGCTCGTGCCGTTCGGCGTGGCGTACCACGTCGCCGAGTGGGAACCGGCGCCCGCGTGAGCCGCCCGGTCGCCGTGGTCGGGCCGACCGCCACCGGCAAATCCGACCTCGGCGTCGCCCTGGCCGAGCGGCTCGGCGGCGAGGTGGTCAACGCCGACGCCATGCAGCTCTACCGGGGGATGGACATCGGCACCGCGAAGATCACGGAGGCCGAGCGGCGCGGCGTGCCGCACCACCTGCTCGACGTCCTGGACGTCCGCGACACCGCCTCGGTCGCCGCCTACCAGCGGCACGCGCGCCAGGTCATCGAAGACCTCATCGCCCGAGGCCGGACGCCGGTCCTCGTCGGCGGATCGGGACTGTACGTCCAGGCCGTCGTGGACGAACTGGAGTTCCCCGGCACCGACCCGGCCGTGCGCGCCCGCTTGGAGGCCGAACTGGCCGAGGTCGGCGCGGGCCCGCTGCACGAGCGCCTGGCCAGGCTGGACCCGGTGGCCGCCGAGTCGGTCCTGGTCGGCAATGGCCGCCGCATCGTGCGGGCACTGGAGGTCATCGAGCTGACCGGCAGGCCGTTCTCGGCGACCATGCCCCGGCCCGGCCCGGCCCGCTACGGGATGACGCTGATCGGCCTCGACCGCGACCCCGCCGAGCTGGACGCCCGGGTCGACCTCCGGGTGGAGCGCATGTTCGCGGCAGGTCTGGTGGACGAGGTCCGGGTCCTGGCCGACCAGGGCCTGCGCGAGGGCCGGACCGCTTCCCGGGCGCTGGGCTACCAGCAGGTGCTCGCCGCCCTCGACGGCGACCACGACTTCGCCGCGGCCGCCGCCGAGACCGCCCGCGCCACCCGCCGCTTCGTCCGCAGGCAGCGCTCCTGGTTCCGCCGCGACCGCCGCGTGACCTGGCTCGACGCGGCCCGCGAGGATGTGGTCGACGCGGCTCTCGCTCTCGCTGGCTCGTAGGGCCTGCCCTCAAAGCCGGAGCAAGGCGGCGCGCTTCGACCGGGTGCCGCGCTGGGGCCGGAAGCAGGCGTTGGTGTTCGCGAGGTGCGACGCCGAATTGCCTTGTCCTCCGCACGGCATGGTCACCTGGCGCGCTGAGACCCCACCCCGGTCGGAGGGCACCCCGCCGGCCAGGCGCTCTCGGCGGCGCGCAGGAAGTCAGCCCTGGGGTGCTGGGAACGGCTGCCTGCAGCGTCGGGGCGGAGCGGCCGTAGCCTGGGGTTGTGGCGATCGCGTTTCTCAAGGGGCATGGCACGGAGAACGACTTCGTGGTGCTGCCCGACCCGGACGGTGACCTGGATCTGACCGACGGGCGGGTTCGCGCGCTGTGCGACCGGCGTCGGGGCCTCGGCGCGGACGGGGTGCTGCGGGTCGTGCGGAGCAAAGCGCTGCCCGACGCGCCCGCCGATCTCGACGGCGACGTGTGGTTCATGGACTACCGGAACGCTGACGGCTCCATCGCGGAGATGTGCGGCAACGGGGTCCGGGTCTTCGCCCGGTACCTGTCCGACACCGGATTGGTCGAGGCGACGGAGTTCCCGGTAGGCACCCGAGCCGGGGCGCGGCCCGTCACCGTGCGTCCGGACGGTTCGGTCACCGTGGACATGGGCCAGGTGCGCCGCACCGGCCGTTCCACGGCGACCGTGGCGGGCGCGGTGTTCGACGGCCTCGGCGTGGATGTCGGCAACCCGCACCTGGCCTGCGTCGTGGCCGGGGGATCGATCGACGCCATCGACCTGACCGAGCAGCCCGCCTACGACCCCGCCTTCTTCCCGCACGGCGTCAACATCGAGTTCATCGAACTCGTCGCTCCCGCCGAGATCCGCATGCGCGTCCACGAACGCGGCGTCGGCGAGACCCGCTCCTGCGGCACCGGCACCGTCGCCGCCGTCGCGGGCGCGCTCGACAGCCAGGGCGCGACTACCGGGGAAGCGATCGTCCACATCCCCGGCGGCAGCGTGCACGTCGCCATCGGCCCGGACACCAGCACCTTGACCGGCCCAGCCGTGTTCGTCGCACGCGGCGAACTCGACCAGGACTGGTGGCACGCCCACGCCTGACCGTCGCCGCGACTCACCGCGTTTCGCGAAGATCCACGGCCCCGAACAGGCGACAACCGATCGACGCCCCACAACAGCCTTGGGCGAGCAGCCCGCCACGGTCCCGCACCGGCGCTTCGGGCGGTTGTCCCCCTGTGATTGCCAAGCCGCGGTGCCGAACTGGGCGATCGTGTCGCCCGCCCAGAGCTTGCGGAAGCCGGGATGGGAGAGCAGTGCTGTGGTCACCTTTCGAGGATCACCCAGTGATTGGAATCTGTCAATCAGTTTGTCCACAGGCTTAGGCTGAAGGGGTGAGCGAAGCCCGAGGGGACGGTCGTCCTGCTACCCCGGTGGAGTTGGAGGCGCTGGGATCCGCGATCCGGCTGCGGATCATCCGATTGACGCACCAGAGACCCCTGACCAACAAGGAGATCGCCCAGCGCCTGGGGAAAGACCCCGCGACGACGCTGCATCACGTGCGCAAGCTGGTCGCGGCCGGATTCCTGGTCGCGGAACCGGAACGCCGGGGCAATCGGGGCGCGAAGGAGATCCCGTATCGCTCGACCGGGTTGTCCTGGGGACTGGACTACCGGCGCGGCGAACGGATCGAGTTCGCCGAGGCGATGCTGCAGGCCTACCTGAGCGACGTCTCCGCGGCGGGCCTGTCGAAGGTGAACCAGTCTCGCCTGGTCGTGCAGGTGGACGAGGCGAGCCGGGTGGAGCTGCTCGACCGCATGGGCGCGCTGCTCGACGAGTACGCCCGGCGGCCGCCGCGACCGGATGCCGAGCGCACCGCCATCTACCTCGCGTGGTATCCGGGGGAATAACTGGGTCGAATAGATCGCTGCAACGTGCGACGATGGCAGCACCGGACACCGAAGGGGTGCCGAGTATTTCGCAACGACACGAAGGACGGGTTCACCAGGTGACAGAGGAATACACTCAGCAGGTTTTCCACGGCGCGATGACCGATCCGGCTGAGCTCTCCCTCGGTGAACTTGAGCTGGAAGAGCGGTCGTACCTACGCCGCGTGGCGGGTCTGTCCACTGAACTCCAGGACATCACCGAGGTCGAGTACCGCCAGCTGCGGCTGGAGCGGGTCGTCCTGGTCGGGGTGTGGACCGAGGGAACGGCGCTGGAGTCCGAGGCGTCGCTCACCGAGCTGGCGCGGCTGGCCGAGACGGCGGGCTCCGAGGTCCTGGAGGGCCTCGTGCAGCGGCGGGACCGGCCCGATCCAGCGACCTACATCGGTTCCGGCAAGGTGAACGAGCTGCTGGACATCGTGCGCGCGACCGGCGCCGACACGGTCATCTGCGACGGCGAGCTGTCGCCTTCGCAGTTGCAGCAGCTGGAGGCGCGGCTCAAGGTCAAGGTCATCGACCGGACCGCGCTGATCCTGGACATCTTCGCCCAGCACGCGCGGTCAAGGGAGGGCAAGTCCCAGGTCGAGCTGGCGCAGTTGCAGTACCTGCTGCCCCGCCTGCGCGGTTGGGGCGAGACGCTTTCCCGGCAGGCCGGTGGCCGGGCGGGCGGCGGCAACGGCGGCGTGGGTCTGCGCGGTCCCGGTGAGACCAAGCTGGAGACCGACCGCAGGCGCATCCGCGCGAAGATCTCCAAGCTCCGCAAGGAGATCAAGGCGATGGGCACGGTCCGCGACACCAAGCGCGGCCGCCGGGTGACCAACGCGGTGCCCAGTGTCGCGATCGCTGGCTACACCAACGCCGGGAAGTCGAGCCTGCTCAACGCGCTGACGGGCGCGGGCGTGCTGGTCGAGGACGCGCTGTTCGCGACCTTGGACGCCACCACCCGCCGCAGCGAGACGCTGGAGGGCCACACCTACACCCTCACCGACACGGTCGGGTTCGTCCGGCACCTGCCGCACCAGCTGGTCGAGGCGTTCCGGTCCACCTTGGACGAGGTGGCCGACGCGGACCTGGTGGTGCACGTGGTGGACGGCGCAGATCCGATGCCGGAGTGGCAGGTCACGGCCGTGCGCGAGGTGCTCAACGAGATCGGCCACCGCCGCGACGTGCGGATGCCGCCCGAGCTGGTGGTGGTCAACAAGGTGGACGCGGCGAGCGAGCTCGCGCTGGCCCGGCTACGCCATCTGCTGCCGGGCGCGGTGTTCGTCTCCGCGCACACCGGAGCGGGCATCGAGGCGCTGCGCGAGCGGATCGGGGAGCTGCTGCCCCGGCCCGAGCAGGAGGTCGACGTGCTCGTGCCCTACGCGCGCGGCGAGCTGGTCGCCCGCGTGCACCGCGAGGGCGAGGTCCTGACCGAGGCGCACACCGAGGTGGGCACGCAGATGCGGGCGCGGGTCAACCCCGACCTGGCGGGCGTGCTGGAGGTCTTCGCCGTCAACGGCACCTCCGCCTGATCCGACGACGACGCACGGCCCCGGTGGGATCTCGGTCTCACCGGGGCCGTTGTCGCACTTGTGGGTGAACGCGCGGGGCTGGGACACGTCTGCCTTCATGACGGCCTTCGTGCGGCTACCGTGGGTGGAGAAGACGGAGGAAGGAAGGTGCCAGTGCGAGCGTTGGCGACCGCGGCGCTCGTCGTCGGGCTGAGTCTGGTCGGTGCGGCCGGGGCGGCGGCGCAGCCGCAAGCGCCTTCCGACGCGTGTGCGACGGCCGACAAGCGGCTCGGTGAGCTGTCCGGGCTGGTCGCGGACGGGGAGCGCTGGTACGCGGTCAACGACGGCGGCACCAAGTCCAGCGTCTACGTCCTGACCAAGGACTGCGCGGTCGAGAAGGTGATCAGCGGTCCCACCGACCCGTTCGACGTCGAAGACCTCGCGCGCGGCGCGGACGGCACGTTCTGGCTCGCCGACACTGGCGACAACGACAAGAAGCGTGCCACGGTCGCTCTTATCGCGCTCACGCCGTCCGGTAAGACGACTCTCTTCCGATTGACCTATCCGGACGGTCCGCACGACACCGAAGCGTTGCTGCTCGACAAGAACGGCACGCCGCACCTGGTGACCAAGAACCCGTTCGGCCGGGCCGACGTGTACCGGCCGGTCGCCGGTCTGGTGGCCCCGGGGCCGACCGCGTTGGAGAACGTCGCGTCGATCCAGTTCTCCAGCACGGACACGCAAGGCGGCCCGATCAGCTCGGCGATCGGGTCCGTTGTGGTCACCGGCGGCTCGGTAAGCGCGGACGGCAAAGTCGTCGCTCTGCGCACCTACACCGACGCCTACCTCTACTCGGCTCCCGACGGCGACATCGTCGCGGCGCTGAAGCGGGAGGCCGTGCGCGTGCCGCTGCCCAACGAGCCGCAGGGCGAGGCGGTCGCGCTGGAGCCGGACGGCACGCTGGTCTCCGCGTCCGAGGGGGCCGGGGCGCCGATTCGCGTGGTCAAGGGGGCTGCGGCGCTGCTGGCGCCCGCCGCGGCCGAAGAGGACACACGCGACGGCGGCGGGCGGCCCGGGGGTGCGGCCTCGCCTGCCGCCGCGGACGACGCTGGCGGCCTATCCACGCTCCCCGCGATCGGATTCACCGTCGCCGCGGTAGGTGTGGTGCTGCTGGTCATGCACCGCCGCGCGACCAGGAGATCCTGACCCGGCCGCGCGGCGCGCCCGCGGTCAGAGCCTGCGTAGGACCGCCACGACCTTGCCCAGGATGGTGGCCTCGTCGCCGGGGATCGGCTCGTAGGCGTCGTTGTGCGGCAGCAGCCACACGTGCCCGTCGCGGCGCTTGAACGTCTTCACCGTGGCCTCGCCATCGATCATCGCTGCGACGATCTCGCCGTTGTCCGCCGTAGGCTGCTGGCGCACGACGACCCAGTCGTCGTTGGCGATGGCCGCGTCGATCATCGAGTCGCCCGCGACCTTGAGCATGAACAGCGAGCCCTCGCCGACCAGCTCCTTGGGCAGCGGGAACACTTCCTCCACCGCCTGCTCGGCCAGGATCGGCCCACCGGCGGCGATCCGGCCGAGGACCGGGACGTAGGTCGGCTGGGGCCCCTGGTCGACCTGCTCGATGAGCACCGGGGCGATCTGCTCGCCGCGCAGCTGGGCGGGCGTGGCGTCGACCGGGAGCACGCCGATGGCGCGCGGGCGGTTCGGGTCGCGCCGCAGATAGCCCTTCTCCTCCAGCGCGCGCAGCTGGTAGGCGACCGACGACGTGGACGTCAGGCCGACCGCCTCGCCGATCTCCCGGACGCTGGGCGGGTAGCCGAAACGCTGCACCCAGGAGCGGATGACCTCCAGCACCTGGCGCTGGCGCAGCGGCAACTCGGCGCCGTCGGGCGTCTGGTCCAGGTCGGGGAAACTGCGCACGTTGCCGCTCGCCAAGGGCTTCCTCTTCGGCGCCCCCGGGGGCTTCCGACCACTCGTGCCTGCCACTGCACTGCCTCCCTGCGGTACCGGAGCGCGATCGCGCCCGGTGGTGGATCCACTTCGATCTTCTCCGACTTCGACGGTAGTCCGCCGACCTGCGCAGATCAAACACCTGTTCGAGCGACACGCCGATGGGGTATCGATTTTTGTCGCCGCCTAGTGGTACACATTCGCACGAGCGTTCGATCGAACGGGAGTTCGAGGAGGTTGCGATGGCGGCGGTGCTGGCATCCGAGTCGGCCGAGCGGGCCACGAGCCGGTCTTCGCACGTGGCCGCCCTCGTGCGGCCGATTCTTCGCCCGGCTCGGCGGGAGGGACAAGGGCGGCTCCGGCCGCCCACGCGCAGGCGGGCGCCGAACGCGGCGCACGTCGTCGCCGCGCCAGCCTGCGCGCCGCGGCTGGCGCCGCTCTCGGCCGCGGTGCTGGTCGCGATCGCCGCGGTCGTCGCGGTGGCCGTGTACGGGCTCGGGCTGTTCGCGGGGGCCATGACCGGCGGCGCGGAGGTCCCGCGAACCACGACGGTGGTCCGGGTCGGGCCGGGGGAGAGCCTGTCCGAGGTCGCCGAGCGGATGGCGCCGGGCAGCGATGTGGCCGCGGTGGTCGAGCGCATCCGCGAACTGAACTCGTTAGACGGCGGCGCCGTCCGGGTGGGACAGCCGCTGACGGTGCCGTTCTCCCGGTAGCGCGCCTCGTCGTCGGGTTGGTGCGGCTGGCGACTGGTGTGGCTTGGGCGTGCTCGGTGGCCGCCTTTGTGGATGGCGCGGCCAGAGCGCCTTCGGTTTGTCGCGGCGCGGTTGAGTCGGGTGGCGTCCTTGGCCGGGCAGGCGGGTCGGGTGTTCGTTCACGCTCGGGATGGAGTCGCGCTGGGCGGTGGGTGGCGTCCATGGCCGGTCGAGCGGGTGGTGGACGTCCGGGTGGCCTTCATGGGTGATGCGACAGCGGCGCTTGCCGGGGCAGATGGAGCCGGTGGGCGGCGCTTGGGTGAAGACGGCGGTGTGTCCACAGTGGCGAGCGTGTCTCGGGCGGTCTTAGGGCGAAAGTGACCCCTGGGGCGGGAGTGACACGTCAGGGGAGCGGTTGGGTCGCCTGCGGCGTTGGCGGCGGAGGGGGCTTCCGTGTGCTTGCCCTGTGTGGACTTCGCCGCTCTTGAGAGCTGTACGGCCTTCGGGATGCGGTCGCCAGGTGTCTCGGGATGGTCGTCGGTGGACGGGCGGGACTCGGCGGCTTGCCGGTGGACCGGTGTTGTTGATCACTGGTCCACGGGTGGCTCTCGGGCGTGGGCGGCTGGCGGGTGTGTGGCGGCGCCGCCGTGGGCATCCCTGGCCGGAGGAGAGTCTGAGCGGCGGTTAGGTCACCCGGGCGAGTGAAAGACGCCGTTCATCTGGCGGTCAGAATCGCTGCGTGCGGCGGTGACCACGAAGCGTTTTCAGGGTGTGTCGCGAGTCGTGTCGGCTTGCGTTCATGTGGGGTCCCGGCATACGGTCGACCCCAACATCTTGTGGTTACATCGCTGTAGTTACTCCACAGGTTGGGGTGGGTTGTCCACCTGTTGTCCACGCGTTATCCACATGTCGATCACCATGCGTGGTCGCGTGGGCTAGTGGGGCGATGTGCCGCCCAAGATGACGAGCAGAGAGAGGTGGAGTCGGTGCGCTGTCCGTTTTGTCGCAACTCCGACTCGCGGGTCGTGGACTCGCGGGAGGTCGACGACGGACAGGTGATTCGCCGCAGGCGCTCCTGCTCGCAATGCAGCCGCAGGTTCACCACGGTCGAGGAAGCGATCCTCGCCGTGGTCAAGCGCTCCGGGGTGACCGAGCCGTTCAGCCGGGACAAGGTCGTGCGCGGCGTCCAGCGGGCCTGTCAGGGGCGACCGGTCAACGAGGACCAGCTCCAGCAGCTGGCGCAGAAGGTCGAGGAGACCATTCGCGCCAGCGGGAGCGCCGAGGTGCCCAGCCACGAGGTCGGGCTGGCCATCCTCGGCCCGCTGCGGGAGCTCGACGGGGTCGCCTACCTGCGGTTCGCCAGTGTGTACCGGTCGTTCTCCTCGGTCGAGGACTTCGAGAAGGAGATCGCCGACCTGCGGGCCGCCATGGCGGACCAGGCGGCGCAACAGGATGAGCAGTAGACGGCAGACACGACGGCGCGCGGCGTCGTCCCATCCCCGCGGCGGGGATCGGAAACAGCAGCTTCGGCCGCATCGGACGGGGAGCCCGGACGTGGCCACACCAGGACAGGCCAGTGACGAGGGAGAGGGAACGGTCATGACGGAGACCGTCGGGATCCAGGCGGCGGAGCGCAACGGCTCGCCGAGGGGTCGGCTGCGGGTGCGGCGGATCTACACCACCGAGGGGGTGCACCCCTACGACGAGGTGACCTGGGAGCACCGCGACGTGGTGATGACCAACTGGCGCGACGGCTCGGTGAACTTCGAGCAGCGCGGTGTGGAGTTCCCCGATTTCTGGTCGGTCAACGCGACGAACATCGTGACCAGCAAGTACTTCCGGGGCGCTGTGGGCACCGCGGTGCGTGAGCACTCGCTGCGCCAGCTCATCGACCGGGTGGTGAAGTCCTATGTGGCCGCGGGCGTGGAGCACCAGTACTTCGCCACGCCCGGCGACGCGGAGATCTTCGAGCACGAGCTGACCTGGATGCTGCTGCACCAGGTGTTCAGCTTCAACTCGCCGGTGTGGTTCAACGTGGGCACGTCGTCGCCGCAGCAGGTGTCGGCGTGCTTCATCCTCGCGGTGGACGACACGATGGACTCGATCCTCAACTGGTACAAGGAAGAGGGGCTGATCTTCAAGGGCGGTTCCGGCGCGGGCCTGAACCTGTCGCGGATCCGTTCGTCGAAGGAGCTGCTGTCCTCGGGTGGCACGGCGTCGGGCCCGGTGTCGTTCATGCGCGGGGCGGACGCGTCGGCGGGGACGATCAAGTCCGGCGGGGCGACGCGCCGGGCGGCGAAGATGGTGGTCCTCGACGTCGACCACCCCGACGTGGAGGAGTTCATCGAGACGAAGGCCCGTGAGGAGGAGAAGATCCGGGTTCTGCGGGACGCGGGCTTCGACATGGACCTCGGCGGGTCGGACATCACGTCGGTGCAGTACCAGAACGCGAACAACTCGGTGCGGGTGTCGGACGAGTTCATGCGCGCGGTGGAGTCCGGCGAGCGGTTCGGGCTGCGGTCGCGCACGACCGGCGAGGTCATCGAGCAGGTCGAGGCCAAGGACCTGTTCCGCAAGCTGGCGAAGGCGGCGTGGGAGTGCGCCGACCCGGGCATCCAGTACGACGACACGATCAACGACTGGCACACGTGCCCGGAGTCGGGGCGGATCACCGCGTCCAACCCGTGCAGCGAGTACATGCACCTGGACAACTCCAGCTGCAACCTGGCGTCGTTGAACCTGATGAAGTTCCTGGGCGAGGACGGCAGGTTCGACGCGGAGACGTTCGCGAAGGCCGTCGAGATCATCATCACCGCGATGGACATCTCGATCTGCTTCGCCGACTTCCCGACCGAGCCGATCGCGGAGACCACGCGCAAGTTCCGCCAGCTGGGCATCGGGTACGCGAACCTGGGCGCGCTGCTGATGGCCACCGGCCACGCCTACGACTCCGAGGGCGGCCGGGCGCTGGCCGCGTCGATCACCTCGCTCATGACCGGCACCGCCTACCGCCGCTCCGCTGAGCTGGCGGGCGTCGTCGGCCCGTTCGAGGGCTACGCCCGCAACGCCGAGGCGCAGCAGCGCGTCATGCGCAAGCACGCCGCGGCGAACGACCTGGTCCGCACCTACCACGCCAACGACGCGGCCGTGCAGAAGGTGGCGACCCGCGAGTGGCAGGCCGCGCTGGCCATCGGCGCGCACAACGGCTGGCGCAACGCGCAGGCCAGCGTGCTCGCCCCCACCGGCACCATCGGCCTGATGATGGACTGCGACACGACCGGGATCGAGCCGGACCTGGCGCTGGTGAAGTTCAAGAAGCTGGTCGGCGGCGGTTCGATGCAGATCGTGAACCAGACCGTGCCGCGCGCGCTCAAGTCCCTGGGATACCAGGACGAGCAGGTCGAGGCGATCATCGAGCACATCGCCGAGCACGGGCACGTTGTCGACGCGCCGGGCCTGCGCCGGGAGCACTACGAGGTGTTCGACTGCGCCATGGGTGAGCGGTCGATCGCGCCGATGGGGCACGTGCGGATGATGGCGGCGGTGCAGCCGTTCCTGTCCGGGGCGATCTCCAAGACGGTGAACATGCCGGAGGCGGCCACCGTCGCGGAGGTCGAGGAGATCTACTTCCAGGGCTGGAAGCTCGGCCTGAAGGCGCTGGCGATCTACCGGGACAACTGCAAGGTCGGGCAGCCGCTGTCGGCGGGCAAGGGCGCCAACAACGGCGGCAAGGCCGAGCCGGAGAAGGTCGTGGAGTACCGGCCGGTGCGCAAGCGGCTGCCGAAGAAGCGCCCGTCGCAGACGGTGTCGTTCACCGTGGGCGGCGCCGAGGGCTACCTGCACGCGGGTTCCTACCCGGACGACGGTCTCGGCGAGATCTTCGTGAAGCTGGGCAAGCAGGGCTCGACCCTGGCCGGGGTGATGGACGCGTTCTCGATGTCGATCTCGGTCGGGTTGCAGTACGGCATCCCGCTGGAGTTCTACGTCTCGAAGTTCCAGAACCTGCGCTTCGAGCCCGCAGGCATGACCGACGACCCGGACGTGCGGATCGCCACCAGCGTGCTGGACTACCTGTTCCGCAGGCTGGCCCTGGACTACCTGCCCTACGACAAGCGCGCCCAACTGGGCATCTTCACCGCCGATGAGCGCTCCGCCCAGGTCGCGGCCGACTACGGCTCCGCCGAGGTCGACCTCGAAGCCCTGCGCACGACCATCGACACCGCCCCCCGCGCCACCACGACCGAGACCAAGCCCGAACCCAAGCCCAAGACCACCGAAGCCCACAGCTCCACCGAACTGCTCGAACTGCACCTCGGCAAAGCCGCCGACGCCCCGCTCTGCATGACCTGCGGCACCAAAATGCGCCCCGCGGGCTCCTGCTACCTCTGCGAGGGCTGCGGCTCCACCTCCGGGTGCAGCTGATATCTGAGCGCTTCAGCAGGTGAAGCACCTGCAAAGGGCAGGGGCGGCGATTGCCGCCCCTGCCCTTTGTCGTGCGGCCATAGTGGAGGGAACCTGTGCGGGAACAGTGAAGGCGTCCCTTTTCTTCGTAAGGCGCTGTCATTGTCAGGTTTATGACCTCTGTGGAGTGGCTGCGGGAGTTCACCGAGGAAGCCGAGCGGCGGGCGGGGCGGGCGGAGCCTGACTGGACCGCGCGGGTGCGGATGCATCCCGATGTGGTGCGGAGCGTGCAGCGGTTTCAGGTTGGTGAGGATGGGGACGGGCGGAATCTGATCGGTAAGGCCGAGGCCGCGGGGGATGGGGCTTACGCGGCGGCGGTAAGGCTGTTTGTGGAAGAGGAGCGCGAGCACGCGCGGTTGCTTGGCGAGCTGTTGCGCGCGGCGGGGGCGTCGACCATCGCAACGCATTGGAGTGATGTGGTGTTCATCTGGTTGCGGCGGGGGTTGGGGCTGCGGCTGGAGTTGATGGTCTTGGCGATCGCGGAGGTGGTGGCGTTGGTGTACTACCGGGTGCTGCGGGACGGTGTGGGTGATGTGTTGGCCAGTGAGGTCGCGGGGCGGATTCTGGCGGATGAGCGAAGACATGTGCCTTTTCACCGGGACCGTCTGCGGGCTGCGTCGGTGAGGTGGCCCGCGCGGGTGGTGTGGTGGGTGCTGTTTCTCGGGGCCGTCCTGGTCGTGGTCGGTGATCATGGGCGGGCGTTGCGGGTGCTGGGGGTGTCTCGGCGGGCCTTCGTGGCCGAGGCGGTGCGGGAGTTCGCGGGGGCCGCGGATCTGCGGGTGCGCGACTTACGCGGCTGAACCATGCTCGAAGGCGCATTGGTGCCAAGATGGCGCTGTTCATCCACCGGACAGGGGAGGCGACGTGATGACCGCGAGCCTGATGATGGTCAACATCGACTGCGACGACCCCCAGGGTCTCGCCACGTTCTACAGCGAGCTGCTGGGCTGGAAGATCACCTACAACGAGGGCGACTACGCCATGATCACCGGCGAGGGCACCTCGATCGGGTTCGGCCGGATCGAGAACTACACGCCGCCGCGGTGGCCGGACGAGGGCGCGCCCAAGCGGTTCCACTTGGACCTCTACGTGGACGACTTCGATGTGGCCGAGGCCCGCGGCGTGGAACTCGGCGCGACGAAGCCGGACTTCCAGCCCGGTGAGGGAAACTGGCGCGTCATGCTCGACCCGTCGGGGCAGCCGTTCTGCCTGTGCCCGCGGCCGTCGTGACCGCGGTCACGCGCCCTTGACCTCTACTTAACTGGAGGTTCAACGATGGTGGCATGAGCGACCAGATGACCGCGATGGCCATCATCGAACACGGCTCGGCCGACGTCCTGCGGCCGATGACCCTGCCGCGCCCGAACCCCGGACCCGGCGAGGTGCGCGTGCGGGTCCGGGCGGCGGGCGTGCAGCCCTTCGACGTGGCCGTGCGCACCGGCTGGTCTCCGCCGGGCGCGTCGGTGGTGTTCCCGCAGATTCTGGGCAACGAGTTCGCGGGTGTGGTCGACGCCGTGGGGGCGGGCGTCGACCACCTCGCGGCGGGCGACGAGGTGCTGGGGTTCGCCGTCCTGGGCAGCTATGCGGAGTACCGCGTCGCACCCGCCGACCAGGTCGTGCGCAAGCCCGCGGGGATGCCGTGGGAGGTCGCGGGCGGGTTCACCGCGGGCGCGCAGACGGCGAGCATCGCCCTGGACTTCCTGCGGGTCGGCGCGGGGGAGACGTTGCTCGTGCACGGGGGTGCGGGCGCTGTTGGCACGATGGCGGTGCAACTCGCCCGGCTGCGCGGGGTGACGGTAGTGGCTACCGCACGCGCGGAAAACCACGACTACCTGCGCTCGTTGGGCGCGATTCCGGTGACCTACGGCGACGGTCTGGCGGACCGGGTCCGGGCGGCGGCGCCCCAGGGCATCGACGCGTCGCTGGACGCGGCCGGGGGCGACGCGCCGCGCGTGTCGGCCGAGCTGGGGGTCAGCGGCGAGCGGAACGGGACCATCGTCGCCTTCGAGCTGGCCGAGAAGCTCGGCGCGCGGCGGATCGTGGGCGCCCGCTCGGCCGCTCGCCTGGCCGCTCTGGCCGACCTCTACGACCAGGGCCTCTTGCGCGCGCATATCCGCAGCACCTACCCGCTGACGGCGGCGGCGGACGCGCACCGCGAGGTGGAGACCGGTCACGGGCGCGGAAAGGTCGTCTTGATCGTCGGGTGAGCCCAGTATGCTGGCCGGGCGTGGGTTCGGGGGGACGATCGCCCTCGCGTGCGATGCGAGGGTGGGGGCATGAGCGAGCTCGCGAGCCAGTCCTGGGCGCAGTGCGCCCGAACTCGTGCGGTGGCCGCATGAGCGAGTCCCGGCCTGATCCGGTCGGGCTGTCGGAAGTCCCGGTCGTCCTGGTGGAGCCTGAGCGGCGGAACTCGCCGCTGGTCTTGGTCGCCGTGCTCGGCATCGTGCTGGTCGGGGTGCTCTGGATCGCGGTGCTCGGCCGGGTGCTGTCCGGCGGATCGGTGGTGACCGGCACGGCGCTCGCGGTCGGCGAGACGGCTGGCGAGTACTCCCGGCCCGGTTCGGTCTCCCTGTCCGACATCGCCGCGAACCGGCTGCTGGCTCCGGGCGCCCCGCTGGCCGAGGTCGACTGCGCGCTGCCCGCGCTGGGCACCGACCCCGGCGAGCTGGACGCCTACTACCGCATCGGCATCGGCTGCCTCGACCGCGCGTGGGAGCCGGTGCTGACCGGCGCCGGTCTGCGGTTCGCCAGCCCGCGGCTCAACATCGATGACCGGCCGCGCGCGAAGTGCGGCTTCACCCCGTCCGAGGACGAGGCCACCGCGTTCTACTGCGATCGCGACCGCACGATCTACCTGCCCCGCGAGCGCCTGCTGCGGGACGCGGGTGAGGACTCCGCGTACCACCTGGCGGTGCTGGCCCACGAGTACGGCCACCACGTGCAGGCGCTCAGCGGCATTCTGCGCGCTTCGGCGAACCGGGAAGCTGCCGCGGACGAGAACGAGTTCTTGGAGCTGTCGCGGCGCACGGAGCTGCAAGCGAACTGCTTCGCCGGGCTGTTTCTCGCCGCGGCGCAGGGGCGGGGTGGCGTGGACGCCGCGCTGGCTGAGGAGTCAGTGCGCAGCTTCGAGGACACCGACGGCGCCGACAGCCATGGCACGCCGGTCAACCAGGCCCGCTGGGCGCGCGCCGGGTTCGACGGCAAGTCCACCGCATCGTGTGACACGTGGTCTGTGCCCGCCAGTGAGGTCGGGTAGCGGTCAGGGCTGACGCCACTGGGTGAGGACGCGGTCGATCTCGTCGCGGATGCGTTCGCGGGCCTCCGCGCGCGGCACGCCCGCCATGAGCATGGCGTCGTAGTCGGTCTCCTCGTGGCGGATGGCGGCGACGACGGCGAGGGTGACCGCGTGCTCGTCCAGCGCGCGGCCCGCCGCCGACCGGCCGACGCGCCCGCTGCTGCGGGTGCCCGCGTGGTCGGCGATGGCTTTCGCCCGGTCCGCGGCCAGGCCGGGGAACAGTTCGCCGATGCGCGCGGCGAACGCGGCCTGGAACTCCACGTCCTGGGCGGCGCGGCGTTCGCGTTCGCGGACCCGGCGGCGCTCCCGGACGTCTTCGTCGGCTAGGCACTGGTCCTCGGCCGCTTCCAGTGCTTCGCGTTCCACGAGCAGGCCGCGCCGGTCGAAGCGTTTGCGGGACTTGTTCCACCGCACCACGATCGCCGCGAGGCCGCTCGCCTTGTGGGCCCGCCGGGTGAGCGCCGCGTTACCGGACGGCAGGAAGACGAGATGGCCCAGGTCGGCGCAGTCCAGACACAGGGGCAGGCCGTCTTCGAGGAAGTGGAAGTCCCCGGTGTCCCCGCACTGCGCGCAGAACCACTGCTTGTCGGGCAGGATCACGGCGAGATCCGGCGCTTTGGCCTGCCGTTCGGCCAGTTTCGCCTTACGGGCCGCGGACAGACCAGGATCGGTCCACTGTGTCCGGTAAGCGCGTTCGGCGACCGGGTCGCCCGACGCGGTGAACCGCAGGGCGCGGCGGTCCCGGGTGGCGGCCACATAGTCCACTTCGGATTCTGGAAGGCGTTGGCCACGCGCCCACTCGTGCAGACGCGCCACCGCTTCCGCGAGCCGTTCCGGCGGCACGGCGGCGAGCTGGTCGAGGTGTGGCGCGCCGCCCGACTCCCACTCCCGCACGGTTCGTGCGGTCAGCCAGCCCAGCCCGGCGAGCACGTCGAGGGGAACGACGACTTTCTTGCGGCGCAACAACTCTTCGGCGACCGAGGCCACCCGCCGGTCGAGGCGTCCACTCACGGTGATTCCTCTTCGCTTGCCATCGCGCGGTAAGCGGGCCGCAGCCACTCGGTCAGCGGGCGCCCGCGCAGGGTCACCGGCAGCGGGTCAAGCTCGTCGAGCAGGGCGTCCGGCGCGGTCATGGCGATTGGGGCGGGCGGTGTGCTCGACGGCGCGGTGGCACTGCCCCAGAACGTGTCCAGCAGCGCGGAAAGCGGCTCGCCGTCGTCGTCCGGCTCGGCGGCGGACGCGCGGTCCCGCAGCGCGCGCAGGTTGTCGAGCAGCTCCTGCCTACCGCGTCCGCGCCAGGCCAGGATCTGGAACGGGTCCGCGTCGAACGACTCCGCTAAGAGGTAACAGGCAGCGGCAAGATGTTTGCACGGCACTTCCCAGTCCGGACAAGAGCATTCCATCGACAGCTCGCGGAAGTTGTCCGGGAACAGCCGCAGCCCCACGTCGGCGAACACCGCCTCGATGTCCTGCGGCATGTCCCCGGCGAGCAGCTTCGCCAGGAACAGCGCCTGCCCGGCGAGCGCCTTCTCCACTTCGGCCCACTCCGCCGAGGTGAACGCCTTCACCCCGATCCGCACCCGGTAAGGGCTCGGCCGCGACCCCTGCACCTGCGCGACGGCGATGCTGGTCGACAGCGACAGGCTCAGCACCTGCCCGGCCCGCGCGTAGCGCTTGCCGCGCTCCAGCCGCCCGCCCATGCCCAGGGACTCCAGCACGTCGAGGAACCGCCGCGACCACCACGTCCGCGCGATGTCGCCGCGCTGGCTCCGCGCCCGCAGCCCGCCCTCGACCCGAATCGGCCTGGTCGACTTCTCGCGCCACCACTCACTCACCGACAGCCTCCGAGGACAGCGTTACCAGTTCCCGTAGCTCGGCTGTCGACAGCTCGGTAAGCCAGTTCTCGCCCGCGCCGACGACCAACTGCGCGAGCGCCTTCTTCTGCTCGATCATCTTGTCGATGCGCTCTTCCAGGGTGCCGACGCAGACGAACTTGCGCACCTGCACGTCCCGGCGCTGCCCGATCCGGAACGCGCGGTCGGTCGCCTGGTCCTCGACCGCCGGGTTCCACCACCGGTCCAGGTGGATGACGTGGTTGGCCGCGGTCAGCGTCAGGCCGGTGCCGCCAGCCTTGAGCGACAGCAGGAAGATCGACGGCCCCGCGCCGGACTGGAACCGCTCCACCAGCGCGTCGCGCTGCCGCTTCGGGGTACCGCCGTGCAGGAAAGCGACCTCGGTGTCGAACCGGGCGGCGAGATAGGGCACCAGCATGCCGCCGAACGCCGCGAACTGGGTGAAGCACAGCGCGCGGTCGCCGTCGGCCAGCACCTCCTCCAGCGTGTCCTCCAGCCGGGCGAGCTTGCCGGAGCGGCCCGCGATCCGGGAGCCGTCGCCGAGGAACTGCGCCGGGTGGTTGCAGACCTGCTTGAGCTTGGTCATGGTGGCGAGCACCAAGCCCTTGCGTCGCACGCCCTCACTCTCATCGATCTTGGCGAGCATGTCGTCCACCACCGCGCGGTAGAGCGACGCCTGTTCGGCGGTGAGGTTGCAGAGCTGCTTCATCTCCAGCTTGTCCGGCAGGTCGTCGATGATCGCCGGATCGGTCTTGACCCTGCGCAGCACAAACGGCCCGGTAATCCGGCGCAGCCGTGCGGCGGCGTCTTCGTCGTTGTGGCGCTCCACCGGCACCGCGAACCGCGCGCGGAACTTGGCCAGCGGGCCGAGCAGGCCAGGATTCGCGAAGTCCATGATCGACCACAGTTCGGCGAGCCGGTTCTCTACCGGGGTTCCGGTAAGCGCGACGCGGTGTCGGGCGCGCAGCGACCGCACGGCCTGCGACTGCCGGGCCGCGCTGTTCTTGATGTTCTGCGCCTCGTCCAGCACGATCCGATCCCAGGTCAGCGTGCCCAAAGCCGCCGCGTCGCGGGCGGCCAACGCGTACGTGGTGATCACCAGGTCCACGCCGGACACGGCCTTGGCCAACCGCGGGCCGGTAAGCCGGTCCGCGCCGTGGTGAACGTGCACCCGCAGCCCGGGGGTGAACCGCTCCGCCTCCCGCTGCCAGTTGCCCACCACCGACATGGGGCAGATCAGCAGCGTCGGTGGGCGCTCGGTGTCCGACCGGGCCAGCGCCTCCAACGCGAGCAGTTGGACGGTCTTGCCCAGCCCCATGTCGTCGGCCAGGCACGCCCCGAGGCCGAGCCGGTCCAGGAAGACCAGCCAGGCCAGACCGCGACGCTGGTAAGGGCGCAGGTCGGCGGTGAAGCCCTCGGGGGTGTCGACCGGCTCCAGAGTCGCCTCGACCGCGCCGCCGAGCAGGTCGGCCAGCCAGCCCGTGCCGCCGATGTCGACCACCGGCAGGGGGAACCCGTTGTCATCGGCGGGCATCCCGGCCAGCTCCAGCACCTCGCCGACCGACATCCGCCCGTTCCCGGCGCGTTCGAGGAACGCCAGGCCCGCCGCGAGCTGACGCTGGTCGACGTGCACCCACTGCCCGCGCATCCGCACCAGCGGCGCCTTCGCCGCCGCGAGCTCCCGCAGTTCGTTCTCGGTGAGCGTGAGGTCGCCCAGCGCGAGATCCCACCGGTAGTCGACCAGCTCGTCCTTGCCGAGAACGCTGTCGCGGGCGACCGTCCCCGCCGTTCCCCGGCTCGTGGTGCTCAGCTTCAACCCCACTCGCGACGACGCCTGCCACCACGACGGCAGCAGCACCCCGAACCCGGCCTGGTCCAGCGCGGCCGCGCGGGAGAGGAACCGGTGCGCGCCCGCGGTGTCCAGCCGCAGCCCGGCCGGGTGCGCTTCGCGCAGGGCGGCGTCGAGGTCCGGGTAGACGCGGCACGCGCGGCCGAGGTCGGCCAGCAGCAGCTCCTGCGGCCGGGTGACCCAGCGCCGCAGCACCTGGTCGCGGTCGCCGCTCCACACCTGCGCGGCCGACACCAGCACACTCGGGTCGTCTGCGGCCTGGAGCAGGAACTCCAGCGTCCAGTCGTCCGACCGGTGGTCCTCGGCCTGGTCCGGCGAGCGCAGCCGGAAGCACGTCCGCACCGGTTCGTCGCGCTCCGCCCCGGACCGCCAGGTGTCCACCGCGCCCGCCAGCCGCGCGGTCCGCTCCGGCGGCACGGCGAGCCGGGGAGCGTCGCCGACCAAACCTCGTAGTAGCGCGCTCGCCGCCGCCTCCGCCGCGGCGGACCGGCCGGGCGGGGCGAGCCGGACACCGGTCAGCCGCGCACGGGCGGCCGCGTCGACGAACGCGTCGAGCACGGGTCGCAAGACGTCGTCGGCAGACCTGCCGTCGAGCAGTTCAGGGTCGACCTGCACCGCCCGCAGCACCGGCGGCAGCGCGTCGCGCAGCCGGGCGTACCGGGCCGAGTCGACCCCGGACAGCGTGGGCCGCCAGCGCGCGGCCGGTCCGCCGCTCTCGCTCACGATCGAGGGCAGCACCCGGCCCCGCGTGACCAGGTCCTCGGCGAAGGCGGCCACCTGGGACAGGAACCGCACGCTCGCGCCCGCCCGCACGTCGTCCCGCTCGGCCATCCGGCTCGCGGTGAACACCGCGGGCGCCAGCCGCACGGTCGGCACCCGCCACGGCCGCAGCGCCACCGCGCCGCGCGGGGGCGCCGGGGCGGTCAGCGGGTCGCGCACCAGCTCGGGTGAGGCGACCGGCGCGGACGGCCGCGAGGGCAGCAGCACCCGGGACTCGTCCGCCGCGCCCGCCACGGCGACCCGCTCGGCCAGCACCCGCGCGGGCACGGCGAACGGGTGCCCTTCGACGGCGCGGCTCGCGCGTCCCGCACGGCGGGTGGGCAGGTCGGAGTCCTCCGCCCAGAGCGCTAACTCTCCGGCGGCAGTGACCAGACAGTGCAGCGCCAACACCGCGTAGACACTACCGACCGGCTATCCGCCGTCAGCCGAGAGTGCGCAAGAGGAACTCGTAGACGATCGCCGACATGTACGCCCGCTGCGCGTTGTCCGCCGCCGCCCCGTGCCCGCCTTCGATGTTCTCGTAGTACCGGGGCGCGAACCCGAGATCGATCATCTTGGCCGCCATCTTGCGCGCGTGGCCCGGATGCACCCGGTCGTCGCGGGTGGACGTCACGAAGAACACCGGCGGGTACTTCGCCGTGTCGCTGACGTTGTGGTACGGGGAGAACTCCTTGAGATAAGACCAGTCCGCGGGGTCGTCCGGGTTGCCCCACTCGGCCATCCAGGACGCGCCCGCGAGCAACAGGTGGTAGCGGCGCAGGTCCAACAGCGGCACCTGGCTCACCACCGCGCCGAACAGCTCCGGGTAGCGGGTCAGCATCACGCCCGCGAGCAGGCCGCCGTTGCTGCCGCCCTGCGCGCCCAGCCGCTCGGGCGTGGTGATCCCGCGGGCGACTAGGTCGCGGGCCACCGCGGCGAAGTCCTCGTAGGCGCGCGGCCGGTTCTCCCGCAGCGCCGCCCGGTGCCAGGCCGGGCCGTACTCGCCGCCGCCGCGGATGTTGGCGACCACGTAGGTGCCGCCGTGCTCCAGCCAGCCCCGGCCGAGCCCGCCGCTGTAACCGGGGGTGAGGGAGACCTCGAACCCGCCGTAGCCGTAGAGCAGGGTCGGGCCGCTGGTGTCCGGGCCCGAGACCACGAAGTAGGGCACCCGGGTGCCGTCGTCGGACACCGCGAAGTGCTGCTCGACGGTCATGCCCTCGGCGTCGAAGAACGCGGGAGCCTGCCGCAGCACTTCCAGCTCTCCGCCGACCTCTCCACGCAAGAGGGTCGAGGGCTGGAGGTAGCCGCTGACGTTGAGCAGGTACTCGTCGCTGTGGTCCGGGTCGGTGTCGATCACGTCGGCCGAGCCGACCTCGGGGGCGCCGGGCAGCTCGCCGCGCGTCCAGCCGCCGGGGCCGGGCGTCAGGACCGCCAGCCGGGTCTTGACGTCGGACAGCTCGTTGAGCAGCAGGTGGTTGCGGGTCCAGGAGTACCCGCTGAGCGAGGTGCGCTCGTCCGGCTCGAACAGCGCGACCAGGTCCCGCCCGCCCGCGAGGAAGTCGTCGAAGCGGGTCGCCAGCAGCGACCCCGACCGGAACGTGGACTCCTCGACCGTCCAGTCCGACCGGAGGCTGACCAGCAGCCACTCGCGGTGGATCTCGGCCGTCGCGTCGTCGGGCACGTCGACCCGGACGAGGTCGCCCGAAGGGGTGCGGAGGAACACTTCGGAGCTGAAGAAGTCCGGGAAGCGGCCGACGAAGTCGCGCTCGAAGCCCGGGGTGAAGTCGTGGTAGGCGTAGACGCTGACGTCTTCGGGCTTGCCCTCGAAGACCACCTCGGCCTCGGACAGCGGCGTTCCCCGCCGCCACTGCTTGACGACGCGCGGATAGCCGGACGTGGTCAGCGAGCCTTCGCCGAAGTCGGTGCCGACATACACCTGGTCGGCGTCGATCCAGTTGACCCGGGTCTTGGCCTCCGGCAGGACGAACCCGTCGGCGACGAACTCGCCGGTGCGCAGGTCGAACTCGCGGACCACCGTCGCGTCCGCGCCGCCGCGCGACAGCTCGACCAACGCCAGGTGGTAGTCCGGCTTGAGCACCGCGGCGCCCTTCCAGACCCAGTTCTCGTCCTCCCGCTCGGCCAGCGCGTCCACGTCGAGCAGGACAGTCCAGTCCGGAGCGCCGGTGCGGTACTCGGCCAGGGTCGTGCGCCGCCACAGGCCGCGCGGGTGGGCCGCGTCCTGCCAGAAGTTGTAGAGGAACTCCCCGCGCCGCCGCGGGTAGGGGATGCGGTCGTCGGCGTCGAGCACCTCGCGCAGGCGGGTCCGGATCGTGTCGAACCGCGCACCGCTGGTCAGCTCGGCCGCGGTCTCCGCGTTGCGGGCCCGGACCCAGTCGAGGGCGTCGTCTCCGGTGACGTCTTCCAGCCAGAGATACGGGTCGAGGGCAGCGGCGTCGGTCATGCGGCCAGTCTGCCATCGGGTGATCCCGGGGCGAGCGGTCCGTCCGTGGGTTAGCGTGGCGGCCGTGCAGCTCGGTTTCGCCGCTCCCGTGTCCGGATCGTGGGCCACAGTCGACAACCTGGTCCGGGTCGCGGCCAGGGCGGAGGCGCTGGGCTACCACTCGCTGTGGACGTTCCAGCGGCTGCTGTCGCCGCCGGACGCGAGCTGGGGCGAGGCGTACCGCGCCGTGCTCGACCCGGTCGCCACGCTGGGCTTCCTCGCCGCGCGCACCAGCCGGATCCGGATCGGCGTCGCGGTGCTGAACCTGCCGTTCTTCGCGCCGCCGCTGCTCGCCAAGCAACTCGCCACCGTGGACCTGCTGTCTGGCGGCAGGCTGGACGCGGGCCTGGGCATCGGCTGGTCCGATGAGGAGTACACCGCCGTTGGCGCGGATAAGAGGGATCGCGGTAAGCGCGCGGAGGAGTACCTTCCCCTGCTGCGCCGCTTCTGGACCGACGACGTGGTCGACCACGACGGCGAGTTCTACCGCGTCCCGCCGACCCGCCTGGACCCCAAGCCGGTCCAGGCGGGCGGGCCGCCGATCCTCGTCGGCGCGGGCGCCGAACCCGCTCTGCGACGGGCAGGACGCCTTGCCGACGGGTGGGTGAGCAGCAGCCGGGCAGAGCTGTCCGCCATCGGTAAGTCCGTGCGCCTCATCCGCGCGGCGGCGGAGGAGGCGGGTCGCGATCCGGCCGCGCTGCGCATGGTCTGCCGGGGCGCGGTGCGCGTGCGGTCCGCGCGCGCGAACCGGCAGCCGTTGACCGGCACGCCCGAGCAGATCCGCGCCGACTTCGCGGCCTTGGCCGAGCAGGGCGTCACCGAGCTGTTCGTCGACCTCAACTTCGACCCGGAGATCGGCACGCCGGACGCCGACCCGGCCGAATCGATGCGCCGCGCCGAAGACGCCCTGGAAGCGTTCGCCCCGTAGCGGGGGATAACCCGAGATGGAGACGGCGGCCCACCGGATAGTCCCGCCCACCGGCGGTGGGCAAGCTAACCGCATGCACATCATCCGCGCCCCGTTCACCCGGCAAGCCATGGGGGAACTGGCGTACGCGCTGGTCGGGCTGCCGCTCGCGCTCGCCGGATTCGCGCTGACCCTGGTGGCGCTCGTCGCGGGCACGGCGCTGTCGGTGACCTTCATCGGCCTGCCGCTGCTGGCCCTCGGCGTCATGGCGGCCAGGGCGTCCGGGGCGATCGATCGCGGTCTCGCCAACGCGCTTCTCGGCACCCGGCTGCGACCACCGCCGCGGTTCGCGCCCCGGGACGGCTTCTTCGGCTGGCTCGGCGACGCGCTGCGCGACGGCCCCGGCTGGCGCGCGGTCCTCTACCGGGTGATCCGACTGCCGTTGGCCGTGTTCACCGCCGCCGTGGCGGTCTTCGTCTGGGGCTACGCGGTGGCGCTGGTGACCCTGCCGGTGTGGGCGGCGCTGTTCACCGAGCGACTGCCCGTGTTCGACCTTCCCGCCGAGGTCGCCTTCGACGGGTGGGCCGCCGTGCGGTGGCTGATCGGCGTCGCGCTCCTGCTCGCCGCCCCCTGGCTGGTGCGCGGCCCCCTCGTCCTCGACCGGCTGCTCATGACCGCGCTGCTGACCAGCCCGCCGCTGGCCGACCGGGTGCGCGACCTAGAGCTGACCCGGGCCAGCGCCGTCGAGGACTCGGCCGCGCGCCTGCGCCGGATCGAGCGCGACCTGCACGACGGCGCGCAGGCCCAACTGGTCGCGCTCGCTATGAAGCTGGGCATCGCCAAGGAATCGATCGACAGCGGCGACACCGAGACCCTGCGCGCCCTGGTCACCTCGGCGCACACCACCGCCAAGGACGCCCTGGTCGAGCTGCGCGACCTGGCCAGGGGCATCCACCCGCCCGCGCTCGACAGCGGCCTCGGCCCCGCGCTGACCACCCTGACCGCGCGATCCGCCCTCCCGGTCGACCTCACCGTCGACATCGCGGAGCGGCCGAGCCCGGCCATCGAGTCCATCGCGTACTTCTGCGCCGCCGAACTGCTCACCAACGCCGCCAAGCACAGCGGTGCGACCCGGGCGGCGGTGTCGGTCCACGCGGACGGCGACGGTCTGCGGTTGTTGGTGCGCGACAACGGCTCCGGCGGGGCGGCCATCGGCGCGGGCACCGGCCTGGCGGGGCTGGCCGAGCGGGTCCGCACCGTGGACGGGCGGCTGGCCATCACCAGCCCAGTGGGCGGCCCCACCGAGATCCGCGTCGACCTGCCGAGGACCAGCGCATGAGGATCGTGATCGCCGAGGACTCCGTGCTGCTGCGCGACGGGCTCGTGGAGCTGCTGACCCTGCGCGGGCACGAGGTCGTCGCCGCCGTCGGCGCCGCCGAAGCGCTCACCGCCGCGGTCGCCGAGCACGCGCCGGACGTGTCCGTCGTGGACGTCCGGATGCCGCCGACGCACACCGACGAGGGCCTGCGCGCCGCCGTGGCGCTGCGGCGCGCGGACCCGTCCCGCCCGATCCTGCTGTTCTCCCAGTACGTGGAGACCAGCCACGCCGCCGACCTGCTGGCCGAGCGGCCCGAGGGTGTCGGCTACCTGCTCAAGGACCGCGTCGCCGACGTCGGCGACTTCGTGGCCGCGCTTACCCGCGTCGCGGCAGGGGAGACCGTGCTGGACCCCGAAGTCGTCACCCAGCTGTTCGGCAGGCGGTCGGACGCGCTCACCACGCTCACGTCTCGCGAACGCGAAGTCTTGGACCTCATGGCGCAAGGTCGGTCCAACAGCGGTATCGCCACCGCGCTGTCGCTGAGTCTGGGGTCGGTCGAGAAGCACGTCACCAACGTCTTCGCCAAACTCGGTCTACCGCCGTCGCAGGGCGACCACCGGCGTGTCCTTGCGGTGCTGCGCTACCTGCGACTGTGAGTCACTCACGCCAGCCGGACAGCTCCGCGCCCTTGGCGATATCCACCCGGAATCCGAACTGGATCTCCGTCGTCTGACCGGCGGGCACGTCCAGCTTCCAGGTCACCTCGCCCAGGTCGGTGCGCTCGGCGGGCTCCGGGGACAGGCTGACATCGCGGACCACCACCGACTCGCTGCGCGAGACCGGGACCTGGTCCACCACCGTGATCTTGGCCGCGCGCGGGCCGAAGTTGCCTATCTTGATCCGGTAGCTCGCCTCTTGGCGGCGGGTGCCGCCGAGCACGGCCTTGCCCGCCGAACGCCGCACCAGCTCGCGCTCCACTCGGACCCGGTCATCGATGCCCAGCGTCAGCTCGACCTCCTCGCCCGGCGCCCAGGCCGCCAGCTCGGTCACGCCGACGAACTCGCTGTCGTGGAAGATCGACGCCCGACCGGGCCGCAGCGTGTGCTCGGAGGTGTTGACCACGGTGGCCCGCAGGTACGCCTCCGGCCCGCGCAGCGGCACGGTCACGTGGTCGACTTCGGCGGGCAGCTCGACCACGGTGACGGTCGTGCGGTGCGAGGTCCCGTCCGCGGGCACGGCGACGGGCCGCGCGGGCCGGTAGGTCGCCGCGGCCACCCCGTGCTCGACCATGGCGGACGACTCGGTCATCGGGGCCGCCGCGGCGTAGGCGGCGGGCGCGGCGGCCCGGGCCAGGTCGGGCGCGCCGCCGTATCCGCCGCTGGGCATGGGCGGGCGCGGCCCGCGGACGTCGAGGTACCAGGGGCTCAGCTCCGGCACGTCGACGCTGGTCGCCGGACGGGCGGTCGACAGGCGCAGGTCGCACTCGGGCCAGTCTTCGCCGCTGTGCTGCGTGACCAGGCCGTACCAGGTAAGCGTTAACGCGGCGCCGGTAAGCCGCACGTCGTAGCGCGACTCCCAGCTCGCCGCGTCGACCAGGTAGGACACCTCCAGCTCGACCTCGCCCGGCTCGGAGACCGCCAGCTCGGCGGTGATCGCGGTGCGGTCGGGCGGGCCGCCGTCGCGGTCGTCCACGCGCCGCTGCGCCTCGTCGTGCTCCTCCTGCGTCCGTAGACGCGCCTCGGCCAGCACACGGCGTTCGGTGAGCACATCGGCGAGCTGGCCCGCTAGCGCGTCGCCCACCCCGGCCACCCGCGCCGGGTCGGCCTCGCCCTTGGCCAGCGCCTGGGCGAAAGCGCCGCCCGACCGGCGGGCCAGGGCCGTGATCAGCTCGGCGCGCGCCTCTAGCACTGTCTGCCGGTCGGTAAGCGCGTCGAGTTCGGCGCGTAGCGCGTCCCGTCGCTCGGCCAGGCCCGCCAGCGCGGCGTCCGGCGTGCGCGGGTTGCGCTCGGGCGCGACATCCACGCCCAGGACGGTGGCCGGGCCCCGACCGCTCACCCGCACCGAGTCGGCGCGCAGGTTCACCGGGAGCCCGCCGACCACGACCCGCTGCTCGCCAGCGGCCACCCGCAGCGCGCCGCGCCGGGTGACCCGGGCCTGCCCGGGATAGACGGTCACGGCGACGATCGGGGCGTCCACACGACTGGTCACGCCGCGAGGCTACTCACCGCCACGCGCCACGGCGTCGATTTCGGCCAGCAGCCCGGCCTTCACCTCCGGCGCGCAGAACGCCGCCCGCACCCCCGTTCGGGCGATTTCGGCCAGTTCCGCCCGGGTGAGCCCGAACAGCTCATGGCAGAGCAGGTACTCGCGGTTGAGGTCGGTGTGGAACATGCCGGGGTCGTCGGTCGCCAGCGTGACCGGCACCCCCGCCGCCAGCAGGCGCGGCAACGGGTGGTCGGCCAGGTCCGGCACGGCCCGGGTGCGCAGGTTCGACGTCGGGCAGACCTCCAGCGGGATGCCGTGCTCGGCGAGGTGGCGCAGCAGCGCCGGGTCGGTGACCGCGCTGACGCCGTGGCCGATCCGCTCCGCGCGCAGGTCCCGCAGCGCCGACCAGATCTCCGCCGGGCCGACCGTCTCGCCCGCGTGCGGCACCAGGTGCAGGCCCGCCGCGGCGGCCAGCTCGAACGACCGGCGGAACCGCGCCCTCGGCACGCCCACCTCCAGCCCGCCGACGCCGAACCCGACGCTGCCCTCGGGGGCGTGCCGCAGCACCCAGGTGATCGTTTCCTGGCCGTCGGTCTCCAGGCCGCCCGGGATGTCGTAGACCCAGGCAAGCGAGACGCCGTGCTCTGACAGCGCCCTCTTACGCCCCACGGTGAGGGCTTCGGCGAGTTCAGCCGGATCGATTCCGGTGACCAAGTGGCCGAGAGGGGTGACGGTCACCTCGGCGTAGCGCGCGTTTACCGCGGCCAAGTCAGCCGCGATACCCAAGACCAGCGTTGTCACGTCGGCGCCGGTCTTCACCAGCCCCGCTACCGAGCCGTAGACAGTGATGAAGTGGGTGAAATCGGTGAACTCGTAGAACCGGGCGAGTTCGGCGCGGTCGGTCGGCACGCCGTGCTCGGGGTGGCGGCGGGCCAGTTCCAGGACCGTGTCGAGGGACGCGGCGCCCACCAGGTGCAGGTGCAGTTCGACTTTGGGCAGGGCACTAACGAAGGAGCGCATGAACAGACCTCTCGGGTGTGGTGACGGGTGCGGACAGGCCGCGTGGTCACCAGGCGAGGTCGCCGCGCTCGTGGTCCTCCCCGTACAGGGGCAGCGGCACCAGCCAGCCGAGGATCACGGACACGCAGGGGAGTTTGGCTGAGGGGTAAACAACCCGTCAAGGGACACCGTCCGCGCCTACGATCGACGGCGGAGGTGTGCGATGTCCGATGTGCGGCGACGGTTGTTCGTCTTCGACATGGACGGCACGTTGCTGCCGGAGACCTCCGGCCTGCTCGCCGTCGCGGAGGTGCTGGGCACGGTCGACGAGCTGACCGCGCTGGAGGAACGGTTCGCGGTCGAGGAGATCAGCACTCTGGAGTTCGCCCGGGAGGTGCGGCGGCTGTGGGGCCCGGTGCCCGAGTCGGTTTTCCGGCAGGCGTACGACTCGTGCGCGAAGCTGGCCGGGATCCGCGAGGTCGTGCACGACATCCGCGCGGGCGGCGGTGTGTCGTGCCTGATCACCATGTCCCAGGACCTCTTCGCGAACCTCTTCGCCGAGCACGAGTTCGACCACATCTTCGCCACCCCCTACCCGTTGTCGCTGGAAGCGGCCGTCGCCGACGAGGACGTGCTCACCCCGGAGTCCAAGCCGCGCATCGCCGAGCGGCTGTGCCGCGAGCACGGGTTCGACTACGCGGACACCGTGGCGTTCGGCGACTCCGGCAGCGATATCCCGCTGTTCCAGACGCTGCGGCACACGGTGGCCGTCAACGCCACCGACCGGCTGCTCGCCCTCGCCGCCACCGACTACCGGGGCACCTCTTTGCCGGAGGCTTACCGCTTGGCGTTAGACATGATTGAGGCGTCCACAGTGGACAAGGTGGATTCCTGACGACCGCGCTGTCCGCGTTTAACGATCACTCGCAGTTGCGGATCTGTTCACTTCTCTAGGGGTTCGGAAGCCTTTCACTCCTCGGTTTTCCGTGGTCGGATCACTGGTGTTTCCGACGTTCGCGGAGGTGGCAGATGCGCAGATTCCGGACCCTCTTGTCGCTGGCAGGCACAACGGCGGTCGTGGCGGGTTTCCTCGTGCTCGGCGGGGGAGTGGCCGCGGCGGCGCCCGCGTTCCAACTGCCGTTTCCCTGCGGGCAGGTGTGGGACGGGCAGACCCGCACCAACCACAGCCCGGCGAACGCGGTCGACTTCAACCGCGCCAACGACGACGGCGACCCCGTGGTCGCCTCGGCGGCCGGCCGGGTCTCCCGCGTCGACAACGAGGGCAGCGTCAGCTACGGCCGGTGGATCGAGATCGACCACGGCTCCGGCTGGCGGACCCGGTACGCGCACCTTTCCGCCCAACGGGTGACGGTGGGGCAGACCGTGGCGCAGGGCCAGTTGATCGGCAACGTCGGCACCACCGGCGGCTCCAGCGGCCCGCACCTGCACTTCGAGGAAAACCTCAACGGCGTCACGCAGAAGGCCGTGTTCAACGGCGTGCAGGCGCTGTACTGGGGCACCAAGAGCTACACCAGCCGCAACAGTTGTTCGGGCAGCGCCAATCCGTACACGCCTCAAGAGGTCTGCGGCAGCGCGTTCAGCGTGATCGACTTGGCGGCGCTGAGCACCGCTGGCCGCACTTACCTGCTCTACGACAGCGCGACCGGCCGCAACTGCGTCACCACGATCAAGTCCGTCTCCATCGGGACGGCGTCCTCGGTCTCGGCGTTCCTGGAGGTCCAAGGCGGCACCCGGACGACCGACTCGGGATCGTTCGCCTACTACGCCGGACCGGTGATCAAGTCCGCCGCGAACCTGTGCGTCAAGTGGGGCGGCTCGGTGGGCTCGGCTAGCTACACCAGCCCGTTCGAGCATTGCGGCTGAGCCGCCCAACCTAGCGCACTGGCCCGACAGTTTTTCGCGCTGTCGGGCCGGTTTGTCCACAGTGGGCGGATCTATCCACAGGGGACGAGAAGACCTTTCCCCGGCCCGCCGCCCTGTGCACAGTGGACTCATGACTACTCCACTGACCACCAGCCTCACTCTCGAAGACGGCGGCGACCTCATCGCCGCCCTCCCGCACCTGCTGGGCTTCCACCCGGCCGACTCCCTCATCGTGGTGACGCTGGTCGAAGAAGACGGCGCGCGCCTGGGCCCGATCATCCGCGCCGACCTCCCGGCCGACGCCGACACCACAGCCCTGGCCGAGCGCCTGACCTCGGTCGTCACCGACCACGGGACCCGCTCGGTGTTCGTCGTGATCGTCGGCGGGGACACGGACGCGCCACCGGGCCAATCCTTTCCACCCCTAAGACACATGGTCGACGCGGTGACAGCGGCCTTCGCGACCAAGGGCGTCTCGGTCGTCCACGCCCTGTGGACGCCCGCGTCGGCGAAGGGCGAACCCTGGCACTGCTACACCCATCCGCGCTGCTCGGGCGCCGTCGCCGACCCGGAGGCCGCCCCCATCGCGGCTTTCCTGGCCGTCGCGGGGGTAGTCACCTACCCGACCCGCGAAGCCTTGGCCGACACGCTGGCTCCCGACCCCGAGGCCGACCTGAACCGCCGCTCCGCCCTCATCGACGCCATCGTGGACCGGGAACTCGCCGCGGCCGAGGAAGCCCCCACCGCCTTCGCCCGCGACCTGGCCCTGGTCGAGTCCACCCTCGCCGCGTTCCACCCGGCTTGGCCCCCGGACTCCGCTGGGGAATCACCCGCTTCGGGTTCCGGCTCCGTCGCCCACCGCGCGCACGACGGCCTAGTGATCACCAACCCCGCCGCCGATCCGGACTTGGACGACGACCAGCTCGCCGCGCTCGCGGTGGCCCTGAGCCACCACGACATCCGCGACGCGTGCCTCACCATCGTCCTGTCCGACCGTGCCCGCACGGCCGATCGGCTCTGGACCCGCCTGGTCCGGGCCATACCCGCCCCGGAACGCGCCGAACCCGCTTGTCTGCTCGCGGTCAGCGCTTACCTTCGCGGCGACGGTGCCTTGGCAGGCATGGCCCTCGACATCGCGATCGACGCGGATCCCGCCCACACCCTCGCCGCGCTGCTGCGCGCGTCGATCGACCACGCCATTCCGCCCGCCGAACTCCGCCACATCATCATGCAGACCGCCCGCGCCCGAACCCGCGCGCCCGACTAGGTGGCCGAACCGCTCGACGCTCCGGGCGGCTGGCGGTGGCTGGCCACGCACCAGGGACCGGGTTCTCGTGGACAAGGCACGCGGCTCGAAGGGCAACCGCGCCTGCCTACGTCGACCCAAGATCAAGCCCACCATCGACCAGCCCGTGCCCACACCGCCACCGCGAGGCCACAAGCTCGCACGGTGGACCGCCACCCACCGGCGGACCTACGAGCAACGCCACGGGCATCACCCTGCTCACACAACACCGGGCAGGGCCACCGCCACGACAAACTCGCCCTCCGACACCAGGCCACCAGCACCGTCGCCGCCATCATCCCCGCTGAGTCGACCGGCAGGGCGGGGCTGACTTGCTGTGCATGGTGGACGACCGCCACGCCAAGGCCGCTGGCGGTGCCAGGTCCGGCGTCCACCGCTGGACACGGGCGTCGCCCGCGACCGGCACGAGCGGCTGGTCCACACGGTCTGACCGGGGGCCTTGGCGCGGGCGCCGCCGGGATGTTCGTTGGTGGGCGAGGGTGCGTCGGGCGGGTGCTTGCCGGAGGGAATCACCGGCCGGTCGCCGTGGGTGGTCGCCGGTCGGAGTCGGGACAGACCGGCGACCACGGTTCCTTGGCAGGAGCCACGGCGAAAGCGGTGGCGTCAGGCTCGGGCGCGGGTGAACTCCCAGGCGTCGCTGATGATCGTGTGGAGGTCGGCGCGCTTTGGCTTCCAGCCGAGGTGTTCCGCGGCGGCGTCGGCGGAGGCGACCAGGACCGCCGGGTCGCCGGGGCGGCGGGCGGCGAACTCGGCGGGGATGGGGTGGCCGGTGACCTCACGGCAGGTCTGGACGACCTCGCGGTTGGAGAAGCCGGTGCCCGTGCCCAGGTTGTAGATCTGGTGCTCGCCCTTGGCGGTGTGGGCCAGCGCCAGCAGGTGGGCCTCGGCGAGGTCCGCGACGTGGATGTAGTCGCGGACGCAGGTGCCGTCCGCGGTCGGGTAGTCGTCGCCGTAGATGGAGATGGCGGGGCGGATGCCGAGGGCCACCTGCAGCACGATCGGGATCAGGTGGGTCTCGGTGGTGTGCCGCTCGCCGAAGCGGCCGTAGGCGCCCGCCACGTTGAAGTACCGCAGGCTGACCGCGGCGAGGCCGTGGGCCTTGGCATAGGAGGTGATCGCGTGATCGATGGCGAGTTTGGTGGCGCCGTAGGTGTTGGTGGGGCGGGTGGGGGCCGATTCGAGGATCGGCACCTGCTCCGGCTCGCCATAGGTGGCCGCCGTGGAGGAGAACACCAGGCGCGGGGTTCCGTTGTCGCGCATGGCGTCGAGCAGCCGCAGGGAGGTGAGGACGTTGCCGTTCCAGTACTTCGCCGGGTCCTGCATGGACTCGGCCACCAGTGACTTCGCCGCGAAGTGCAGCACGCCGTCGAAGCCCTCGGCGAGCAGCGAGCCAGCGGCCTCGGCGATGTCGGCCTGGACGAACCGGGCGCCGTCCGGCACCGCGTCCGCGTGGCCGGTGGACAGGTCGTCGACGACCACGACCTCATGGCCGCTCTCGACCAGCCGCGCCGCGCAGACGCTGCCGACATATCCCGCCCCGCCGGTCACGAGCAACTTCACCGTGGTCCTCGCCTTCGTCCTGGTTCTTGTGGTTGAGGTTCTTGCGGTCGTGGTTCGCGGGGTGCAGGCGTCAGAGGTCGCGGCCCGCGCCCGCGGACGGCGCGACCGTGAACAGCCGCGGCGCCGTCAGCGACCGTTCCGCGTACGCGGCGAGCACAGCGGCGCCCACCTCGTCCCTGCGGCCGGTGGGCGCCAGCGCGATCGCGGAGCCGCCGAAGCCGCCCCCGGTCATCCTGGCACCCAGCGCGCCCGCGTCGACAGCCGCGTCCACCGCGACGTCGAGTTCCAGGCAGGACACGCGGTACTCGTCGCGCAGGCTGGCGTGCGACGCGCGCAGGTGCCCGGCGATTCCCGCGATCGACCCCGCGCGCAGCGCGGCCACACCGCGCAGCACCCGGTCGTTCTCGGTGACCACGTGCCGCACCAGCGGCCGAAGGTCTTCCGGAAGCGCCGCCATCGCCGCCGCGAGGCCGTCGAGGGGCACATCGCGCAGCGCGGGCACGCCGAGCAGCCGCGCGGCCCGCTCGCAGCCGCGCCTGCGGTCGCCGTAGGCCGAGTTCGCCAGCGAGTGCCGGGCCCGGGTGTCGATCACGATCACCGCCAGGCCCGCCGCGGCCGCGTCGAAGGGCACCTGCTCACGGGAGCCGGAGCGGACGTCGAGGAACAGCGCGTGCGACTCGACGCAGCACAGCGACGCGGTCTGGTCGAGCAGTCCGGTGGGGGCGCCGACGAAGTCGTTCTCCGAGCGCTGCACCCACAGGGCGATCTCGGCGAGCGTGGGGGAGCCGTCCTCATCGGGGGTGACCCCGGCGAGGCCGAGCAGGGCCAGCGCCACAGCGCACTGCAACGCATGCGAGGACGACAGACCCGCGCCAGCGGGCACGTCGCCCACGACCACCAGATCGGCGCCCCCGGTGAAGCCCTGGCCGCGCAGCGCCCAGGCGACCCCGGCCGGGTACGCGGCCCAGCCGGTGACCGACCCGGGCGCCAGGTCCGCGATCGACACTGGCGCGGCGTGCTGCGGGGTGGCGTCGTCGCCGATGGTCGTCACGGCCAGCACGCCGTCGGCGCGGGTCGACGCGGCCACGGCGATGCGGAACGGCAGGGCGAACGGCAGGACGAAGCCGTCGTTGTAGTCCGTGTGCTCACCGAGGAGATTCACCCGTCCAGGGGCGGACCACACCCCATCGGGGACTCGGCCGTGGAGCTTCCGGAACTGGCTGGCGGCCCGGTCGGCCGACGTCACTGCCCTCGGGCCAGGACCGCGTGCAGGACCGTCGGCGCCAACTCGGCGGTGTTGCCCGCGCCGGTGATCTCGATCGTGTTGCCGTCGCCCTTGGACGGGCCGACGCTGATGACGTTGCCGGGGAGGATGCCGACGGCCTTGAGGTCGGCCATCAGGTCCGGGTCGAGCTGCACGTGCTCGGCGATGCGGCGGATCTCGACCTTGCCACCGCCGCGCCGGGCGACCTCGTCCACACGCACCAGGCCCGCCTCCACGGGCGGCGCGGGCTCGCCCTCGCCCAGCTTGTCGAGGCCGGGGATGGGGTTGCCGTACGGCGAGGTGGTCGGGTGGCCCAGGAGCTTGACCAGCTTGCGCTCCACGGCCTCGCTCATCACGTGCTCCCAGCGGCACGCCTCGCTGTGCACGTGCTCCCACTCCAGGCCGATGACGTCGACCAGCAGGCGCTCGGCGAGGCGGTGCTTGCGCATGACCGCGATGGCCAGGGACCGGCCGTGGTCGGTCAGCTCCAGGTGTCGGTCGCCCGCGACGACGAGCAGGCCGTCGCGCTCCATGCGGCCGACCGTCTGGCTCACCGTGGGGCCGCTCTGCCCCAGGCGCTCGGCGATGCGGGCACGCAGGGGGACGACGCCCTCCTCTTCGAGTTCGTAGATGGTGCGGAGGTACATCTCTGTGGTGTCAATGAGATCGTTCACGCCGGTTCCCCTTCGTCACCTCGTATGGTAGTCGCTCGCTTGGACGGAGCAGCGGGCCAGTAGCGGTGAGTGACCAGAGGCGCGTCCGGCAGGATGGCGGGGTGACGGTATTTCCCAAGCCTGTGGTGTCGGCGGCGGAGTTGGCGGCGTTAGCGGACGGGTCCCCGCGGCCGGTCGTGCTGGACGTGCGGTGGCGGCTGGGCGGTCCGCCGGGACGGGCGGATTACGCGGCCGGGCACATCCCCGGGGCGGTCTTCCTCGACCTGGACGCCGACTTGGCCGGTGAGCCGGGGGCGGGCGGCAGGCACCCGCTGCCCGACCCGGCCGACCTCCAGCGGGTGCTGCGGCGGGCGGGGGTCCGCGCGGACCGGCCGGTCGTGGCCTACGACGCCGACAACGGCTCGGTCGCGGCGCGGGCGTGGTGGCTGCTGCGCTGGGCTGGCCACCCCGACGTCGCCGTGCTCGACGGCGGGTACGCGGCCTGGGTGGCGGACGGTCACCCAGTCAGCACCGCCGCGCCGGAAGCCGAGCCCGCTCCCGGTGAAGCGGGTGGTGCCGGGTCGGGTGGCGGTGGGCTGGCGGGCGCTGGCGAGCCGGGCGACTTCGTGGTGCGGCCGGGAGGCATGCCGGTGCTCGACGCCGACGGGGCGGCCGCGATGGCCGATGTCGGGGTGTTGCTGGACGCGCGGGCGCCCGAGCGGTACCGGGGTGACGTTGAGCCGATCGACCCGAGGGCCGGGCACATTCCCCGGGCGGTGAACGCGCCGTTTTCCGGGCATGTGGGGGCGGACGGGCGCTGGCTGCCGCCCGCGCGGCTGGCGGAGCGGTTCGCCGGGCTGGGGGTGCGGGCGGGGGAGCCGGTGGGGGCCTACTGCGGCTCCGGTGTCACCGCCGCTTCGGTCGTGTTGGCGCTGGAGGTGGCGGGCGTCACCACCGCCGAGCGGCCCGCCGCGCTCTACGCGGGGTCTTGGTCACACTGGTGCGTCGATCCCGACCGTCCGGTCGAGACGGGGGAGCGGGCGGCCCACTAGGGTGCTGCCATGGGTGATCGCGCCGCGACCGCGAGCGTCGTGTGGGACTCCGCGTTGCTCGGCTACGACCTGGGCGGGGACCATCCGTTCAACCCGATCCGGCTTGAGCTGACCATGCGCCTGGCGCGGGCGCTGGGCGTGCTCGACGGGGTGGATCTGCTGGCGCCCGAGCAGGCGGGCGACGACGACCTGGCGCGGGTGCACGAGGTGTCCTACGTGGCCGCCGTCCGGGAGGCGCCGATGGCGTCCTGGGACGTCGGGCACGGGCTAGGCACGACGGACAACCCGATCTTCGACCAGATGCACGCCGCGTCGGCGTTGGTGGTGGGCGGGACGCTGGCGGCGGCGCGGCAGATCGCGTCGGGGGCGGTGGACCGGGCGGTGAGTATCGCCGGGGGGCTGCACCACGCGATGCGGGACCACGCGGCCGGGTTCTGCGTGTACAACGACTGCGCGGTGGCCATCTCGTGGCTGCTGGACAACGGGTTCGACCGGGTCGCCTACCTCGACGTCGACGTCCACCACGGCGACGGCGTGCAGGCCGCGTTCTACGACGACCCCCGGGTGCTGACCGTCTCGCTGCACCAGCACCCGGCGACGCTGTGGCCGGGCACCGGGTTCGTCACCGAGCTCGGCGGGCGCGGCGCGCAGGGCATGTCGGTCAACGTCCCGCTGCCGCCGGGCACCCGCGACCCCGCCTGGCTGCGCGCGTTCCACGCCACCGTGCCCGCGCTGCTGGCCGCGTTCCAGCCGCAGGTGCTGGTCACCCAGTGCGGGGTGGACACCCACGAGGAGGACCCGCTCGCCGACCTGTCGCTGTCGGTCGACGGGCACCGCGAGACCTACCGTGTGCTGCGCGACCTCGCGACCCGGTACGCGGGCGGGAAGTGGCTGGCCACCGGCGGCGGCGGGTACCAGCTGCTGCGCGTCGTCCCCCGCTCGTGGACGCACCTAATCGCGACCGTGCTCGACCGCGACGTCCCGGTCGAGACGCTGGTCCCGGCGGAGTGGACCGCGTCGGTGCGCGCGGTCGCGCCGAACGCGACGTTGCCGGTGGCCATGGGCGACGGGCGCGACACCGCGTTCGAGCAGTGGGGCGGCGGGCTGGACGAGGCGGTGGACACCGTGATCCGCGACGTGCGGCGCGCGGTGTTCCCGCTGCACGGCCTGGACCCGGACGATCCGAGAGACTGACGACATGGCCGCCCACGACCCGTTCGACTACCCGCGCCGGTGGGAGGCCGACGTCGTGCTGGCCGATGGCGGCACGGTCCACCTGCGGCCGATCGTGCCCAGCGACGGCGAGTCGCTGCGCGCCTTCCACAGCAGGCTTTCCTCGCGCACCCGCTACCTGCGCTACTTCGGCCCGTACCCGCGCATCCCCGACAAGGACCTGCGCCGCTTCAGCACCGTCGACCACCACAGCCGGGTCGCGTTCGTCGCGCTGCTCGGCGACGACATCGTCGCCGTCGGCCGCTACGAGCGGCTGGCCGAGTCCGACTCGGCCGAGGTCGCCTTCGTCGTGGAGGACGCCCACCAGGGCCGCGGCCTTGGCTCGATCCTGCTGGAGCACCTCGCCGCGGCGGCGCGCGAGTGCGGCCTGCGCCGGTTCGAGGCCGAGGTGCTTTCCGACAACGCGCAGATGGTCCGCGTCTTCCGCGACGCCGGTTACCAGGTCAGCCGGGCGTTCGACGAGGGCGTGCTGCACCTGGAGTTCGCCATCGACCCCACCGAGGCGTCGATGGCGGTCGTCTGGGCGCGTGAGCAGGCCGCGGAGGCGCGCAGCGTGCACAACCTGCTGCACCCGCGCTCGGTCGCGGTCATCGGCGCGTCCACCGATCACACCAAGATCGGCTACGCGGTGCTGGGGAACCTGCTCGCCGCCGACTTCGCCGGGCCGGTGTTCCCGGTCAACGCCGAGCACCGGTCGGTGCGCGGGGTGCGGGCCTACCCCACGGTGCTCGACATCCCCGACCCGGTCGACCTGGCCGTGGTCACCGTGCCCGCGGCGAGCGTGGACGAGGTCATGGACGCCTGCCTGGCCAAGGGCGTGAAGACGCTGATGGTCGTGACCTCCGGGTTCGGCGAGACCGGCCCGGACGGGCGGGGCGCGGAGCGGCGGCTGGTGGACGAGGCCCGCGCGCACGGAATGCGGGTGGTCGGGCCGAACGCGTTGGGCGTGGTGAACCTCGACCCGGCGGTGCGGCTCAACGCGACCCTCGCGCCGACCCTGCCCGGTCCGGGGCGCACCGGCTTCTTCTGCCAGTCCGGCGCGCTGGGCACCGCGATCCTCGCCGACGCCGCCGCGCGCGGCCTGGGGCTCTCGACGTTCGTCTCGGCGGGCAACCGCGCCGACGTCTCGGGCAACGACCTGTTGCAGTACTGGGAGACCGACCCGCACACCGATGTCGTGCTGCTGTACCTGGAGTCGTTCGGCAACCCGCGCAAGTTCGCCCGGCTGGCCCGGCGGCTGGGGCGGAACAAGCCGGTGGTGGCGGTGAAGTCCGGCCGCAACACGGTGCTGCCCGCGCTCGCCGCGACCGGGGTGGCGGTGGACGAGGCCAGTGTGCAGGCGCTGTTCGAGCAGGCGGGCGTCATCCGGGTCGAGTCGATCGCGCAGCTGTTCGACACCGCGCTGCTGCTGGCGCACCAGCCGCTGCCGCCCGGCGAGCGGGTCGCGGTGGTCGGCAACTCCTCGGCCATCGGGCTGCTCGCCGCGGACGCCGCGCTGGCCCAGGGGCTCGCGCTCGCGGGCGAGCCGGTCGACGTCGGCGCGCAGGCCGGGCCCGACCTGTTCGCCGCCGCCGTCGCCGACGCGCTGCGCCGCGACGACGTGGACTCGCTGATCGTGGTGTTCGTGCCGCCGCTGGCCATTCCGGGCACCGCCTACGCGCGGGCGCTGCGCGAGGCCGCCGCCGACTTGGCCGAGGCGGACACCAAGCCGATCGTGTCCACTTTTCTTGCCGCGGAAGGGATTCCGGCCGAGCTGGCGGTGACCGGCCCGGACGGCGCCCCTACTCGGGGGTCGATTCCGTCGTATCCGAGCCCGGAGCGGGCCGCGCTGGCCCTGGCCAGGGCCACCGGCTACGCCCGCTGGCGCTCGGCGCCGCTGGGCAGCTTCGTCCGCCCGGACGGTCTCGACCGGGCGGGCGCGGTCGCGGTCGTCGCCGCCGCGCTCGGTGAAGCCGAATTGTCGCAAAAGGACAGTGGTGAGCGCGGTGAGATCGATCTGACCGACGACCAAGTGGTGGACGTGCTGTCCTGCTACGGGATCGACGTCATGCCGTTCCGGGTGGTGTCCGATTCGGACAGTGCGGTCGCGGCGAGTCTGGAACTCGGGCTGCCGGTGGCGATGAAGACCGCGAGCAAGCAGTTCCGCCACCGCAGCGAGCTGATCGGCGTGCGCCTCGACCTGGCGGGCGAGGACGCGGTGCGGGCCGCCTACGCCGACCTGCGCGCGGTGTCCGGAATGGACGAAGTGTACGTGCAGCGCATGGCGCCCAAGGGAAACTCGTGCACGATCGGTCTGCAGGACGACCCGTCGTTCGGCACGCTGGTGTCCTTCGGCCTGTCCGGGCTGATCAGCGACCTGCTCGGCGACCGCGCCTACCGCGCCGTCCCGCTCACCGACGCCGACGCCGCGTCGCTGGTGCGGGCGCCGAAGGCCGCGCCGCTGCTAGTCGGCTACGGCGGGGGCGAACCGGCGGACCTGGCCGCCCTGGAGCAGTTGGTGCTGCGGGTGGCCGCGTTGGCCGAGGACGTGCCGGAGGTGCGGTCGCTGGCCGTCGCGCCCATCCTGGCTTCCGCCGAGGGCGCCTTCGTCACCGGTGGCCGGATCACGGTCGGCCCGCCCCCGTCGCGCCACGACAGCGGCCCGCGCCGCCTGCGGCCCATCCCCGACGGCGTCTGACACCGCTTGGCGGGCCGGAAAACGCGGTGATCCGCCGGGTGGGGCACGACGGCGTGTCCCACCCGGCGGATCACCCCAGGTCAGCCGACCTGGGTCTTGCCCAGGAGCGTGTCCTGCTCCGGCGGAGCCAGCGAGAGGTTCACGTCGAACTCGCCGAGCGAGCTGTCGGTCACCACGTGGGTCACCGCGTCTGGGTCGACCTTGGTGGTGGCCTCACCAGCAGGCACGCCTGCCGGAACGGTGAACTTGACCTCACCCTTGGCGGTGAACTTCAGATTGCCCTCAGTGGGGACCGCGGTTTCCGGAATGGGGAGCTCGACCGGGACCTTGACCGACTGGCCATCGCTGATGGTCAGGGTGACCGAGGCTTTGATTCCGCCCGAGAGCTTCTTGGCGCCCACCAGCTGCAGGCCCTGGGTGGTGGCCTGACCGGCGTCGACGTCAATGCTGAACGGCACCGACAGCGACTCGCCAGCGGTGGCCTTCTCGGGGATGTCGACGTGCACGACCGTGCTCACGGTCTGCTCGCCGATCAGCGGAAACGCGCCTTTGTAGGTGAGTTCCTTGTCCACGGCCGCGGCCGATCCCACACCGAACATGAGGGCGAACAATGCCGCGACCACCGCGACGACGCCGCCGCCAGCGAGATAGGGCAGCCGTTTTCCCGTTGTCCTTGTCGCCATTCGTTTTTTCCTCCTCGACACTGAAGCGGATAAAGCGGCTTTTCAGGTGGAGAACCGAGGCCCCGGATCAACCTAATTCGACGGTAGTGCGTTAATGTCCGACCCCGCAACTTGAGCTGTCACTGTTTCCGCGAATTTCTCGTTTTTTGTCATCTCGGCCGGAATGGCGCATCGGCATGACGCACCCCGGTGAGTGTTCACGCCGCCGGGTTCCGCACTGTGGGAGAGCGCGCGCCGTCGAGACCTGGCCTGGCCGGGTCGCTACTTGTACTCTCAATTTCCGGCTGTCGCACGGGGGCGCGCCTGGCGGTCCCGGCACGGCTGAGCAAGGGGGTCCTCGCCAGTGACGGCACGGTCCACACCGCGGCGTGCTCCCCGGCCGCGCCTCCCTCACCCGGATTTTCGCGACGCGAAACCCTTCTGCTGCAACGGATTCAGCAAAACCGGTAGCGACCCCGCGCACTCGGACCGACCACAGAGGAACGGCCGCGCCGATCTTGGCGGGAACTCGCTATGATCAACTCCCGGCTCGCTGGTCGCCCGAATCGGCACACCCATGCCGCCATCGGCGCGCCAGGCTGGTGTCTTTTCGACGGCGTCGTCACGCATGACCTGCTGACCGGCCGTGACGGGCGCCACCGCGACGGCGCCGGGGTGTTCGGCAGCGAGGACGACGGTTACCTGATGACCATGACCACCGACATGAACGCCGCCCGCCCCGCCGCGGCCGGGCCGCGCGCCTCATGATGCACCCGCCCGACCGGCCGAGCGTGCTCGGCGCGGGCGGCGACAACGCCATCGCGTTCGCCATCGGGGTCGCCGCGGACGAGTGGACGCTGCTCATCCTGCGCCACGCGCTGCAGAACGGCACCCGCCGGGTCCACGACTGGCAGGCGGTGCTGCCCGTCTCCACCGCCGTGCTCACCTCCCGGCTGCGCCGCATGACCGAGGTGGGCATCTTCGTCCCGGTCGGGCCGGGCGACGACCCGGCGGGCCTGGAGTACCACCTGAGCCGCCGGGGCACCGCGCTGTGGCCGATCATCGTCAGCATCTGGGCGTGGGAGGCGAAGTGGGCCGACGGGCAGGCCGAGCGGCTGCCCGCGATGCGGCACCGCGGCTGCGGTGAGCTGTTCACGCCGCTGCTGGGCTGCGGCACGTGCGGTCGGCCGGTGCCGCCACGGGAGGTGACCGGCGAGTTCGGCCCCAGCGGGTCGTGGCCCCGGACCGCCCCGAACACCACGATGCGCCGCCGCTCCAGCGGCTCGGCCAGCCTGGGCCCCGGGTTCTTCCCGCAGAGCCGGGCGCTGATCGGCAACCGCTGGTCGGCGGCCATGCTGGGCGCGGCCTACCTGGGCGCGCGCCGGTTCTCGGAGTTCCAGCGCCGCCTCAGCGCGCCAGCGACGGTGATCGCCGACCGGCTGCGCACCTTCCGCGACCTCGGCGTGCTGGAGGTCTCCGGCGACCCCGACCGGTCCGACCGGTCCACTTACCGGCTCACCGACAAGGGCCGCGCGTTCTTCCCGGTGGTCATGTCCGCGATCGAGTGGGGTCAGCGCTGGTTCCTGGCGCCCGAGGGACCGGCGCTCGTCTTCCACCACCGCGGCGCCGACCACCCGTTCTCCGTGCTGCTGCTGTGCTCGGCCTGCTCAGCGCCGCTCGCGGGCCGCGAGATCGAAGCCGTCTGAGCCCGCGCGGACTTTCCGGCCGGACGTGCAACCCCCCGGCCCACGCGGTCCGTCTCCAGGGCATGACACGTCGAGGAACCATCGCTGCCGCAGGCGTTCTGCTCGCCGTGTTGACCGCCTGCGCAGGCCAGGAGACCCCCAGTCCCCAGAATCCCGCGGCGCAACCCCCGCCGACCGCGGCCGGGCAGGCGCCGGACGGCCAGCCCGCTCGGACCCCGCCCGGCGACCACAAGCCTGTGCCGCCTGCGCAGATCGACGCGACCGCGTTGCCGGAGGGCTACCCGAAGACGGTGTGGACCGAGGGCGACGGCAAGGCCGTCGGCGTCGTCGCCCAGGAGGGCGGCTGCGGCAAGGCGAGCGCGGAAGTGGCCGAGCAGACCCCGCGGCGGATCGTGCTGCTGCTGGTCGAGACCACGCCGTCGACCCCGGAGATGTGCACCATGGACTTGCGCTACCCGACGCTGACCGTCGAGGTGGACCAGCCGCTGGGCGAGCGCACGGTCGTGCTCAAGAGCGAGCAACGCACCTCTTAGTTAGAGGTAGACCTCAAACGCGCGGCTCAGAGTTGTACTCCATATAAGAGGTATAAGAGGGCCCTTCCCTGAGCGCCCCGGGCGGTCGTGCTCCACCGCCCGGGGCGCCGCCCTGTCCGGGGCCGGTCGGATAGGCGGACAGGTTCGAGGCCGGGTGCAACCTGGACGGCCTCGACGCCGTCCTCTCACCATGAGGACCTCAGTGCTGACGGCAGGCGCGGCCCTGGCCATGCTCGCCCTCGCCGCGTGCGGTCAGGGCGCCGACCAGGTGACACCGGGCGATCTCGGCTCCACCTCAGCCGGGACGGCTCCGGTCACCTCTGGTTCCCCGGAGCCGCGAGACCTGCCTGGGGAGTCCCAGCCCACCAAGTCCCAGCCCGCCGAGTCGTCACCCGGCAAGCCGCTGCCGGGCGGGCCGCCGGTCCCGCCCGAGGCCGCCCCCGACTACCGCCCGCTGCCGCCCGCGCAGGTCGACGCGAAGGCGCTGCCGGACACCTACGCCGAGCGCCGGGTCTGGGTCGCCCCGGACGGCCGGTCTCTGCACCTGTTCGGCGTCGCCCGCGACAGCTGCACCGGGGTCGAGGGCCGGGTGATCGAGGAGAGCGCCACGTCGGTGACCGTCGCGCTCGCCCCGATGGCCCAGCCGCAGGGCGGCCCGGACGGCGGGCCGGTGTGCGCGCAGGTGCTCACCCAGCGGCCGGTGTCGGTTCCGCTGGCGGTCGAGTTGGGCGCGCGCACGGTCGTGCTGGTCGAAGATCCCTGATCAGCCCGTCCGCCACCAATCAAACAGTGATCTGCATCACTGCCGCCTCACGCTTCTGTTCGCCCTTGACGCCGCGAGGGGCGCGGAGGCCGGGTGGGCGGGCTGGGGAAATACCGGATGGTAATAGCCCAGGTCATCGGCGGTGAGGGGCCATGGATGACCATTGAGTCGATCTAGTCAGCAACGCTCTGTAGTCGATCTCCGTGCGCTTCGCCCGAAAGACCGGCTATTTTTGACCCAGATCACATCAGGTTTGCCTTCCTCGTCGCTGAGGGTAGCGTTCGCCGCGAACGTCACGGTTCGGTTACGAGGGCACGAGTCAGGTTTATCCCGCACTGGCTCACCCGGGATCCCCCGCCCGGCGCCCGACCGGATCTCCCCGAGACGGAAGGCAATTCCCCCATGTCAGCATCACCCCAGGGCGACTCAGCCCGCCCGACGCCGGTCACCGGCGTCGGGGGCAGGCACCGCAAACCGCGATCCCAGCGCAAGCGCCGGGTCGCCTCGGTCATGGCCGCGGGCGCCGTGGTGGCCATCGGCCACCCGCTCCTGACCGCCATGGCCGTCCCCGAGGCCGACAACGGCGTCGAGGGCGTCCTGCGGATGGCCCTCACCGCGGCCCCGAAGTCCGAGGCCGCCCTGTCGCTCATCGCTCCCCGCGCCACGCTCGGCGACTCGATCGCCGAGGCCAAGAAGCTCCAGCGGGCCGACGACGTGCGCGCCGAGCAGGCCCGCGCGGCCGAGGCCGCCCGGCAGCAGGTCATCGCCGCGGAGCAGAAAGCCGCGGCGGACAAGGCCGCCGCCGAGAAGGCCGCCGCGGACAAGCTCGCGGCCGAGAAGGCTGCCGCGGAGAAGGCCGCCGCGGACAAGGCGGCAGCCGAGAAGGCGGCGGCGGAGAAGGCGGCAGCCGAGAAGGCCGCCGCGCAGAAGGCGGCGGCGGACAAGGCCGCGGCCCAGAAGGCCGCCGCGGACAAGAAGCGGCAGGCCACCGTGGCCGCGGCCAAACCAGCGGCCTCGGGCTATTTCAAGCCCGCCCAAGGCCGGTTCACCTCCGGTTTCGGCGCCCGGTGGGGCAGCACCCACTACGGCGTCGACATCGCCAACAAGATCGGCACGCCGATCCTGGCCGTCACCTCCGGCGTGGTGATCGACGCGGGCCCGGCCAGCGGTTTCGGGCTGTGGGTCCGCATCCGCCACGACGACGGCACGGTGACCGTCTACGGCCACATGAACGAGATCCTCACCAGCAAGGGCGCCCGCGTCGCCGCCGGGCAGCAGATCGCCACCATCGGCAACCGCGGCCAGTCCACCGGCCCGCACCTGCACTTCGAGGTGTGGCAGGGCGGCAGCCGCAAGATCGACCCGGTGCCGTGGCTGCGGGCCCGCGGGATCACCCTCTAGGGAGTCAGGCTAGCGGTCAGGTCTTCGGCCAGCCGCCGTAGGGCACCGTGATGGCTTCCAGGAAATGGCCATTCGGATCGGTGAAATAGACGCCGCGGCCGCCGTCATTGGTGTTGATCTGGCCGGGCAGCTCTTTCCGGGGATCGGCCCAGTGGTCCAGGCCCCAGGCCTTGATCCGGTCGTAGACGCCGTCGAACTCCTCCTCGCTGACCAGGAAGGCCAGGTGCATCGGGGAGAAGTCCACCGGCGGCTCGGCGTAGTCGAGCGTCACGCCGTTGTCGAGTGCGACGGCGAGGAAGAATCCGGCCGGGACCGGCGCGGGCAAATCGAAGATCTCGGTGAGAAATGTGGCCGAGGCGTGCTTGTCCTTGGCCGGAACTATCGTGTGGTTGAACTGAATTGTCATGATGTGATTCCCCAGTGGTCGCGGCGCCTCCATGCGGCGGCGGAAACCGTCACCGCACGCGACGCCACGACGATCACATCACCAAGGGGCCGCGCCCGTCAAGGCGCGGCCCCTTGCGCTGTCCACTCGCGACGGTCTACCGGCGGAAAGTGACCTGCAGCGTCGGCGCCGATGTGCCCGCGAAGAAGTCGTTGCCCTTGTCGTCCACCACGACGAAGGCGGGGAAGTCCTCGACCTCGATCTTCCAGACCGCCTCCATGCCCAGCTCCGGGTATTCCAGAACCTCGACCTTCTTGATGCAGTCCTGCGCGAGCCGCGCGGCCGGGCCGCCGATGGAGCCGAGGTAGAAGCCGCCGTGCGCCTGGCAGGCGTCGGTGACCTGCTTGGAGCGGTTTCCCTTGGCCAGCATGACCATCGAGCCGCCCGCCGCCTGGAACTGCTCGACGTAGGAGTCCATCCGGCCCGCGGTCGTCGGGCCGAACGACCCGGACGCGTAGCCCTCCGGCGTCTTCGCCGGACCGGCGTAGTAGACCGGGTGGTTCTTGAGGTACTCCGGCATCGGCTCGCCAGCGTCCAGCCGCTCCTTGATCTTGGCGTGCGCGATGTCGCGGGCCACCACCAGCGGCCCGGTCAGAGACAGGCGGGTCTTCACCGGCAGCGCTGAGAGCGTCGCGCGGATCTCGGCCATCGGACGGGTCAGGTCGATCGAGACGACCTCGTCGGAGAGGTCTTCGCCGTGGATCTCGGGCAGGAAGCGAGCCGGGTCGCGTTCCAGCTGTTCGAGGAACACGCCGTCCGGGGTGATCTTCGCCTTGGCCTGCCGGTCGGCCGAGCAGGACACCGCGAGCCCGACCGGGCAGGACGCGCCGTGCCGGGGCAGCCGGATCACCCGGACGTCGTGGCAGAAGTACTTGCCGCCGAACTGGGCGCCGATGCCGAACTCGCGGGTCATCGCCAGCACCTGCTGCTCCAGGTCGACGTCGCGGAACGCGTGGCCGAGCGCGGAACCCTCGGTGGGCAGGGTGTCCAGGTAGCGCGCGGAGGCGAGCTTGGCGACCTTGAGGTTCTGCTCGGCCGACAGCCCGCCCACCACGATCGCGAGGTGGTACGGCGGGCACGCCGCCGTGCCCAGGCTCCGCAGCTTCTCGTCAAGGAACTTCGCCAGCCGCGTCGGGTTCAGAACGGCCTTGGTCTCCTGGTAGAGGAAGGTCTTGTTCGCCGAGCCGCCGCCCTTGGCCATGAACAGGAACTCGTAGCTCGGGTCGGCGCCCGGCTTGGTGTGGATGTCGATCTGCGCGGGCAGGTTCGTGCCGGTGTTCTTCTCGTCCCAGAAGGTCACCGGAGCCATCTGCGAGTACCGCAGATTCAGCTCCTGGTAGGCCTCGAACACCCCCCGCGAGATCGCCCGCTCGTCGGCCCCGCCGGTGAGCACGGTCTCGGTGCGCTTGCCCATGACGATGGCGGTGCCGGTGTCCTGGCACATCGGCAGCACCCCGCCCGCGGCGATGCAGGCGTTGCGCAACAGGTCCATGGCCACGAACCGGTCGTTGCCGCTGGCCTCGGGGTCGTCGACGATCGCGCGGAGCTGGGCCAGGTGGGAGGGACGCAGCAGGTGCTGGATGTCTTTGATCGCCTCTTTGGCCAGCAAGGTCAGCGCGTCCGGATCGATCTCCAGAAACCGCCGACCGGCGGCCTCCACGACGCGCACGCCGTCCGGACTCACCAGCCGGTACTCGGTGGTGTTGTCCGGCCCGAGCGGCAGGACGTCGGTGTAGTCGAAGTTCGTGGTGGCGGTCACGATGAGCGGGCTCCCTTGCGCGCGTCCGGGGTGGTGCAAAACGTACCCCTTACGCCTGCCGCGGATCTGCCGCTACCCGCGTGGTCCTGGCCACGCTCCCTCTCGCTGGGGCTCGTGGCTGGCTGGCGCGGGCGCTCAGGAACAGATGGTCAGTCCTTATCGCGGGCAGCGGCTCGCCGAGGATCGCCTTATGCCACCGGGTGAGCGGCCGAGGCTCGCCTGCCTCGATCAACGCAGCTTGCTTCCTCACCACCGGCAGCATCCGCTCACAGATCGCGCCCAGAGTCTCCATGGCGATATCGGACAGCTTGAGAGTCACCAGCACAGTCACCCCGGACGCCTCCCCGATGGTGATATCTAAGCAGTCCTCATTGACGGTAAACTCCACCTCTCCGCTTATCAGATCCAAATGCCCCATGAACGCATACCCGCGTTCGGTCATTATCCGAACTCCAATCTTATGGAGGGTGTGGGAGACCATCGTGTGTCGCGAGCGAACTCGTCGTGAACAGTTAATCGCTGGCTCGCCGCCGACCGCAGTTGGGATCAATTTGTTGTGAGCGGCTAGTTTGCTATGTGCTGACCGGGGATTAACCTCTTCCGCGCTAGTCTTAGAAGATTTGTCAGCCTCATGCGCGAGTTGGTGATCTGCGAGGCTCCCCGGTTGTTCGACACCCCGGTAGCGGTGTCGGTGCATGGAGACAGTCAACCGATTTCAGTGCCCGTTTACCACCGCAGGGAACCCGGTAAATCCTCGCGAGCACGTCGCAGGGATGTCACATGCAGATATGATGACCTGCTGAAACACTGCTGCCGCTGCTACGGTGTGCCGAGCGGACGCGAGGAGTGGTGACGGTGGCGCGACGGACGAAATTGGCGCTGGCTCGACGGGTGGCGGGCTATACGCAGGAAGAGTTGGCCCACACTCTGGATGTGAACCGCGCTTCGGTGATCCGGTGGGAGGCGGGGGAGACCGCTCCGTTGCCCTATATCTTGCCGAAGCTCGCAAAGGTGTTGCGGGTTTCCCCTGATGAGCTTCGGGAAATCATCGGCCAACCGCGGATTGTCGCGCGATCCTCGCCTGAGTTCGATGCGGCGTTCGGGTGGCTGGATGAGCGGGTGTAAGCGCGCGGAAGGTTGCTCAGCGGTTGGGCCGGAGGAACGAGATTCCCCGAAGTGTCGGTCGTAGCCGGGTGGTGGACGCGTTAGCGGGCTATTACGGCGGCGAGTGTGCGTATCGGTTCACGGTGAACGGTCAAGACGTGCGGACGTCGGTAATCACGCGGCCGGAATGGCTGGATCTCGGTTGTGTTCTGGCACCTGGTCGTGATCGGGCTGTGGTGCTCGACAAGGCGGGTGGGGTCGCGGTCGGCGATGTGGGGGCAAGGGCAGCGGTCGGGCGGTTGGCTGATGCGATGAGCCGGAATATTCGGATCAAGAACGCACCCGCCTACCGGCTGCTGAACGTCGAGTTCGCCGGAGGAATCGATGCGACCTACTCAGTTGTGCCGTTCATAGAGTACGCGCTGACGCTGGACCTACTGGAGCACGAGTTGATTGAGGCGGTGGCAGCCGGTAAGCCGGAGAAGTTGCCGCTCCGGGAATCCTATCTGCCGGATCTCGACAGCGTTTTCGATCTCGGTGGGCGGTTGTGCGCCGGTGGTGTTCCGGGGGTGTTCGCGGTCGCGCGGGCGGCCGATCGTGATCGCGGGCCAGCTGACTTTCTGTTCTTGGTACAGGAGCGGTCGGGGCAGGTCGTCAACGGGGTACGCCGGTTGGCGGTGATCCCGAAGGGGTTCCACGGTCCTCTTGTCGACTACCGAGCCGATGCCCGCGTCGGGGCGACGATGCGACGCGAGATGGAAGAGGAACTGTTCGGCCGGATCGACGTCGACGCCACCATCGACTCGCCTGCGGTGGCGGCTCCGATGCACCGGTCTCGGCTTTCCGAGCCGATGCGCTGGCTATCCGACGATCCCGAGCGTATGCGGCTTGAGTGCACGGCTTTTGGGTTGAATCTTGTGAGTGGGAACTACGAGTTCGCAAGCCTGGTTCTTATCCAGGATGAGGAGTTCTGGCCGCGCTTCGGCGGGCACATCGAAGCGAATTGGGAGACATCCGGATTGCGACAATATTCGACTCTAGATCGGGATACGCTTGCCGGGTTGCTGGCCGATGAGTCGTGGAGCAATGAAGGGCTTTTCGCCCTGGTTCAGGGGCTGCGACGGTTGCGCGAGATCGACCCGGCTCGGGTCGACTTGCCGTCAGGTTGCTGAGGGCCAGCGGACGGTCATGACCACGGAGTCCGCCAGCGCTTCCCACGAGTGGTCGATGCCGGGACCCCACATGATGTAGTCGCCCGGGCGGCTCATGGTGGTGCTTCCGCCGGTCACGTCGACGCGGAAGTGACCTTCGACTAGGAGAACGAGCGTTGTGCGCTGGTCGTCTGACGTCCATTCCGGGCGCTTGTCTCCTGCGGGGTGGATGCCCCATTTCACTTCGACGTCCTTGGAGGCCCGGACTCCTTCGGACGGGTCGATGAAGTGTCCGACAAGCCAGCCACGGGTTGGTTGTCCGTCCTCCGCTGCGTTGCCGCTCGTCCAGCCGTGACTCACTGTCGGATCTCCCATTTAATCGGTGGCAAGTTCACTCGCCGTCCGCCGATTTCGCGGCGTCATAGCGAACAGCCCTTCGTTGCTCCACGTTACATCACCGATCAGTTCGGTCACTAGCTCCGAGTCTAGCGACGAATAGCGGCGCAGGGACGAGGATGCCCAGTTCGCCTAGATGACACCGCTGGATTGCGTCCAGAAATCCTCTTTGTCAAGCACTAGGAGACTAGCGAACTCGTAATTCCCACTGACCAGGTTGAGCCCGAATCCGGTGCGTTCGAGCCGCAGACGGCCGGGGCTCTCGGTCGGCAGGCGCATCGGAGCCTGCTCGGGTGCATGGGGTCGGCGCCGCGCGCTCGATGATCTCGCGGTTGTCCCCGTGCTGAGTCTCGATCTTCGCCAACTCACCCGTCTCAGGCACCCGCGACAACCGCGCGTATGAATCGAACACCAGAACACCGGGCATACTCTGACCTGCTGAAACCTCGCCGCGTGGGGTCATGCCGACCACATTGGGTCACCAAACCACAATCAGCCCCGAAGAAACCACTCCACCCATCGAGCACCTGGCGGGCGTCGGTTCCACTTTGTGGGGGCAGGTCCGCTGCCTGTTCCGCGCTGTCGAGCACCTGGCGGCGTAGGTGCGGCTGCGTGGTGGTGCGCTCGTTCCGCACCGTCGGGCACCTGCGAGCGTAGGTGCGGCCCGGCAGGGAGCAGGCAGCTTGGTGCGGCAAGCCGCACCAAGCCCGCGAAAGACCTTCATTCGCCGCCTCGCAGCCCGCAGCCCCACCACGGCAACCCCCCCTCCCTGGGGGGCTGCCCTGCTCCAGTCTACCGGGGCAGGGTGACAATTTAGGTGGGAACGATCTTGCCTGTGGATAACTCGTGCGGGGTGTTCAGCAGGCTCCGTCGCTCGGTTTGGGGTTCGTTAGGCCGAACAGGGGGCGTAGGGCCAGGCCGATCCAGGTGCCGCCGAGGGCGAACACTCCCCACAGCCAGCCGTGCAGGCTGCCCACGGAGATGCCGCCGAGGTAGGCGCCGATGTTGCAGCCGTTGGCCAGGCGGGCGCCGATGCCCATCAGGATTCCGCCGAGGACCGCGGCGAGGGCGGTTTTCCACGGGATGTTTCGGTGCAGCCGCCACACGCCTGCCGCTGAGGCGGCGATGGCGGCGCCGATCATGATGCCGATGTTGGTGAGGCTGGTTTTGTCGGTCCAGATTGAGGCTGCCAGGGCCTTGGCGTTGGCTGGGGTTTGCCAGAAGTCCCACAGTTCGGGGTGTAGGCCGACCAGTTGCAGCAGCTTCGCGCCCCACAGGGCGAACGCGAAAGTGACGCCCCAGATGCCGCCGGAGACTAGGAACACCGCCGCGGCCAGGGTGCCGAGCACCGCGGCGCCGACGAGCACCGGCCACGAGCCGCGCACGATCCGGGCCAGGCCGCGCGCGGTGGGCACCGCGTCGACCGGGGGCGGGTTGCGTCGGGCCTGCACCGCGCGGGTGACCACGACGATCGCGAGCAGCGCGGCGACGGTGATCAGCCAGGAGCCCCACCAGCCGACCTGCTCGGACAGCACGACCGGGGCCAGCGCGGGCCAGCCGTCGAAGACCGGGAAGGCCCACGTGTAGATCACCGAACCGGCGATGAACCCGCCCAGCGTCAGCACGATCGCCGACTGGCCCGCGCCGACGGCGAACAGCGTGCCCGACGCGCACGCGCCGCCCAGTTGCATCCCGATGGCGAACAGCACCGCGCCGACGAACAGCGCCAGGCCGATCGGGCCGCCGGTCGCCTTGGGCACCGAGCCGAACAGGCCGGCGCCGGTGGAGATGATCAGCGCGATCAGCGTGGCCGCCGTGCCCAGCAGCAGGGTGTGCGCGCGCAGGCCGGTGCCGTTGCCCACCGCGATGAGCTGCCGCCAGGCCGAGGTGAAGCCGAACCGGGAGTGGAACAGCGCCAGGCCAAGGCCGAAGCCCAATGCCAGCAGGGTGCCGGACTTCGCGCCGAAGGAGGCCCACACGTACCAGGTGAGTCCCACGGCCAGCAGCGCCGCGACGGTCAGCGGGACCACGCGCACCGGCCCCTCGCTCGGGGCCGCGGGCGCGGGTCGGGAAGTGGGGAAGGTGAGTAATTTCGGCGGGGACGACGTGGACATGGGGGACTCCAAACGGGGAAGGGACGGAGCGCCGCCGGGGCGACGCTCCGTCCTTTATGAACTATCCTTTGTGGACCTGAAAATCAGTTCGGGATGATGCCGTTCGGCGCGCGCAGGATGACCGGGATGAGGCCGAACACGGGCACGCCCAGCGGCGCGAAGGTCCAGGTGTCGTTGAGGTCGCTGGTGTCCGGCTCATCGACGATCACCGGGTCGGCGAGCGCCGGGGCGGCCGCGCCGGTGAGCACCAGTCCGGCCATGGCCGCCGCGACGACCGCGCGGGCGAGGTTCTTGCTCATGATGGTTTCCTTTCGGGGGAGGGGTTTCACGCGCCGATCGCGTTGAGCAGGCCGAACACCGGGGCGAGCCCGCCGGGCAGGCCGGTGGTCGGGGCGAGCAGCGCGCCGAGGTCGACACCCGGCACCAGCCAGATCGGGGTGGCGGGGGCGGCTTCGGCGGCACTCGCCACGCCGCCCACGGCCACGGTCAGCGCCACCGCCGAGATCCCGGTGGCCACCGCCTTGACGAAGGTCTTCACGATTGTCTCCTGAAAGTGTTGTTATGTAAGGGTTTCAGCTGAGCAGAGGTGTGCTCACCGGCACGATGGTCGCCTTCGGCACCCACTGCCCGGCCAGTTCCTCGGTCATCGGCATCCCCGGCCCGTGCGCCTCGCCCGGCCCCATCGGCATGACCGTCACCTGGGCGGCGGCGAACACCTGCACCTCGCCCGCCGCCAACTGCTTCCGGTCGCCGAGCCAGGCATGGAAACCGGCCACGGTCGGGCTTTCCCCGCCGAACCCGTTGCCCACCGCCACGGCGTAGCTCACCGGGAGGTGCTCGCGGGGGTCGAACCGCAGCGGCACCGAGACGGTGGTCGCCGAGGTCACCAGCGGGGCGTTCAGCAGCCAGGGCGCCAGGTACAGGCCGAAGCTGTAGACCGGGCTGTCCGCCTGCTGGGCCGCGGCCGTGGTCACCGCGGATTGCGCCGCCGACCACCCGGACACCACGACGAGAGCGTTGTCCGGCAACGGGTCCGCGTCGACCCGCACGTTCGCCGCAGCCGCGGCGGTGCGGACCGTCTCGGCCGCCTGGGCGCTGCGCGGCGAGTCGTCGCCGCGCACCGTGATCCCCGCGACCCCGCGCGAAGCCAGGAAGCCGACCAGCTTGCGCAGCGCCTGGTCGTCTTCAGTGGACAGCGCGTCCGCCGGGCACGCGGTCAGGGTGTCGCGGCGGCCGGAGAGCAGGCCGCCCAGGGCGGCGCTGGCGCACTCCGCCCCGTCCGACCCGGCGGCGAGCGCCGGACCGGCCTCGCCGCCGTCACCGGTGTCGACGCGAACCTGGTCGCGCGCCTCGCCGAGACCCACGACCACGGAACCGCGGCCAGCGGGCAGGTCGACCTCGGCCCAGGTGCCCTCGGCCCCTGGCCTCGGCGTCGCGGTGACGGCCGGGCCGCCCGCCACGCTCACCTCGACGCGGTTGCCCGCGCTGGCCGGGAAGTGCACCAGGTTGCGGCCGGGCCGGTGCGGGCTGATCAGCACCGGAACCCGTTGCCCGGCAAGCGAAGCCTCCGCGAGCACCGGCACGCCGGGCGTCGGAAGCTCGGCGGGCGTCGGGATCGCCGCCAGCGCGCTCCAGCCGACGAACGCGGCCACCACGCCCACCGCGCCGAACCGGTACGCCCGGTCCGTGCCCTTGAGCACGGCCGCGAGCACCGTCACCACCAGCGGCAGGACGACCACCGCCAGCAGCACCAGCCCGAAGCCGGTCTCGTAGAGCCTGCGGTCGAACGCGACCCCGGAAGTGGCCAGCCGGGCCGCCGCGGCGACCACGAGCACGCCGCCCAGGGTCAGCGAGAGCGGACCCGGCCTGCTCACCGACGAGGTGGTGAGCACGGCGACACCGAACCAGGCGACCGCGGCGGCCACATAGACGGTGTCGGCCGCGAACTCCACCCCGGAGCGCCCCGCGGCGGTCTCGACCACCAGCAACAGCACCAGCGCCACCGACACCCAGCGAACCGGCGTCGGCTTGCCCAGCAACAACGGCACTGCGGCGACGAGCACCACGTGCGCCGCGGCGCCGAGCACGCTGACTTCGGCCACCGCCACCGACAGCGCGGCCAGCCCGGCGGAGGACGCCGCGAGCGCCGCCGTCAGGACCGTCACGTGCCGGGGCAGCGTGGCCACCCGTGGCCGCACCAGGCCGACACCGGCGACGAAAGCCGTCACCAGCAGCAGGGCCAGGCGCAGGATCAGCGGCCACGCCGAGACATCGGCCGCTTCGAGACCGCCGTGGGGATGCTCCATGGCTACTTCACGTCCGCGTCGGCCACGACGAACAGCTCGGAGTGCGGCTTGGCGTTGCCGAAGTCGCCGTGCGGCCAGCTGCGCCGGTTGAAGTTGATGCCGACCTGGCCGCTGAACTCGTCCTTGAACTCGGTGTCGAGGGTGACCTTGCCGTCCGGGCTCAGCTTGAGCATGTTCACCTTGTGGTCGCCGTCAAGGCCGGACCGGGCGACGAAGTAGTTCGACACCGCGATCCGCGTCGGGGACAGGGTCTCCTTGTAGAGCCCGTCGGAGTCCAGCACGAAGTTGTCGTACGCGCCCCAGTGCGGGCCCGCGGCGGGCTGGCCCGGGTTGATCGGAGCCGCGCCCGCGACCGTCGGGCAGTCGGACTCGGCGCCACCGCTGCGCGCCTCGGCCTTGGTGTCCACCCGGCAGTTGAAGTCCGTGCCCGCCGCGACCAGCTTCTGGATGTCGAGGACGTACACGCCGCCGGTCGTGCCCGGGTCGTTCGGCCCCAGCGCGCCCTTGCCCCGGCCGGAGATGGCCCGGTACAGGAACCTGTCGTCCGGGCTGGTCTGAATCCAGCCGCCGTTGGAGCCGCCGCCGTTGTCGTCGTTGGCGGCGTGGATCGCCTTGTTGGCCGAGCCGTCGTCGAAGACCTCCACCCACTTGGGCTCGGGGGCGGTGATGTCCGGGGTGTAGTGCACCGCGCCGCCCTGCATGGTCTGGGCGAAGGCGCCCTTGTGGCCGGGCAGGTTGGTCACGGTGACCTCCATGACCGCGCGGCTCTCCGCGTGCAGCGGGTCGGCCGGGTCAGCCCGGGGGCCGTCCTGCAGGTAGGACACCGCGCGCAGCTTCGGGTTGTCGCGGTCGGTGATGTCCCAGGTCCGCACAGTCGGCCTGCGCAGGTACGGCGAGGGCTGCTTCACCGGGTCGAGAATGATGTTGCGCGGCTCGGCGTAGTCACTGGTGACCAGCGTGTTCAGGTCCTCGCGGGCCTGGATGCCGTGCGGGTTGGCGCAGGTGGCCTGGCCCAGCCGGGGCAGGTTCGCGCACAGCTTCTCGTTGTCGCCCTGCGGCGTCGCCGCCGAGGTCTGCGAGAGCACCTTGCCGTCCCGGTCGAACCGGATCAGCGCGCCGGGGCTACCGGCGAAGCCGTTGCCCACGGCGACCTGGCCGTTGGGGTAGACGTACGGGCCGGGCAGCACCGGGCCGCCCATGTAGGTGCCGTACGCGGTGCCGTCCTTGAGCGTCCAGTACGCGTCCGGGACCGACCCGCCCAGCGTTTGCGTGGGCAGGCTGATGCCCTTGAGCTTCAACTCGGGCAGCGCGCTCACGTCGAAGGCGTAGGTCGCCGCGGCGAACAGCGCGCCCGCGTACACGGTGTCGCCCTTGTGCCACACGTACTGCATGTGGTGCGGCTCGTTCTCCACCAGCGGGCCGACCGTCGCGGTGTTGACGACCTTGCCGTAGGTCTCGGAGCCCTCGGTCGCGTCGATGACCGCGAGGAAGTCCGGGCCCGGCAGCGCGTTGGTCACCTTGCCCAGTCCGCCGGTGAGCGACCCGGGGAGGTTCTTGAGGTCCTTGACGAGGGTGTCGGCGATGTTCTCGTCCCCAGCCCACACCAGCAGCCACTTCTTGCGCTGCCCCGAGGCAGCCGCCCGGTTCGCGACCCCGGTGACCAGGTGGTTCTTGACCCAGTACTGCTTGCCGTCCGAGGCGGTCTTCGTGTCGGTGAAGGTCTTGACGTCGGCGTACGCGGCGTTGCTCTCACCGCTGTACGTCACCGCCCCGACGGCGAGGACCGCCGCCAGCACCCCTATCAGACTTTTTCGCCGATAAGGCGAATTCCACAGCATGAAACACTCCACTGTTGTGCGTGAATGCGCAGCCCAAAGAACGCCGCGGCGTCACACGCCGCGACGAATGGCCTCAGGCCACGCCGAATGCCCCGGAACCGGGGGAAGGGGAAGAGAAGGCCCGTGAAGGGCTGTGAAGAGACCTCAGCGGTCCGTACAGAGCGCGCTGGCCTGCTGACGCAGGTCCACATGCAGTCGTCCAACCAGGACGAATCCGGTGCTCATGGGCAGTAAGGATTACCAGGCCCCGCACTGGTGTCAACCGTGCGCCACAGTTTGGGACGCCATTCGCTCCAGTGCCCATACGGCCGTTCGGCCCCACGTCTTTACGAAGACTATATGTACCGTCGGTCGATTGTGTGGTATTTCGCCGCCGCGAGAGAAACGCCGGGACGCCGTGCGGCCGACACCCCTTGGTAATCTGTTGATCATGGGAAACGCGTCCGGCGCCGAGGGTTCGCGCAAGGAAGGCCGCGGCCTGCGGTGGGTCCTGGGGCTGCTGGGCTTCGGCCTCCCCCTGCTCGCCGTCCCAGCGATACTCGACAGCATTGACGACGGCCACCCCGCCTACGCGGCGGTGTTCGCCCTCACCGTCGCCCCCACCCTGTTCTTCGGCTTGGCCGCCCTCCCCCGAGGCGAGGGCGCCTGGCCCTGGTACGGCTGGCTCCCCGGCGCCGCCTGGCTCGTCGGCGGCCTGATCGCCGTGACCCGCCCGTCGACCATCCACCAGGGCTGGCTGGCCACCGACTACAGCAGCACCCGCACCTACTCGGTCACCACGATGACCGTGGGCGCGATCATCCTCATCCTCCTGGGCGCCGCGGCCTTGGCCTTCTACCTGCACGTCCTCCGCAAGCACATCCGCCTGTCGTCGTGACGTGATCAGGTCGGCGGTGCGACCTCGTATGCGCCGTCCTCGCTGACGACTGTGACAGTAACCGTCATCTGGTTTCCGCCCACCTCGACCGCGCACTCGCCCGCCGTGCCGACGACTACCCGGAGGTCTTCCGAGCACGTCACCCGCTCGACCTCTTCGATCGCGTACTTCTCTTCCAGGATTTTCTTGACGTCGCGCTCGACGGCATCCGCCTTGAGCACGCGGTCCGTCTCAGGGCTAGACATGCGCGGCGGATCCGTGGGGGACGTCGTGGTTCCCGCGCATCCGGACCCGACGATCAGCAACGCGGCTATCGCGGGGATAAGAGTCGCGGAGTGGGCGCGCATGCTCCCACGATAATCCACAAGATCGTCTCATCTTCGGGGCCCCTGCCGCCCCTTAGTGGCTCTTGGTCACCACTGGCTCGGGCTCGCTGAAGTTGTCGCCGCCGGGTGGTGACATGCGGGTGATGTTCAGGCGGATGACCTGGCCGTCGTCACAGGTGACTTCGATGTCGCTCACGCCACTGTCGATCTTGTACATGCCGACCTTGGCGATGCCGGGGTGGCCGCTGCTCGCCAGCAGATCCCGCACGTGGTCCACGAACCGGTCGCGGCGCACTCAGATCACTGACCTGGGAATGTCGTATGGCGCGTGCGGAGGGACCCCTGGTCCCTGGACCTCCCGGACCATGATCGTCGCCACCGCCCCGCTTGCGAAGCCGACGCGCACCCGGCGGTGTCCCTTGTCCAACGCCGTGACCTCGGTGATCTCTGGGTGGTCTTGGCTCAAGAGGTCGACTAGCAGCTTGTCCAGTTCGCCGATTCGCACGAGCGCATCATGCCTTCTCAGGAATCCGGCGACCGCTGCGGCATGCCGCTGGTACCACTTCTGACCTGCGGGAACCGTGATTCCAGGAGCTGGATTCCTACCGGCGTCTCGGTGGTTGGCGGGTATGCGGGGCCGGGCGCGTTTGTCCCGGAATGCCGGAAGGCCGGGGCGGCCCCCGGCCGCCCCGACCTCCCGTCGCGCGCGGTCACGGAGTGTGAAGTTCCTCCGTGCCGCGAAGTTCTGTGGGACCCCACGCTGCCGTGACTGCCGTCACATGTCAACTCCGCTATATGAGTGACGTTGAAAAGCGGCGAGAGGAAACCCTGGTGAGCTGGGTTCTCTCGCCGCTTTCCGGGGGTTCAGCTGGCGTACGCGCGGAGTTTTTCGGCCCGCTCGCCCTGGCGGAGCTTGGACATGACCTCGCGCTCGATCTGGCGGACGCGTTCGCGGGACAGGCCGAAGCGCTTGCCGATCTGGTCGAGGGTGCGGGGCTGGCCGTCGTCAAGGCCGTAGCGCAGGCGGATGACCGACTGCTCGCGGTCGTCCAGGGTGGCCAGCACGCGGCGCATGTCGTCCTGCAGGAGGCCGGAGATGACGGCGCTCTCGGCGTCGGTGGCCTCGCCGTCCTCGATGAAGTCGCCCAGCGGGGCGTCTTCCTCCGAGCCGACCGGCATGTCCAGGCTCACCGGGTCGCGGGCGTGGTCGAGCAGGTCGGCGACCTTCTGCGGGGACAGGCCCGACTCCTTGGCCAGCTCGTCCTTGGTCGCCTCGCGGCCGAGCTGCTGGTGCAGGTCGCGCTTGATCCGGGCCAGCTTGTTCACCTGCTCGACCAGGTGGACGGGCAGGCGGATGGTGCGGCCCTGGTCGGCCATGCCGCGGGTGATGGCCTGGCGGATCCACCACGTGGCGTACGTGGAGAACTTGAAACCCTTGGTGTAGTCGAACTTCTCGACCGCGCGGATCAGGCCGAGGTTGCCCTCCTGGATCAGGTCCAGCAGCGGCATGCCGCGCCCGGTGTAGCGCTTGGCCAGCGACACCACCAGCCGCAGGTTGGCCTCAAGCAGGTGGTTCTTCGCGGTGTGGCCGTCGGCGATGAGGGCGCGCAACTCGGCGCGGCGGGCGTTGGAGAGCTGGGGCGCGGTGTCGAGCATGTGCTGCGCGAAGACCCCCGCCTCGATGCGCTTGGCCAGCTCCACCTCCTGTGCCGCCGTCAGCAGCGCGGTGCGCCCGATGCCGTTGAGGTAGACGCGCACCAAGTCGGCCGCGGGCCCCTGTGCGTCGAGGTCGGCCTCGTAGGTGAGCTGCTCGGGCTCGCGCTGTTGCGGGACCGTCATGGTGCTCCCTCCCCCTGTCGCGGTGGTTCTGATTGTCAAAACGTGGCGGGCAGTGGATTCGTTCCCGCTTTCCCTCTGAATGACGTCACAGTCGGAGACGCGGTTGCTCAGCCTTACCTGAGCTTTCGCTGAGAACTCCGCTAGATCAACCAGGGAACGGGATCCGCTTCCGCCGAGTGGGTGAGAGGACCGTCCCACGGCGACAATGCGGCGCTGAGTAGCGCTCAGATATCCAGCAATACGGTGAAAGGACCGTCGTTGACGCTCTCCACGGCCATCATCGCGCCGAACCGGCCGGTCTCGACCCGCGCGCCGCGGGCGCGCAGCGCGGCCACGGTCGCCTCGACAAGCGGCTCGGCGTGCTCGGGCCGGGCGGCCGCCGTCCACGATGGCCGCCTGCCCTTGCGAGTTTCGCCGTAAAGTGTGAATTGACTCACTACGAGTAGCGGAGCGCCCGAGGTGGCGCACGACTGCTCGTCGCGCAAGATCCGCATTTCGTGCAACTTGCGCGCCATGACGGCGGCCTTCTCCTCGGTGTCGTCCACATGCACGCCGAGCAGCACCAACAGGCCGGGCTCGGCGATCTGACCCACGATCTCGCCGTCGACCACCACCGACGCGCGGGTGACCCGCGCCGCGACCGCCCTCACGACAGCTCCACGGGCAGCAGCATCCCGTGCGTGACCAGGTCGACCACGACCGGCAGCGCCGCGGCCACCAGCGCGTCGGCCGGGACGTCGTGGGCCGTGCCGAGCAGGGCCAGCAGGTCGGCCAGCGGGAGGTGCCCCCGGCAGCCCGCGAGCAGCGCGGCGACGAGCTCGTCAGTCTCCTGCTGCCAGCCGGGGCCGTCGGTGCGGTGCAGCCTGCGCACCACCTCGTGCCAGCCCGCCGCGCTCGGCTCGCTGACCTGCTCCAACACCACGGTCGGCGGCACCACGAACGTCGCCGACAGCAGCAGCTTCGGGTCGTGGTGCGCGCGCAGCCAGGCCACCCGGTCCAGCCAGGCGCCCGCCTCGGGGCCCAGCGGGTCGTCGTAGGCGTGCCGCAGGTCCTCGCAGGCGACCTCGGTGTCGGCTCCGGTCGCGCGCAGGGTGACGAACCCGAACCCGACGCCGACCACGTCGTGCTCGTCGAACCAGTCCAGCCAGGCCGACGCCTTGGCCGAGCCCTCCGCCGAGCGCGGGTCGATGCCCGCGTCGCGCAGCCAGGTGCCCACGTAGAGCGCGGGCTCGGCCACGTCGCGCTGCACGAACCAGGCGTCGACGCCCTCGTCCGGCAGCCACCCGGCCACCCGCTCCGCCCAGTCCTCGCCGCGGCGGTGCAGCCAGGAGGCGAGCAGCTGCCCCACGCCGCCGTCGGCGAGCACCCCGGGCAGGCCACGCACGACCAGCGCGCTCGCGTCGTCGCCCGCCAGACCGGAGTCGCGGTAGACGTAGTCGACCCTCGGCGGCCCCACCACGAACGGCGGGTTGCACACCACCTGGTCGAACCGCCTGCCCGCCACCGGCTCGAACCAGGACCCGCGCGCGGTCTCCACGGCGACCTCGTTGAGGCGGAACGTCGCCTCGGCCAGCGCCAGGCAGCGCGCGGACAGGTCGGTGGCCGTGATCGACCTGGCGTGCCTGCTGGCGTGCAGGGCCTGCACCCCGCACCCGGTGCCCAGGTCGAGCACCGACCCGACCGGCCTGCGGACCGTCGCCCGTGCCAGGCTCAGCGAGGCGTGCCCAATGCCCAGCACGTGGTCCTCGCCGACCGGCCGCCCGGTCTGCTCGGCGTCGAGGTCGGCCAGCACCCACCAGGACCCCTGGTCGTCGCCGTAGGGCCGCAGGTCGAGCCCCGCCCGCACGTCCCCACCGTCGACCCGCAGCAGCCCCGCCGCCGCGGCCTCGGCCACGTCGACCCCGCTCAACGCCCGCCGCACCCGCTCCACCGGCTGCGCGTCGCCGACAAGGAACAGCCGCACCAGCGTGGACAGCGGCGACCCGTCCCGGGTCGCCCGCCGCGCGGGCTCCGGCTCCCCGCGTCCCAACGCCGCGTGCGCCTGGTCGCCCAGCGCCGCGACCACCCCGTCGGCGTCGTACCCGACAGTCCGCAGGGCGTCGCGCAGCCGGTCACAGAACTCGTCCGAGAGTTGGGGAAGCACGCGAGCATGCTCGCACGCCCCCACGACACCGGTCGGATGACCCGACCCAAGATCAACTGCCCGGCTGGGCGCGCCTTCAGGCCGCGGGGAGGATCAACGAAGCCACCGCGGTGGGTTCCGGCACCGGCATCCCGTCTTCACGCAACCCCGCCACATGCATGGCGACGGCCTCCCGCATCAACGCGACGCACTCGTCGTAGTCGGCGGCGGCGGCGACACAGCCGGGCAGGTCCGGGCTCCACGTGCTGTAGCCGCCGGTCTCGTCTCGTTCGACGACCACCACATAGCCGTTCACCGCAGCCTCCATTCGATCCCAGCCTGCCTCAGAATGCTCTTCTCGGTGCGGGGGTGCAAGGTTTCGCTTGGCTTGCCCGCGACTGTCGTTCTGCCGGGTTTGACCGGGTGTTTGTATTGTCGGTGACTGCCAGAGGTCCGCACCAGGTACCAACCGTCAGACTCGATGAGCCGGATGACTTCTCCGACCTTGCGTGGCATCTCCACTCCTCCCCTTGGCAGGGAAAGAATTTCAGAACTCCGGCAAGGCCGTCGGAAGTTATCCACAGGCAAGATCATTCTCGCCGAATTGTCGGCTCGCCCCGGTAGACTGGACCAAGGGCGGCCCCCGGTGAGGGTGGGGTTTGTTGTCGCGGGGGTCGCGGTGCGGCGAGGGTGTGGTGGGGCTGGTCGCGGCGGCTTGTCCGGGGTGGTGAGTTATCCGCGGACTTCGGTGATCCGGGCGACGAGGTGGAAGTACCGGGCGGTCAGCAAGTACGGCAGCCGGGCGGAAAGCGCTAGCTCCAGGCGTTCCAAGTCCGGCAGCAGGGCGGGGTCGCTGGCGGCGTTCTCCGTCAGATAGTCGGCGACGCAGCGGATGCCGTAGTGGGCCAGGACGGTGGCGCCGATGGTGGCCAGGTCGGCGGTGACGGCGGCGGCTCCGCAGGTGGGGATCTCGACGCCCACGGGGGTCAGATGGGTGGTAGGGGTGTCCAAGGCGCGCAAGGCCTGGGCTAAGTCGAGGCGGCAGGCGGCGCGCAGGGGTTCCGCGGCGGGGTTGGGGGCCACCACCGACAACAGGCCGCCGGGGCGCAGCGCGGCGGTCACGGCGCGCAGCAGGGCTTCGCGGTCGTCGGTGAAGTGGAGCAGGTTGTGGCACAGCACGACGTCGAACTCGTGGGGGGCGAACAGGTGCGGGGTGTCCTCGGCGGTGGCTTGGACGACGTGCAGGCGGTCGGCGACGCCGTGGGCGTCGGCGAGGCGCATGGCGGTGGCCAGCATCGCGCCTGCCGGGTCGAGGAGGGTGACCTTGTGACCGCGTTCGGCGAATCGCACGCTGTCGCGGCCGCCGCCGCCCGCGACGTCGAGGACCCGCAGCCTGCCGCGGGGGAGGTGGCGGACGAGGTTGGCCTCGGCCAGGCTGTGCCGCAGCCGGGTCAGCGCGTCGGGGCGCGCGTCGATCCCCTCGACCGTCATAGGGGTCTTTCTACCGGCGGCCGGTGAATTCTTTACCGACTTCTACCCGTATGGCGCAGTTGGCCGGTGGGGGTGAGAGGATGGCCGGTGGAGGTGGTGTCGTGAAGGGCTCCGAGCGGGACGACACCCCGGTTCTGATCACCGAGGCCGCGCCGTCGTACGAAGAGCAGTTCGCCGCGCGCAAGCGCAAGTACATGATCATGATGGGGCTGCGGCTGCCGTGCCTGCTGCTCGCCGGGGTCTTCCATGAGACTTGGTGGCTGGCGCTTGGCTTCGTCGCCCTGTCGGTTCCGCTGCCGTGGATCGCGGTCCTCATCGCCAACGACCGGCCGCCGCGCAAGTCCGAGCGGGTCAACCGCTACCAGCGCGACCGGTCCGCGATCGAGCCAGCCGAACGCCACGTGATCGACGGCTGACCGGCTCACGGCTGGGCGCCGACCCGCCCGATCGCCGCGGCGCCCGCGGCCACGCCCGCGAGCAGCGCCTCGCGCGGCCCGGCGCCGGACAGCCACGCCACCAGCAGGCCCGCGTCGAACGCGTCCCCCGCGCCGGTCGAGTCGACGCAGCGCACCGCCCGCGCGGGCACGGCCGCCGTCTCCGTGCGGGACAGCCACCGCGCGCCACCGGGCCCATCGGTCACGGCTATCGCCCCGACCAGGTCCAATGGGTCTCCCGCGCCCGACAGCACGCGCAGTTCGTCGGCGTTGGGCAGCAACAGGTCCACCCCGCGCACCGCGTCGAGGAATCGGGCCGGGTCGTCGATCAACTCGGCGGACTGCGGGTCGACCGAGGTGGTGAGCCCCGCCGCCCGCGCCGCGGCCAGCACCTCCAGCCCGGCGGGCCGGGACGTCTCGTCCAGCAGCACATACCCCGACAGGTGCAGGTGCCGCGCCCCGGCGAGCAGCGCGGGGTCCACGTCCGTCCCGCGCAGCCGCGCGTTCGCCCCGCGGTCGGGCAGCATCGTGCGCTGGCCGGTCTCGTCCACGAGGACCACGACACAGCCGGTCGCGGCATCCGGGTCGACGGTGAACGCGCAGCGCACCCCGGCCGCGACCAGCCCGGCCCGCACCTGCGCGCTCGCCGCGTCGGCCCCGACCCTGGCCGCCAGCGCCACGTCCGCGCCGAGATGGGCCAGCCAGGCCGCGGTGTTGGCGGCCGCGCCGCCGGGGGTGAGGACGATCGCGGCCCGGGAGTCGCCGCCGTGCGCGATCGGGCCGGTGTGCCGGGCGACGACGTCGAGCGCGGTGTCGCCGACGACCACGACGGACGGCCGTGCGGCCATGGGGCTCCCTTCGCGCCTGACAGGTCGATCCATTATCCGCCAACTAGATCGCTGTCTGTGAAGCCGCTGCCTGGATACTGTGGTGAACAGCGGAGGTGGGGATGAAGCGGCAGTGGGTGCGCGCCTTGACGGCGACGCTGGGCGCCGCATCGATCGGCGCCGCCGCGCTGGTGTGGTGGGTCGCCGAGCAGGCGTTGCCGCCCGCCCCGCGGGTGCACTGGTCGAGTCGGGGCGGCATGTCGTGGTGTGCGGGGACCACCTGTGATCCACCGGAGATCGCCGGTTCGACAGTGGCGGTCATCGTGGTCTTGGCCGCGGCAGGTGTCGCCATGGTGGCAGCCGCTGTCGCGTCCTTCGCGGTAAACGGGTCGCGCGCCCGTCGCGGTTAGGGTAGAAACCTCCTTCGGCCGCCCTGTTCCCGGCCACGTCCCCCGAAGGAGAAGGCTGTGCCGCGTGTGCCCTGGGCGTTGACCGCGGCCGGTTTCCGGCGCTACGCCACCTATCGGCAGGCCACCTTCGCGGGCGCGTTCACCAACGTGATCTTCGGATTCCTGCGCTGCTACATCCTTCTGGCGGTCGCGGCCGAGGTCGGCGGCACGGTCGCCGGGTACGACGGGCCGAAGCTGGTCGCCTTTGTCTGGCTGGGCCAGGGTTTGCTGGCCGTGGTGAGCATGTGGACCATGCTCGACCTGGCCGAGCGGGTGCGCTCCGGCGACGTGGTGGCCGACCTGCTGCGGCCGATAAGTCCACTGTGGACTTATCTGTGCGCGGAGTTCGGCCGCGCCGGGTATGCGATGCTGACCCGATTCGTCGCCCCGCTGGTGGTCGGAATCGTGGCTTTCACCTTCTATATCCCGGAAAACTGGGTGACGTACCCGTTGTTCGCCCTCTCCATCGGGCTCGCCGTGCTCGTCGGGTTCGCCTGCCGCTACCTGATCGGGCTGACCGCGTTCTGGCTGCTCGACATCCGGGGCGTGTCCATGTTCTGGGGCTTCGCCACCAACGTCGGCAGCGGATTGGCTTTCCCGCTGGGGATTCTGCCGGACTGGCTGGCCACCGCGCTGTGGGTCGGGACCCCGCTGCCCGCGTTGCTGCAAGCGCCGGTGGACATCGCCGTCGAACGCGGCGGTGCCGGGCACTCGCTGCTGCTGTTGGCGGGCCAGGCGGCGTGGGGCGCGGGCCTGCTGCTGGTGTGCCGGTGGGTGCAGGCGCGCGCGGTGCGGCGGCTGGTGGTGCAGGGTGGGTAAGGCACGGGTCTACGCGCACCTGGTCCGGGCGCAGGTGCGTAGTCAGACGCAGTACCGGGCGTCCTTCGCGCTCGATGTGGTGGGCAGCACAGCCGTGTTCACGCTCGATATCGGCACGGTGTTCGTGCTGTTCTCCGTTTCCGGCAGCCTGGGCGGATTCCGGGGGACCGAGGTGCTGCTGATCGCCTCGTTGGCGGGCGCGGCGTTCGCGCTTGCCGATCTGGTCGTGGGCAACGCGGACCGGCTGCGGGAGTACGTGCGCACCGGGCTGTTCGACTCGCTTCTGTTGCGCCCCTTGTCCTCGCTGGCGCAACTGCTCGCGGTCAACTTCGCGTTGCGCCGCATCGGGCGGGTTGTGCAGGGTTTCCTGCTGTACCTGGTGGCCCTGCTCGTCGCCGACATCGACTGGGATCCGGCGCGGCTGCTGCTCGCGGCGACCGCGCCTCTGGTGGGCGCGGTGTTCTTCGGCAGCCTGTTTGTCATGGGCGCCACGGTCGCGTTCTGGTGGGTCGAGTCCGGCGAGATCGCCAACGGATTCACTTACGGCGGCCGGGATTTCGCCTCCTATCCGACCACCATGTACGGCGACTGGTTCCGCAAGCTGTTCGCGCTGGCGTTCGGCTTCGGGTTCATCTCCTACCTGCCCGCGCTGGCGCTGCTGGGCCGGTCCGACCCGCTGGGCGTGCCGGACTGGCTGCGCTGGTGCTCGCCGGTGGTCGCCGCCATCGCCGCCGGGCTCGCCGCGCTGTTCTGGCGCACCGGCGTCCGCCACTACCGGAGCACAGGGTCATGATCATCTCAGCATCGGGGCTGCGCAAGGACTTCACGGTCTCCCGCAAGGTCGGCCGGTTCCGCCGCGAGCGCGACACAGTGTCCGCTGTGGACGGTGTGGACCTGTCCGTCGAACGCGGCGAGCTGCTCGGCTACATCGGCCCCAACGGCGCGGGCAAGTCCACCACGCTCAAGATGCTCACCGGTGTGCTCACCCCCAGCGCGGGCGAGGTGCGGGTCTGCGGGCTGGAGCCGGTGGCGCGGCGCACCACGCTCGCCCGGCGCATCGGCGTCGTGTTCGGGCAGCGCTCGCAGCTGTGGTGGGACCTGCCGCTGTCGGAGTCCTTCGAGCTGCTGCGCCACATCTACCGGGTGCCAGCCGCCGACCACGCCGCCCGCCTCGCCCGCTGCGTCGACCTGCTGGGGGTGGACGAGTTCGCGGCCACCCCGGTCCGGCAGCTCTCGCTGGGGCAGCGGATGCGCGGCGAGCTGACCGCCGCCCTGTTGCACGGCCCGGAGGTGCTGTTCCTCGACGAGCCCACCATCGGCCTCGACGTGCTGAGCAAGCAGGCCGTGCGCGACTTCCTGGCCGAACTCGACGCGGCGGGCGACACCACGGTCGTGCTCACCACCCACGACCTCGCCGACATCGAGAAGCTGTGCCGCAGGCTGGTCGTCATCGACCACGGCCGCGTCGTGCACGACGGCAGCCTGGACGAGCTGCACGCCCGCTACGGCTCCCGCCGCGTCATCGTCGCCGACCTCGACGCCCCGTGGCCCGAGGACCTGGCGCTGCCGGGCGCCGCGGTGACCGCGGTCGAGGCCGACGGCCGCCGCGTCACCCTCGCCCTGGACGGGGTGGCCGCGGGCGAGGTCGTCGCCGCGCTCGCCCAGGCGGTGCCACTGCGCGACCTGTCCGTGCAGGAGCCCGGAATCGAGGACGTGATCGCCCGCCTCTACCGCCGCGAGGCGTGAGCCGGTTCAACGCGCCGCTGTCGCGTGACGTGCCGGGCGGGAGCCCGGGATCGGGGACGTGATCGCTCGTTTTTTTCGCTGGCGGCGTGAGCTCGTTCGACGCGCCACTGCGCGTGGCGGGTTGGTGCGGGTGTCCGGGTTGAGGACGTGATCGCTCGTTTTTATCGCCGCGAGGCGTGGGCCAGTTCGACGGCCACCGCCGCGCCGACCCGGGCGTTGTCGGCGACCAGCTCGGTGTTCGCGGTCAGGCTCGCGCCGCGGCTGCCGTCGTGGAAGTGCGCGAGCAACGCCGGGGTGACGTCCTTGCCGCGGATGCCCCGCTCCCGCAGCAGGTTCATGCCCTCGCGCAGCAGCCGGTCGTGCAGCTCGCGGTCCAGCTCGTGCTCGACGGGCACCGGGTTGACCAGCAGCACCCCCGCGTCGCCGGGCACCCGGTCGCGGTGCGCGGCGATGACCGCGGCGGCTTCGGCGGCGCTGTCCACCCGCCACGGCACCGGGTAGGGCGACGTCCGCAGGTAGAAGCCGGGGAACGAGTCCGTGCCGAAGCCGATGACCGGCACCGAGCGGGTCTCCAGCACCTCGACCGTCGCCCCGACGTCGAGAATGGACTTCACCCCCGAGCACACGACCGTCACCGGCGTGTGGGCCAGCACGTCGAGGTCGGCGGACACGTCCCAGGACGCGGCGCCCTCGGGCGCGGCCAGGTGCACCCCGCCGAGGCCGCCGGTGGCGAACACCCCGATCCCGGCCTGGTGGGCGAGCGCGGCGGTGGCCGCCACGGTCGTCGCGCCGTCCCGGCCCAGCGCGAACGCGGGCCCGAGGTCGCGGCGGGACAGCTTGGTCAGCCCCGGCGAGCACACCCGCTCCAGCTCGCCGCCGGTCAGCCCGATCCGCGCTTTCCCGTCGAGCACGGCGATCGTCGCGGGCGCCGCCCCCGCCGCCCGGACAACGCGCTCTAGACGCAACCCGACCTCGTGGTTGCGGCCGGGCGGCAGCCCGTGGGCCAGCAGGGTGCTCTCCAGCGCCACGACCCCGCGGCCCTCGGCCAGGGCGTCGGCGACTTCGTCGGTCAGAACCAGGTGTCCGCTCACCTCGGCATCATCGCGCGTCAGTCGAAGATGCCGCGCGGGGCGGCCACCTGCCGCAGCCAGCCCTCGATCTGCTGCTCCCAGTTGGTCCGCCCCATCGTGGCGTACTCCACGACAAACGCGCCCAGACAGGACTGTCCGCGCGCCCCCAGCCCGCCGCCCTTGGCGACCCGGACCTTCTTCACGACGTCCAGCACCACCTGCACCTCGTGCGGCCGGGCCAGGAACGTCACCGCCACCTCGGTGAACACCGGCGCGAACGCGGGCGGCGGCGCGAAGGTGATCTCTTGGAAGAAGGGAAGCTGCTGGTCCACGCCGTCGAGCCGGTTCTTCTCCAGGCTCGCCGACCGGAACTGGAACCCCAGCCTGCTCATCGCGTCGAGGATGCGGTGCTGCGCGGGCACCGGCTCGATCGGCACGGCGTCGACGTCCTGCGGGTCCACCACCGTGCCCGCCAGGTCGAGGTTCGTCTGCAACCCGACCGCCATCCCGGTCAGGTGCTTGCCGAACACCGCCGTGATCGGCGTCTCCCACGGCATCCGCACCTCGAACGGCACCGTGACCTGCGCCCCGGCCCGCACCAGCTCCCGCCCGGCCAGATGCACGCTCTGCAACGGCAGGTCGGCCGTGCGCTGCTCGTCGACGCGCACCCGCGCCAGCACCGTCACCCCGAGCGACTCCACCTCCTGGTCGACCTGGCCGCCCAACAGCAGCACCTCACCACGCAACACGCCACCCGGCCGCACCACCGGGTCGGTGATGCGCGCGTCGACCTTCGCGCCACCCGCGCCGAAGCTGGCCAAGACCTTCTGGAACATGGCGCGCATCCTGCCGGCCGCACCGGCTTGCGGAGTCGGATTCCCGGGGCATGTTGCACAATGGAACCGTGAGCGCACCGACCCAGACACTGCCCGAGGTCGACACCCGCCCGGAGGGCACAGACACCACCGGCGACGACACGCCGAAGATGTTCCACTACGTCCGGAAGAACAAGATCGCCGAAAGCGCCGTCATGGGCAACATGGTCGTCGCCCTCTGCGGCGAGGTCTTCCCGGTCACCAAGAGCCCCAAGCCCGGCTCCCCGGTCTGCCCGGAGTGCAAGAAAATCTTCGACTCGATGAACGACTGAGACAGGGCTGTCGCGTGCCGGGAGGGCAGCGAGCACCCGCTCACCGCCCTCCCGGAGAAGTGACGTCACACAGTCTGGAGTTCTGGCTCGTCCGACTGGGCTTCCTGTTTCGCGGCGCGCTTGGCCTGGCGCTTTTCCTTGCGGTTCTCGACCATGGTGTAGAGGGTGGGGACGAGGACCAGGGTGAGCAGCGTCGAGCTGATCAGGCCGCCGATGACCACCAGGGCCAGGGGTTTGCCGATGAACCCGCCCTGGCCGGTGAAGCCCAGCGCCATCGGCAGGAGCGCGAAAATCGTCGCCGACGCCGTCATCAGGACGGGGCGCAGCCGCCTGCGACCGCCTTCGATGACCGCGTCCCGGACGCTCATTCCGCTGGCCCGGTACTGATTCACCAGGTCGATCAGGACGATGGCGTTGGTGACCACGATGCCGACGAGCATCAGCATCCCGATCAGGGCGGGCAGGCCGAGCGGGGTGCCGGTGGCCAGCAGCAGGCCGATCGCTCCGGTGGCGGCGAAGGGGATGGACACCAGCAGGATCAGCGGCTGGATGAGGCTGCGGAAGGTCGCCACCATGATCAGGAAGACGATCGCGATGGCCGCCAGCATCGCCAGGCCCAGGTCCGCGAACGTCTCCGCCTGGTCCGCGCTGACGCCGCCGATCTCGTAGTCCGCGCCGCCGGTCAGGCGTAGCTCGTCGAGCCGGGTGGTGAGGGACTGGGTGACCGCGCCCAGGTCGGAACCGGTGGCTTTGGCCGACACCGTGGCGCTGCGTTCGCCGTCGGTGCGGCGGACCTGAACCGAGCCGTCCACAGTGGACACCGTGGCGACCTCGCCGAGAGGGACCAGGCCGGTGCGGGCGGGCAGTGGCAGCGCGCGCAGGGCGGCGACGTCGGCGGGGGCGGTTCCGGTGCGCAGCACGATTTCCTGGCTGGCGCCGCCGATCGGGAGTTCGGCGACCGGGGCGCCGCGGATCGCCTGCGCCGCAAGCTGGCCGATGGTCTGGGTGCTCAGGCCCCGGGCCGCGGCGGCCTGCTGGTCGACGACGACCTGCACCCGCGGGGAGCTTGTCGCCAGGTCGTTGGTCACCTCGGTCAGGCCGGACGTGCCCGCGACGGCGCCCTGCACCGCGTCCACCGCGACCCGCAGTGCCTCGGCGTCCGGCGCGGTCACGGCCACCCGCACGGTGTCGGAGGCGAACCCGGCCGCCTCGGCGCCGAACTTGACCACGCCCGGAACGCCGCCCAGCCGGTCGCCGATGGTCTTCTCCAGCGCCTTGAGGTCGGTGCCCTCACGGACGGTGGCGTTGACCGTGGTCGCCCCGTCAGAGCTGACGCCGAAGCCCGCGAACGTGTCGTCGGTGCCGATGGTGACCTGGTAGACCTCGATCTCGTCAGTGCCCGCGAGCACTGTCTCCAGCTTCTTCGCCGCGTCGTCGCGCGCCAGCAGGCTCGTGCCGGGCGGCAGTTCCTGCGACAGCCGCAGCGCGGTGCCGTTGGAGTTGTCGAGGAAGTTCGTCTCCAGCTTCCCGGCCAGGCCGAGGGTGCCGCCGAAGATCAGCACCGCGATCAGCAGCGTGACCCAGCGCCGGGTGGTGGCGAACCGCAGCACCGGCACATACGCGCGCTGCAACGGGCTGCGCCGCTCCGCGGCCAGCGCCGCCTCCCGCGCCTCCTCGGCCGCGACCGGGTCGCTGGGCGTCTGCCTGCTCTTAAGGAACCAGAACGCCAGCACCGGCACGATCGTCAGCGACACCAGCAGCGACGCCAGCAGCGCCACCGTCACGGTGATCGAGAACGGCCCGAACAGCTCGCCCGCGATGCCGCCGACGAACGCGATCGGCAGGAACACCGCGACCGTGGTCAGCGTGGACGCGGTCACCGCGCCCGCGACCTCCCTGGTCCCGTCGAGCACCGCCCGCTGCTTGTCCTCGCCGTACCCCAGGTGCCGTTTGATGTTCTCCAGCACCACGATCGAGTCGTCCACCACCCGGCCGATCGCGATGGTCAGCGCGCCGAGGGTGAGCAGGTTCAGCGACAGGTCGCCGGTCCACAGCGCCAGCAGCGCCACGAGCACCGACAGCGGAATCGACACCGCCGTGACCAGCGTCGAGCGCAGCGACAGCAGGAAAAGCAGGATGACCGCGACCGCGAACGCCAAGCCGAGCAGGCCCTCCGTGGTGAGGCCGCCGATGGCCTTCTCGACCTCCGGCCCCTGGTCGTAGACGACGGTCAGGTCGGTCGACGCGGCCCGCTCCAGGTCGGCGAGCTTGCCCGCGATCGCCTGGGAGATCTCCACGGCGTTGCCGTCGCGGGTCATGGTGACCAGCACGCCTAACGTCGGCTCCCCGTCGGTGCGGGTGATCGTGGTCGCCGGGGCCAGGCCGGGCTCGACGGCGGCCACGTCGCCGAGCCGGGCGCCGCCGGGCAGCACCAGCGCGCGCAGGTCGTCCACGCTGCCCAGCGGGCCGCCGACCTGCACGGTCAGCGACCGGTCGTTCTCGGTCACCCCGCCAACGGGTGTCGGCCTGCCCGCCGAGGACAGGGTCGTGGCCAGCGCGCTCGGGTCGACGCCCGCCGCCGCCAGCCGGGGGTAGTCGACCGTCACGGTCACCTGCTGCGCCCGGGTCCCGCTCAGCGCCGCGCCGCGCACGCCCGGGATCTCCTCGATGCCCGGGATCACCTCCGCGCGCAGCCGCCGCGCGGTGGCCGCCTCGTCGCCGCCCGCCGTCGCGGCGAGGATCACCACCGGGATGTCGTCGGTGCTGCCCTGGGCGACAGTCGGCTCCACACTCTGCGGAAGCTGGGGGCGCAAACGGTTGACCGCCTGCTGCATCTGGCTCACCGCGGCGTCGATGTCGGTGCCGTAGACGAACTGCACCTGCACCGTCGCCGAGCTTTCCGCGGACCGGGTGGTGATCTTCTCCACGCCCGCGATGCCGCGCAGGCTCGCCTGAATGGGCTCGGCCACCTGGCTGTCGACGATATCGGGCGACGCGCCGGGATACGGGGCGATGACCACCGCCCCCGGGAGTTGGATGGACGGGAATAACTGCTGCTTGAGCGACGGCAGCGCGATGGCGCCGAAGCCGAGGATGAGCAGGCTGAGCAGCCCCACCAGGCTTCGGTTGCCCAGGCTGAGTCGGGCCAGCACGGACATGGACGGTTCCCCTCGTGTGGACACCGAAGGCCCCCGGACGCCCCAGGACGTCACACCTTCGGTGGATTGCGGGAAGCCTGGCACATCGGACCTGAGAATCGACTCAGTCCGCGGACCTATTCGGAGTCAACCGAAAGTATGACCACGGTCAGCAGGCGGGCAGCAGATGCGACGTGCGGTCGCCATGCAAGATAGCGATCGCCTCGGCACGATTCCGCGCGCCGACTTTCGCCAGGACATTGGACACGTGGTACTTCACCGTCCGGGTGCTCAGCACCAGCCGCTCCGCGATGTCGTCGTTGCCGCAGCCGCCGCGCATCAGCTCGAAGACCTCGGATTCCCGTTTCGTCAGCCCGAATTGGGGCGCGCACGGCCCGCCGAACACGGCAGCGACCAGGTTTCGGTGCACGTGGACATCGCCCCGCGCCGCGGCGCGGACCGCGGCCCGAAGGTCGGCCGTGCCGCAGTCGACCGGCAGGACACCCAGCACGCCGAGCCGGAGCAGGGCAGGCACGGCCGGGGCCTGGTCCACGGTGGTCAGCAGGACGATGGCCATCTCGCTCGCCCGGCGCTCGCGATCGGCCAGCCGCCGGGCGAGTCTGCGATGGTGCGAGCGGCCGTCCACAATGAGCACGTCGGGAGTCGGGCATTCGCCGCCCACACCGAATATCGCGTGCAGCCCCGCCCTGGTTATCTCGTTGTCAGTCCACACTTCGACGCGCACTCGGCCGCCCCCCAGCGAAAGTTCCCCTGAACAACGAGCCTACCGGCGCTGGTCTTCCCGGTCGATACCGCGAACGAGTAACGCCGTACCCCCAAAGTGGACTGTCCGTGCACCTGTACTGGGGGACAGGGAAAAACCCAGAACCCGAGTACGGGGTGATTTCCTCGGCGAGGTGATGAGCTGATTGTCCAAGTCAGAGCAGTCCATATCGGACAATCGAAAGACGGGAGTCAACCGTGTCGTCACGCAACAGAACCGGTCGCCGGGTCGTCATGCTGGTCATCGCCATCTTCGGATTCCTCGCGGGCGTGGTCCAGCCCGCGGTCGCGGAAACGCCCACGGCGTGCGGAATCCAGCCATATGGCGCGATCGGCGAGAAGTGGCGGTCCATCGGCGGCGAGAGCAGTTTCTACGGCTGCGCGACCATGGCCGAGGCCCCGACCGGCGACGGCAGGAACGGCCGGTTCCAGTACTTCCACGGCGGCCTGATCATCTGGCACCCGTCGACCGGCGCGCACCTGATCTACGGGGCGATTCACAACGCCTTCGTCGAGGTGGGCCGGGAGGCCGCCATCGGCTACCCGCTCAACGACGAGTACGGCTGGGGTTCGCCAGGGTGCCGCAGGCAGGATTTCGAGTGGGCCGACATCTACTGGTGCCCATAGTCACCCGCTGCGGTCCTGGCGCGCCTGCACCGAGTCCGCGCTGTCCGGGGAGCCCGCCGGGCCCACCTGGTCGGCGGGCTCCGCCTCGCGCCAGGCGCGCTCGCTCTCGCTGGTGCGGATCTTCTCCGCCGCCCGCTCCATCTCCAGCCGCCGCCAGCGCCGCCGCTGCCGCCGGGTCATCCGGGCTGGCCACATCTCCTGGATGGCGGCGTTGAAGTACGCCCCGATGACCACCGCGAGGCCGATGAAGAACGCGAACAGCAGGAACGCGATCGGCGTCGCCAGCGCGCCGTAGGTGTAGCCGGTGGTGGTGATCCAGCCGATGTAGAGCCGCAGCCCGATGCTGGAGAGCAGGAAGAACACCATCGCCAGCAGCGCGCCCGGCAGTCCCCGGTGCCAGGGCAGCTTGCGCGGCAGCGCCAGCTTGTAGAGCGTCGCCAGCGCCAGCACGATCAGCAGGCCGATGATCGGGTAGTAGGCGATGTCCAGCCACGCGGTGATCGTCGGCCGCCACGCCGAGGGCAGCAGGTTCGGCAGCAGGTCCGGGCCCAGCGCCAGCACCGGCAGCCCGATGATCAGCAGGACCAGGCTGGCCACGTAGAGCAGCAGCGCGAAAAGCCGCTGCCACACCTCGTTGCGCACCCCGTACTGGTCGTGCGCGACGGTGATCGCGTCCACGAACGACGACATCGCCGAGGACCCCGCCCACAGCGAGATCAGGAAGCCCACCGACACGATCTCCCCGCGCCCCACGGTGAGCACGTCGTTCACGGTCGGCTCGATGATCTGCGTCACCACGTTCCCGCTGAACGCGGTCCGCGAGATGTCGATGATGTCGGCCTTGACCTTGTCGATCACGTCCTGGCCGAACCACTCGGCGACGTAGCCGAGGCTGCCGAGCAGGCCGAGCAGCAGCGGCGGCAGCGACAGCACCTGCCAGAACGCGGCCTCCGCCGCCTCGGAGAACAGGTTGCCGTCCCAGGCTTTCGACAGGGTGCGCGCGATCAGCCGTGACGGCCCCCGGCGCGGCGCGCGGCGCTCCGGTGTCCCGTCGCGGCCGGTCCGGTGGTCAGGCTGCGGGATCATCGCGGTCACAAGCATGGTCCATGGCAGGCGGTTCGGCGCGACCACGTGCTGATCGTTATCCAGGTGTCGCGACCGGCGGCGATCATGGACCCCTGGAAGGTATCCTCACGATCGCCCTCCACCGGGTCCGAACCGCCGCGCACCGACCGCCCGGCGGGAGCCGCTGGGGGCATCGGTCTGTTACGGGCCGGACAGGCAGTGCCGACAAGAGCGTTTCGACGTGCGGAAGGAGCTGGGGCATCCCGTGACCCGGGCCGAGGTGGAACCCGACTCCCAGGCGCAGGCCCCGGCGGCGCGCCCGCTGCGTGACTGGCAGCGCCGGGCGTTGACCAAGTACCTCACCCGCCGCCCGAAGGACTTCCTGGCGGTGGCGACCCCCGGTGCGGGCAAGACGGTCTTCGGGCTGCGCGTCGCCGCCGAGCTGCTGGCCGACCGCACCGTGGAGTCGCTGACGATCGTCGCGCCGACCGAGCACCTCAAGCACCAGTGGGCGGCGTCGGCGAGCCTGGCGGGCATCCCCATCGACCCGAACTTCACCAACTCCATGGGCGCCACCTCCCGCGACTACCGGGGCGTCGCCGTCACCTACGCCCAGGTCGCCGCGCACCCAAGCCTGCACCGGGTCCGCACCGAGCAGCGCAAGACGCTGGTGATCCTCGATGAGATCCACCACGGCGGCGACGCCAAGAGCTGGGGCGACGCCGTCCGCGAGGCGTTCACCCCGGCGACGCGGCGGCTCTCGCTCACCGGAACCCCGTTCCGCAGCGACGACTCGCCGATCCCGTTCATCGAGTACGAGCCAGACGGCGCCGGTTTCCTGCGCAGCAAGGCCGACCACACCTACGGCTACGCCGACGCCCTCCGCGACGGCGTGGTCCGCCCGGTGATCTTCCTGGCGTACTCCGGCGAGGCAAGCTGGCGCACGAGCGCGGGCGAAGAATTCACCGCCCGCCTGGGCGAGCCCCTTACCGCCGAACAGACAGCCCGCGCGTGGCGCACGGCCCTCGATCCGGCGGGGGAGTGGATTCCCGCTGTCCTCGGCGCGGCCGACACCCGCCTGACCCAGTTGCGCAACGGCGGCGTCCCTGACGCGGGCGGCCTGGTCATCGCCTCCGACCACACCACGGCCAAGGCCTACGCCAAGATCCTCGAACGCATGACCGGCGACGAGCCCACCGTCGTCCTCTCCGACGACCCGAAAGCCTCCGGCCGCATCCAGGAGTTCTCCGACTCCGACACCCGCTGGCTCGTCGCCGTCCGCATGGTCAGCGAGGGCGTCGACGTCCCCCGCCTCGCGGTCGGCGTCTACGCCACCAGCGCGTCCACCCCCTTGTTCTTCGCCCAGGCGATCGGCCGCTACGTCCGCGCCAGACGCCCCGGCGAAACCGCGAGCGTCTTCCTCCCCTCAGTCCCGGTCCTGCTTGACCTGGCCAGCCAACTGGAAGCAGAACGCGACCACGTCCTAGGCAAACCCCACCGAGAAAACAACGCCTGGGACGACCAACTCCTAGCCGACGCCAACCGCACCAAGGACGAGCCAGGCGAGGAAGAGAAGGCCTACACCTCCCTGGGCGCCTCAGCCGAACTCGACCAGGTCATCTTCGACGGCTCTTCCTTCGGCACAGCCGCGTTCGCAGGCTCGGCGGAGGAAGAGGAATACCTGGGACTGCCCGGCCTCCTGGAACCAGACCAGGTCCGCGCCCTGCTCCGCCAACGCCAAGCCCAACAACTGGACGACCGCACCAAAGCAGCCGCCGAGCGCAAACCCGAGCCCCCCAAACCCCCCCAACCCCAATCGGTCCAGGAACGCCTAGCCGCCCTCAGAAAAGAACTGAACGCCCTAGTCGGCATGGCCCACCACCGCACCGGCAAACCCCACGGCCTCATCCACGGCGAACTCCGCCGCACCTGCGGCGGACCACCCACCGCCATGGCCACAGTCGAACAACTAGAAGAGCGAATCGCCACCCTCCGCTCCTGGTAAACCCCGCGACATCCCAAGATCGCGAGTTATCCACAGGCAAGATCGTTCTGACCCCGATTGTCGGTCCATCCCGATAGACTGGAGCGGGGTCAGCCCCCAGGGTGGGTGGGGTTTTGTTGTGGGGCTGCGGGCGGCAATTCGGGGTTGTCGCGGTCGTGGCTGGGGCGGTTGAGTGGCCTTTGCGTGGGCCAGCCTGCCTACGAGCCCGGCCTTCCTGCTGGCCCGGCCTTCTGCCAGGCCGCGCTGCTGCTGGCCCGCTCTGCTGCCAGCCGGGCCTGCTGCCAGCCGGGCCTGCTGCCAGCCGGGCCTGCTGCCAGCCCGGCTTTCTGTCAGCCCGACCTTTGGCCAGCGCGGCCTGCTGCCAGCCCCGCCTTTGGTCAGCCCCGCGTTCTCGCCACCTGCGTTCCTGCCAGGCCGCACCCGAGCCTGCCAGGTGCTCGATGGGGTGGAGTGGTTTCTTTGGGGGTGAAGGAAGATCCCTAAACTGGCCGTGGTCGTGGGGCCGTAGGCTCCCCACCCGTCTTTCCCACGACGGGATCTTCCTTCGTAGGGGCCCCAAAGAAACCACTCCACCCCATCGAGCAACCCCACACAACCCGGAAACCACGAGAGCCCAGAACAGACCCCGACACCCACCCCACGAGCAATCTCGCGCGATGAGCAAGCACCCCCAGATGTCACCTCCGTTGCCAAAACGTGTCCTACAGCCGACATCTGAATCGAACCAGTGTGCTTCCAGTCACCCAACAAGGCCGCATATGTTGTGAGGCGCAACATATCGACCCGTCGCCCGGGCCCAGGCGGCGCGTCCCCCGGCCTTGGAAAGGGACGACTGATGCGCAGCAAGAAACTGGCCCTCATCGCCGCTGGATTAGGTGTTCTCACCGCCTGCGGCGCCAACCAAGCCGCCCCACCCGCGGGCAGTCAGGACACCGACGTGGCAGGTGGGGTGAAAGTCGGTGTCATCCTGCCCGAGACCGCGACCTCGGCCCGCTGGGAAGGCTTCGACAAGCCCATGATCGAGGCCGCGATGCGGGCGCAGGGGCTCGATCCGGATGTGCAGAACGCCCAGGGTGACGTGCAGAAGTTCGGCACCCTCGCGGACGGCATGATCAGTCAGGGCGTCAAGGTGCTGGTCATCGCCTCGATCAACAGCGAGGTTGGCGGCGCGGTCGCGGCCAAAGCCAAGGCGCGGGGCATCCCGACCATCGACTACGACCGGCTCAACCTCGGCGGCGGCTCCGACTACTACGTGTCCTTCGACAACGTGAAGGTCGGGGAGGTGCAGGGTAAGAGTCTCGCGGACGCGCTCAAGGACAAGCCGGGCGCGCAGGTGATCGAGATCGAGGGCGCGCCGACGGACAACAACGCGACCCTGTTCCACACCGGGCAGCGCAACGTCCTCCAGCCGCTCTACGACTCCGGCGCGCTCAGGCTGGTCCGGTCGCAGCCCATCGACGGCTGGGAGAACCAGAAGGGCGGCGTGACCTTCGAGCAGATCCTCACCGCCAACGGCGGCAAGGTCGACGGTGTCGTCGCCGCCAACGACGGGCTCGCGGGCGCGGTGATCACGGTGCTGCGCAAGAACGGCCTCGCGGGCAAGGTTCCGGTGACAGGGCAGGACGCCACGCCGGACGGCTTGATGGCCGTGCTGCGCGGCGAGCAGCACATGACCGTGTTCAAGCCGATCAAGCAGGAGGCCGAGGCCGCCGCCCGGCTCGCCGCGGCGCTCGCCAAGAACGACACCGCGACCGCGGACTCGATCGCGGACAAGACCAGTGATGACCCCAAGGGCAACCGCAAGGTCAAGTCGGTGCTGCTGGAACCGCAGCTCACGACGAAGGACACCGTCAAGAAGGTCGTCGAAGAGGGTTACGTCACCGCGGGCGACATCTGCGGCGGCGACCTGGCGCCGGTGTGCGCGCAGCTCGGCATCAGCTGACCCGTTCCGCCGGTCCGCGGTCGCGGGGTCCGCGGACCGGCCCAGTCTTTGGAGGCCACCATGAGCGAACTCGCGAACGAATCACCGACACCGGGCCAGGGCGCGCGGGCGGGGGTGGCGCGGTGAGCGAACCCGTTCTCGAACTCACCGGGCTCAACAAGAGCTTCGGCCCCGTGCACGTGCTGCACGACGTGGACTTCACCGTGCGCGCGGGCGAGGTGACCGCGCTCGTCGGCGACAACGGCGCGGGCAAGTCCACCCTGGTCAAGTGCGTCGCGGGCATCCACCCGATGGACTCGGGCCAGGTCCGCTTCGCGGGCGAGCCGGTGTCGATCGGCGGCCCCCGCGACGCGGCCCGCCTCGGCATCGAGGTCGTCTACCAGGACCTGGCGCTCGCCGACAACCTGGACATCGTCCAGAACATGTTCCTCGGCCGCGAACGCGGCAGCGACTGGCTCCTGGACGAGGCGGCCATGGAGAAAGCCGCCCGGGACACCCTGGCCTCGTTGTCGGTGCGGACGGTCAAGTCGGTCCGCACCCCGGTCTCGGCCCTGTCCGGCGGCCAGCGCCAGACCGTGGCCATCGCCAAGTCCGTGCTGTGGGAAAGCAAAGTCGTGTTGCTTGACGAGCCCACCGCCGCCCTCGGCGTCGCCCAGACCCGCCAAGTCCTCGACCTGGTCCGCCGCCTCGCCGAGCAGGGCCTCGGCGTGGTCCTGATCAGCCACAACATGGCAGATGTGTTCGAGGTCGCCGACCGGATAGCCACCCTCTACCTAGGCCGCATGGTCGCCGAAGTCGCCACCCGCGACGTCACCCACGGCCAAGTGGTCGAACTGATCACCGCAGGCCGCTCCGGCGCCCTCGGCCTAGCCCGCCCCGAATCCGCCACCGTCTGACCACCACGACCCCCACCACACCAGCCGCCCACCGCACCGTTCCACCCCCGCCCCCGCGCGCGACGGCAAACCCCCACCCTCCCTGGGGGGCTGCCCCGCTCCAGTCTATCGGGGCACACCGACAGTGGAGGTGGGAACGATCTTGCCTGTGGATAACTCAGGAAGCGCGTCGCCACCGAACAAGTCCGCCGCGATCAGCCGAGTTCACAAGCCTGCCGCACAGCAGGCCGCCACGGCCCCAACCGAAGCAAGCCGACCGAAGCGAGCCGATCCAATAGAGCAGCACTGCACGTCCGCCGCGAGGTAGCCGACTGAAGCAAGCCGACCCAGCAGAGCAGCACTGCACGTCCGCCGCGACCTAGCCGACTGAAGCAAGCCGACCCAGCAAAGCCGCATCGCACGTCCGCCGCGACCTAGGCGGCTCGCACGCCACTCGCATCGCGGGCACGCGAGGGCTCAGCCCGACCGCAAGCCCGCGACAACAAAGCCCACCCTCCCCGGGGGCCGCCCCCGCTCCAGTCTATCGGGGTGGGCCGACAAAACAGGCGGGAGTGATCTTGCCTGTGGATAACCGGGAAAGCCTGACCACTGACCCGCCGTCATCACGTGAGGGATCATGACCGACACGCCATCCGCCGCGTTGCCCAGGAGCGAACCCGGCGGCGCCATCTCCGATTTCGGTATCGACACCACCACTCAGTCCACCCGGGAAGCCGTCGGTGACTACCTCGCCCGGCTGCGGGGTGGCGATCTTGGCTCGCTGCCCGCCGTGTTGGGGCTCGGGGTGTTGGTGCTGGTGTTCTGGGGGCTGTCGGACAGCTTCCTGACCTTGGACAACACCGCCAACCTGCTCGCCCAGGGGGCGGGGAAGATGATCATCGCGATGGGGCTGGTGTTCGTCCTGTTGCTGGGGGAGATCGATCTGTCCGCGGGGACGGCGTCCGGTGTGTGCGCGGCGGTGATGGCCATGCACTACGTGCGGTCCGGCAACCTGCTCGGCGGCATGGGCAGCACGGTCTTCGCTGTCTTCGTTGGTGGTCTGGTGATTGCCGCCGGGGTGGCGCTGCTGATGCGGATCTGGGTGGGGGCGGCGCTGTCGCTGGTCGCGGTGGGGATCGCGCTGTCGGGGGTGGCGCCCAATCCGTGGGTGGAGATGCTGCTGGCCGTGTGCGTGGGGGCGGCGATCGGGGTGATCACAGGGTTTCTGGTGTCCAAGATCGGGATGCCGTCGTTCGTGGTGACGCTGGCGCTGTTCATCACCTGGCAGGGGGTGATCCTTCAGTTCATCGGCGAGGGCGGGGTGTTCGGCATCGGCACTCAGCCGGTGCTGTTCTCGGTCGCCAACGGGAACATGTCCGTGGCTGGAAGCTGGGCGCTGTTCGCCGTCGGGGCTGGCGGCTACGCCTTGGTGGTTCTCGGTGAGCATGTCAGCAGGCTCAACCGCGGGCTGGTCACGGCGCCGACGCCGGTCGTGGTGGCCAAGGTCGGGGCGGTCGCCGGGCTCGCCGCCCTCGCGACGTTCGCGCTCACGCTCAACCGGTCGCTCAACGACTTCGTCGTGATCCGGGGCGTGCCCTACGTCGTGCCGATCGTGTTGGCGCTGCTCGTCGTCGGCACCTACACGCTCAACCGGACCCGCTACGGCCGCCACATCTACGCCGTGGGCGGCAACGCCGAGGCGGCGCGGCGGGCGGGCATCAACGTCGGCAAGATCCGCGCCAGCGTGTTCGTGGTGTGCTCGTCGGTGGCCGCGCTGGGCGCGATCGTCTACTCGTCCAAGGTGGGGTCGGTCGACCCGCAGGCGGGTGGGCTCAATACGCTGCTGTTCGCCGTCGGCGCTGCCGTGATCGGCGGCACCTCGCTGTTCGGCGGCCGAGGCAAGGTCTTCCACGCCGTGGTCGGCGGGCTGGTGCTCGCCGTGGTCGAGAACGGGCTCGGCCTGCTGGAGCAGCCCGCCGCGGTGGTCAACATCGTCACCGGGCTCGTGCTGCTGCTCGCGGCGACCGTCGACGCCCTCTCGCGGCGAAGGGCGGCGGCGAGCAGGTAGGGAGTGACCGGAAAGGCGAGGCAGTGACCAGCTCACCCACGGCGGGCGCGCGGCCCGACGAGGTGCGCAGGCACAACCGCACCGCCCTGCTGCGCAGGCTGCACGTCGGCGGACCGTGCACCCGCGCGGCGCTGGCCACCGAACTCGGCCTCAACCGCAGCACCATCAAAGCCCTGGTCGACGGGCTGGCCACCTCCGGCGTGGTCGAGGAACGGGTGCCCCGGCTGCGCTCCGGCGCGGGCAGGCCGTCGCTGCTGGTGTTGCCGCGCCCGCACGCCGCGGTGGTGCTTGCGGTGGACATCCGGGTCGAGCAGGTGGCGATCGCGCTGGTCGGGCTCGGCGGCGAGATGCTGGGCCGCAACAGCTGGAACCTGCACGGCAAGGCCCGCGACCCCGACGAGCTGATCACCCACGTCATCGAGTCCACCCGCGTCCTGGTTGACGACCTGGGCGTGCGGATGATCGGCGTCGGGGTGTCGGTGCCCGGCGTGGTCCGCCGCCGCGACGGCTTCGTGCACGAGGCGCCGAACCTGCGCTGGAGCGGGATTCCGCTGGGCGACCGGCTGGGCGCGGCGCTGGCCGCCCCGGTCCGGGTCGCCAACGACGCCGAGATCGCCGCCCTCGCCGAGCACCTGCGCGGCGCGGCCCGCGGCTCCCTGGACGCGGTGTATGTCTCGGCGGACATCGGCGTCGGCGGCGGGGTCATCGCCGACGGCTCGACGCTGCGCGGCACGGCGGGCTACGTCGGCGAGCTGGGCCATATGGTGGTCAACCCGGCGGGCCGCGCCTGCTACTGCGGCAGCCGGGGCTGCTGGGAGACCGAGGTGGGGGAGCTGGCCCTGTGCCGGGCGCTGGACCTACCGGAGCACTCGCCGCGCGGCATGGTCGTCGCCGAGCTGCGGGCGCTGGCGGGGCGGCCGGAGCTGGTGGCCGCCCGGCTCGGTGAGTTCCGCGAGTGGCTGACCCTGGGCTTGGTCAACATCGTCAACGCGTTCGGCCCCGAGCTGGTGGTCCTGGGCGACCTGTTCACCGCGCTGCCTCCGGCCCTGGTGGCCGAGGTCGGCGCCGAGGTGGGCAGGCGCAGCCTGGTCAGCCGCGCGATCGGCGGCACCCGGGTGCTGGCCTCGGCGATGGGCTCGGACGTGAAGCTGGTCGGCGCGGCCGAACTCGCCTTCGAGCCGGTGTTGGACACGGTGTGAGCGCCTGGGACTAGTCCACGGGCACGAAGACACCGCCCAGGACAGTGGTGACCAGTCGCTCTACCGAGGCGCGGTAAGAGACCGGGTTGTCCCCACCGGTCCGCGGGTCCACGGCGCGTTCGTGCTCGGACGCGCTCAGAGTGGCCCGTTCCAGAGCCGAGAGTGTCCGCACGGGAGGCGGGGCGGGCAGGACCGGCGGCGGTGCGGGCGGGGCGGTGAGCTGGGCCGCGAGGTCGGCTGCGGCGCCGCGCAAGGCGGCGGCGGCCGACTCGGCCTCGGTGGCGAGCTGCCGCTGCCACTCGGCCAGGCGGGCCGCGCCAGCGTCGGGGGTGTACTTGGCCAGGGTTTGCAGGTGGGTCAGGGTCCGCTGGTAGCGCTCCAGCGCCCGCGCCGCCGCCTCGTGGCGGTCGCCGATGGCCGTCCACTGCTTGGCCAGCAGCAGCCGGAACTCGTCGTAGCCGTCGGCCGCAGCGCCGCGCCAGTCGTCGACGGCCAACGCGCGCAGGACGCTGCCCGCGCGCCAGAACCGCTCCTTGAGGTCGTCAAGCCGCTCGATCTCCCCCGCGATCGCGGCGCCGTTGCCGGGCAGGACGCCATCGGGGCTCACCGAGCGTCGGCCGATCCGTCGGCCAGCAGGCCCGCGTTGACCGCCTCGACGTCAGCGTAGGCGGCCGCGGTCTCGCTCAGCCTGCCCGCGCAGTCGGCGCCAGCGGACGCGACGCGCTCGGCCGAGCGGTACGACTGATCTTGGAACTCGGCCAGCGCCCCGGCCAAGATCGCGTCGCCGACCTCTGTCGCGGCCATGCTCCACTTGCGGCTTGTCGCGTCGGCGATGTCGCGGCTGAGCTGATCGATCGCCGCGGCCGTCGAGCGCAGCGCGGCCAGGTCGACCCGGTATTCGCTCATGATCCCCTCCCCGAGACCCGCGGCCAGGCTACCGGCTGTTCATCTCCGCGAGCACGTGGAAGGGCAGCGGCAGCGTGTCCTCGATTCGGGGGCCGGGGTCCACCAGCAGGCCGACCGCGAACGGGAGCGCGCAGATCCGGGCCACCAGGTCCGCGCCGCGCAGGCTCCGGTAATCGCCCCGCCACGGCGGCTGGGCCGACGGCCGGTGGTCGCGGACCCGGTCCAGCGCGGTGAACGCGCACATCCAGACCCCGGCGTCGGGCGTCGGCGCCACCAGGAACCGGCCGTCCTGGCTCACCGGCACGTGGACCAGGGCACGCGGGAACACCGCGGCCGGGTCGGAGCGGCCGTAGAGGCCCCGGGTGGCCTGCCGCAGCAACTCGGGATCGACCTCCTCCGGCGCGGGCACATCGGCCTGCTGGGCGGGGCCGGGCCGCGCGGGATCGGACTGGGAAGGGCCGAACCGGAGACGGTCGGGCTGGGCAGAGTCAGACTGGGGAGAGCTGGCGGGCTGGGGAGAGCTGGACTGGGCGGAGCCGGGCTGGGCGGCCAGCCACAGCGCCCGGATGCGCTCGACCTCAGCGGGCACATCGGCCGCGGGCATCGACTGCCGGGCGAGGACCAGCGCGAGCGTCTTGACGCTGCTCCACCGCGACGGCGCCCCCTTGAGGATGCGTCGGACGGTCTCGTGGCTCAGCGAGTCGGGCAGGTCGTGGTCGAGGCGGATCAGCTCGCTGAGCCGACGCAGGCCCAGGCCGTGGGAGCGGTCGCGCAGGCGTCCGATCGCCTCGGTGAGAGCGGCCTGCTCAGCGCTCGGCGGGTCGCCGTCAGCCACCACTGCCCCCTGCCACTGTCAAAGATCGTCACATCGCGTCAATGAGTGTGGCAGGACGCTGGCCGTGGCGGCGGCGGTCCGTCAAAGTCCGTCAGTTCACGCCACACCGCGCCAACCTGTCGGTCGCCCCGGGCAGGATTGGTGATGTGGCCGAGCGGGGGCAGCCAGTTCGGGGGCGGACGGGTGGGGGACTCGTCCGGGCATCGGCCACGGGGGAAAACGGAACGGGCGGGACCCCGCTGGGGGTCCCGCCCGCTTCCGTCGAGCAGCAGTGACAAGGGCAGAAGATCAGCCCTTCTGGAGCTCGGCCGCCAGCTCGCGCAGTCGGTCCTCGTGCGCACGGGCGTGGTGGCCGCAGAACAGCAGTTCTCCTCCGGAGGGAAGTACGGCGCGAACCTGTGCGGCGGCCCCGCACCGGTCGCAGCGGTCGGCAGCGGTCAGCTCGGGGCGGGTGAGCGTCGTCGTCGTCATGGGAGTTCTCCCTCCGTCCCGGCACCGGAATGGCCCGGTGCCCTCATCGGCTGCGGGTCACGGAGGCGGGAAGCTCCGCCGTGCTCGCACTTCCTACTCTTACAGACGCAGGGGCCTTTGGCAGTGTTCCCGCGCCTGCTGTGAAACTCCGTAACCCTTGATTAACCCGGTTGGCCCAGACAACCCGCTGGAAACCGCGTCTACGCAGGGAATACCCCGCCCGGAAACCGATCAGACACCTAGTGATCAGGTGACCGTGTTCACCACGGGCGAACACGGCTTTCGGCCGCGGCGGGACGCCGGAGCCCTCCTGTGACGCCAGACGCCGCCCGGCGGGAGTCCCGAGGGCGGCGTCTGGAGCACAATCATGAACCCTGTTCGCGTTATTCCAGGTAGTCGCGCAGCACCTGCGAGCGCGACGGGTGCCGCAGCTTCGACATGGTCTTGGACTCGATCTGCCGGATGCGCTCCCGGGTGACCCCGTAGACTTGGCCGATCTCGTCCAGGGTGCGCGGCTGGCCGTCGGTCAGGCCGAAGCGCAGCCGCACCACGCCCGCCTCCCGCTCGGACAGCGTCGCGAGGACCGACTGGAGCTGGTCCTGCAGCAGCGTGAACGACACCGCGTCCACGGCAACCACGGCCTCGGAGTCCTCGATGAAGTCGCCGAGCTGGCTGTCGCCCTCGTCGCCGATGGTCTGGTCGAGCGAGATGGGCTCCCGGGCGTACTGCTGGATCTCCAGCACCTTCTCCGGGGTGATGTCCATTTCCTTGGCCAGCTCCTCCGGGGTGGGCTCGCGGCCCAGGTCCTGGAGCAGCTCGCGCTGGATGCGCCCGAGCTTGTTGATGACCTCGACCATGTGCACCGGGATGCGGATGGTGCGGGCCTGGTCGGCCATCGCGCGGGTGATCGCCTGCCGGATCCACCAGGTGGCGTACGTGGAGAACTTGTAGCCCTTGGTGTAGTCGAACTTCTCGACCGCGCGGATCAGGCCGAGGTTGCCCTCCTGGATCAGGTCGAGGAACGCCATGCCGCGGCCGGTGTAGCGCTTGGCCAGCGACACCACCAGCCGCAGGTTCGCCTCAAGCAGGTGGTTCTTGGCGCGCTCGCCGTCGCGGACGATCCAGCGCAGGTCGCGGCGGAGCTGCGGCTGGAGCTTCTCGTTCTCGTCCTCGGACTTGCGCACCCGCTCGGCGGCGTAGAGGCCAGCCTCGATCCGCTTGGCGAGCTCGACCTCCTCCTCGGCGTTGAGGAGGGCGACCTTGCCGATCTGCTTGAGGTAGGCCCGGACGGAGTCGGCCGACGCGGTCAGCTCGGCGTCCTTGCGAGCCTGCCGCAGCGCCTCGGACTCCTCCTCGTCCCAGACGAAGTCGCCGTCCTTGCCCGGCTCCTTGGGGTCTTTCTCCTCGGGCTCCTCGACGGCCTCCTCGACCGGCTCGACCTCGACCTCTTCGAGGTCGGACAGGTCGGGGTTGTCCGGGTCGTCGGGCTCGTCGCCCTCGGGACCGTCGCCCGCCTTCTTGGCGCCGCCCTTCGGGGCGGCGGCCTTCTTCGGAGCGCGCGCGGCGGACTTGGCGCCGGGCGCCCTCTTCGCCGTCGTCTTGCTGGCGCCGGTCAGCTCGTCGTCCTCGGGCTGCGCGCTCTTGGTCGTCTTGGCGGCGCTCGCCGACGCCGTCGAGCGTCGGGTTGCGGTTCGTGCGGCTGCCACGTACGCCCTTTCACAACTGTCCATCACGACGGCGGCCCGGATAGGTGGAAAACGCCTGGTCGCTGCCGGAGTTCGGGGGAGTGCCCGGTGGCTTGTTCAGCCGCGGACCTGTTCCATTGTAGCGACGCGCGGCGTGGCCTGAGGAAACGCCAAGGTCGAAGTGTCGGCTGGCCGGTGTTTCCCCGGGCCAGGGCCGGATTGACCAGCCGAATCGACCCGGTCAGCGCTCGATGGTGGACTCGGCGGCCACGGCGGCGCCGACGATGCCCGCGTCGTTGCGCAACTCGGCGGCCACCACCCGGGTCCGCACGTCGAGCAGCGGCAGCCACTTGTCCGCCTTCTTGCTGACCCCGCCGCCCGCGATGATCAGATCCGGCCAGATCAGGTTCTCCAGGCCGCGGATGTAGCGGCTGACCCGGGGCGCCCACTCCTCCCAGGACAGGTCGTTCTCCTCCTTGACCGACGCCGCCGCCCGCGTCTCCGCGTCGTGGCCGTCGATCTCCAGGTGGCCGAACTCGGTGTTGGGCACCAGCTTGCCGTCGAGGAACAGGGCGCTGCCGATGCCGGTGCCGAAGGTCAGCAGCACCACGACGCCGTCCTGGTCGTCCGGCCTGCCGTAGCGGATTTCGGCCATCCCGGCGGCGTCGGCGTCGTTGAGCACCACGACCTCGCCCTCCTGCCTGCCCAGCCGCTTGGTGAACAGCGCGGCGGCGTCGGCGCCCAGCCAGGACTTGTCGATGTTGGCCGCGGAGTAGGCGACGCCGCGCTTGATGACCGCGGGCAGCGTCACGCCAACCGGGCCGGTCCAGCCGAACTGCTCCACGATCTCGGCCACGACGTCGGCCACCGCGTCAGGGGTGGACGGCGAGGGCGTCGGGATGCGCACGCGCTCCCCGACGAGCTTCCCCGCCTCCAGGTCCACCACGCATCCCTTGATGCCCGAACCACCGATGTCCACTCCGAAACCGCGGGCTGCACCCATCCCCGGGTCCTTTCCTACTCGATTCAGTAGCGTCCGCCGCAGACATTAGCCGCCGCCGCCCGCTTGTGGTCGTATGACCGGGTGAGCACCACCGAACAGACCCTGGCCGACATCGCCCTCGCCGTCGCCGCCGAGGCGGGCGACCTGGCCAGGACGAGCCGGAACACCGCCATCCACGACGTCGACACCAAGAGCACGGCCACCGACGTGGTCACCGCGGCCGACCGGGCGGCCGAGCGGCTGATCCGGGCCCGCCTGGCGCAAGCGCGCCCCGGCGACGCCGTGCTCGGCGAGGAGGACGGCGGCGCCACCGGCGCCGGGGTGACCTGGGTCGTCGACCCGATCGACGGCACCGTGAACTACCTCTACGGCTACCCCTGGTACGCGGTGTCGGTGGCCGCCCAGGTCGACGGCGTGTCGGTCGCGGGGGCCGTGGTCGAGCCGGTCTCGGGCAGGCGGTGGACGGCGGCGCTGGGCTACGGCGCCTGGCTCGACGGCGAGCGGCTGCGGGTGTCCGAGCCAGCCGGGCTCGACGTGACGCTGGTGGCCACCGGGTTCGCCTACTCGCCCGAGCGCAGGAAGGCCCAGGCGGCGGTGGTCGGCGCGCTGCTGGGGCAGGTGCGCGACGTGCGCCGCTGCGGCTCGGCCGCGCTGGACCTGTGCGCGGTCGCCGCTGGCTGGGTCGACGGCTACTGCGAGCGCGGGCTGTCCCGCTGGGACTGGGCGGCGGGCGCGCTGATCGCGGCCGAGGCAGGCGCGGTGGTCGCGCTGCCGGGCGAGGCGCCGGACCTGGGCGCGGACGCGGTGTTCGCCTGCGCGCCCTCGGTGTCCGACGCGCTGCGCGCCACCCTGGCCGACTGCGGCATGGGCGCGTTCTGAGCCCGACGCCCAGCGGCGTTCCACGCCGAACGGCAAGTCACGGGTGGCGGCGGGTGTCGACTGAGGTTCTGGGGCGGGTGCCGGGCGGTGTTCCGGGCCGAGGGTGACGTCGCGTTCCGAGGTCGGGCGGTGTTCGGCGTGGAGTGGCGAGTCGCGGGTGGCGGGTGTCGAGTGGGGTTTTGGTGCGGGGTGGTGGTTCGGGCAGAGGGCGAGGTCGCGTTCTGAGGTTGAGCGGTGTTTGGCGTCGGCTGGCGAGTCGCGTGTGGAGTGAGGTTTTGGGGCGGGCGCCGGGCGGTGTTTCGGGCCGAGGGTGAGGCCGCGTTCTGTGTCCGGGCGGGGGCCTGTGTGGAGAGGGGTGGCGCGTTTCCGGCCGCCGCGTTTCGGGGCGGGTTCTCGGATGGGTGCCGGTGCGCCCGCTAATCGGCCGGGTCGGGTCCTGGGCCTGTCCGGCCGGGGGCCGGGCGGCTGGTCGACGCGGCTGGCGGGCATGGGGCTCAGCAGCGGACGGCTCGGGCCGCCTGGAGCAGGGAGCTGTCGACCGGGGCGGCGGTGGAGCCGTCGGTCGCCAGGCCGCCCTGGTCGCCGGGATTGGTCATCGTCCACTCGTTGAGCTGCTCAAGGACGCGGCGGCCCTCCGGCCGGGGTTGCAGGTGGTCGAAGGTCCGCCCGATGGCGAGGTCGACCGTGGCGTCCTGCCGGTCGTCGCGGACCAGTTCCGCGCACGGCTCGACCAAGCTCAGCGTGCGCGCGGCGCTCATGCCCTGCTGGCCGAAGCGGATCTGCGCGCGGCAGTTGAGCGAGCCGTCGCGGTAGAGCACGTCGTTGTCCGGCGGGGCGATGCGGGTGAAGCCGAGCTCGCGCAGCGTCTCGGTGACCGCGCCCGCCTGGCGGTTCTGGCCGCTGGCGTTGACCACCCGCACCAGGGCGTCGGCCGCGGGCGTCGGCGCGGTGCGGTCGAGGGAGTCGCGGGTGAGGGCCTGGCCGAGGGTGGGCAGCGACTGGCCCTCGACCGGGACGATCGAGGGCGGCGGGTCGCACGCCAGCGCCTCGGTGCCGTCCTTCTCAGCCTGGATCACGTTGTACCAGACGGCCGCGGCCGCCACCCCGAGGACGATGACGAGGGCGATGGCGGGAAGCGGCCGCCGCTTGCGGTACCGCTGGGGTGACCTCGACGTGCCCCGGCTCAGACTTCCTGCCACCACGTGCGGGCCCTCCCTACGGACGCCATGCCCCACCCCCGTGGACATCACCGATCGGGTCTCCCCGACGTCGACTGTCGTTGCTGATCAGCCTATTCGTTTCCGCCCGACTCGCCGCACAAGGCCCGAGACCGGACGCCCCCTCTTAGGGAAGCGCACGGCGACAGCGCGATCGCTCACTGTCGTCGCCATCGGCATCGCACCATGTGGACGGGTGCGGAACAAGGAACGTCCTCCCCGCGCCGACCAGGCCATGTCACTCGAATGTCCGAGAGGGCACAGACCGAAACACACCCTCTCGGGTGATGCTCTGCACGGGCGGGTCGCGCATGGGCTACCCTCTGCCCGCTCCGGTCGCCGAAGACGCCCAGCCGAATCGATTCCGATGGGTCTGCAAACCTGACGCGGCCAGCGAGACCTCCGTCACGTGATTGGCGGGCACAAACCGGGGCCCTGGAACGTTGACCAGCGGCACGACCACATCCTGAAGGACCGCAGGGGTGAAAGAAGATGGCGACCGACTACGACGCACCACGACGCAGCGAGGCCGACGATCTCGCTGAGGACTCCCTAGAGGAGCTCAAGGCGCGGCGCAACGAGACTCAATCCGGCGTCGTCGACGTTGACGAGACCGACACCGCGGAGAGCTTCGAACTGCCCGGCGCAGACCTGTCCGCGCTGTCCGGTGAAGACCTCACCGTCCGCGTGGTGCCCAAGCAGGCCGACGAGTTCACCTGCTCGAAGTGCTTTCTGGTGCACCACCGCAGCAGGCTGGCCGAGGACAACGGCGGCGTTTTCGTCTGCCGCGACTGCGCCTGACCAGTCGGCGGCAGGCCGTGGGACCGGCAGGCCGCGCCCAGCGCGCACATGGGGGACAGCCGGGTGACCGAACAACGGGAGCCCGGCTGTTGCTTATGCCCGCTCGCCGCCGCGAGCGGGCTTGACCGGTTCGGGAACCCCTGTCGGTTCGCCGAGTCCTGGTCCGGCTTCCTTTTGGCGTCTTAGCCCGTCTCGGTCCTTGCCCGGCTCTGACGCTCCTCGCGCATCGCCGCGGCCAGCCGCTGCGGGTCCCGGACGCTGAACACCCAGTAGGGCGTCGGGTCGTCCGGGTCGGTCACCCGCACCCGCACGACCGGGCCGACCCAGCTCCGGTGCAGCACGAACGCCGCTGGGTCCAGCTGCGAGCCCAGCGCGTGGCGCTTGTCCTTGGCGGTGAACGCCGTCATCTCCCCCGCGAACTCCAGCGGCAGGTGCGCGTCGGCGACCCACAGCTCGCCGTTCTCCACCTTGACCGTGGTCTGGCCCGCCTTCCACAGCAGCAGCAGAGTCAGCGGCATGATCAGCGCGTACGGCAGCCACGCCCGCACACCCGGGTAGCCCATGTGGATCTCGGCGGCGAGCAGCCCGGCGGCCAGCAGCGGCAGCGGCCACCAGTACCAGGTCACCCGCAGCCGCTCGACGTAGCGCGGACCAGCCTTCGCGGTGGAAGCGGTGCGTGCGCCCGTCCCTGAGGTGTCGGTCACGGACCCAGGGTAGTCTCGCCGCTCGTGTCCAGCGTGGAGGTCCTGCTCACCCGGTTGGATCCGGACGTGCCCATCCCGACGTATGCCCGACCGGGTGACGCGGGGGCCGATCTGGTGACGACCGTGGACGTCGTGCTCGCCCCCGGGGAACGGGCGCTGGTCGGCACCGGCGTCGCGATCGCCCTGCCAGAAGGCTACGCGGGCTTCGTGCACCCCCGCTCCGGGCTCGCCGCCCGGCTCGGCCTCAGCGTGGTGAACACACCGGGCACGATCGACGCGGGCTACCGCGGCGAGATCAAAGTCTGTTTGATCAACCACGACCCGCGTGAGCCCATCGCGTTGCGCCGAGGCGACCGCGTCGCGCAGCTGGTGGTCCAGCGGGTCGAGCACGCGGTTTTCCGCGAGGTGGCCGAACTGGGGCAGACCCAGCGCGGCGCTGGCGGACACGGGTCGACCGGCGGGCACAATGCGCTCGCAGGGTCGGCGGGGTCGGGACACAGGACGGAGGACTAGTGGCACTGTTCGGGCGCGGGCGTCGCAAGCGTGAGGCCGCAGAGCCGGTGGGGGTGTCCGAGCACGCGGACGCCGACTTCGACGCCGAGGACGACCTGACGGCGGTCGAGGCCCCCGACGGCCCCTACGACGAGGCCGACGCCCCCGACGACGAGTTCCCCCGGCTCGACCTGGGCTCGGTCCGCATCCCCGTCCCCGACGGCGCCCAACTCCAAGTCGAGATGGACCCCTCTGGCCCGGTCCGCGCTGTGCACGTCCTCACTGGAGTCGGCCAGCTCACCCTTAACGCCTACGCCGCCCCTCGCTCCGGCGGCCTGTGGCGCGAAGTGTGCGGGGAACTGGCCGAGCAGCTTCGCGGTGACGGGGCCACTGTCCGCAGCGCGGTGGGTGACTGGGGGCAGGAGCTGATCGCGAGTCTCGGTGAGGTCTCCTTGCGCTTCGTCGGCGTTGACGGGCCGCGCTGGATGCTCCGCGGTGTCGTCGCGGGGCCCCCGGAGATCGCTGAAACCAGCGCGAGGGCGTTGCGGGAACTGGTGCGGAACACGGTTGTTGTGCGCGGCTCGGCTCCGATGCCGGTCCGTACTCCGCTTCAGATCGATTTGCCGCCTGCTATTGCTGAGCACATCGCTGCTCAGAATCAAGCTCAGTAGGTCGCTCGATCGGGTGGTGTTGGGCCGTCTATGACCTGATCGGGTTGCTTGACGGCGGAGTTATCCACAGGCGGGGTGGTCCCTCTTTCCCTGCGCTGACCTGCGGCGATAGACTGGGGCGGGGTCAGCCCCCAGGGTGGGTGGGGCTTTGTTGTGGGCCTGGTGTGTGGTGGGGCTGGATCGGGTGGAGTGGTTTCTTCGGGGCCCCTACGAAGAAGATCGCCCGTGTGAAAGAGGGTGGGAAGCCTGCGGCCTCACACGCGCTGCCAGCTTAGCGATCTTCCTTCTCCCCCGAAGAAACCACTCCACCCGATCCAGCACTTGGCGGGCGTGGGGCGCCAAGGGTGGGGGTTGGGTTTGCCTGCCGGGTTTGTGCTGTCACTGGGGTGCGTCGTAGGTGGTCAGTGGTGGCTTATCCGCGTGTGTGGGGCTGTTCGCTGTCAGGTGTGTCAGCGCGCGTGTGTGTCAGCGGGTTGCGCGAGGTGGTCGTCTTTACTTGCGCAGGTGGGGTGTTGGCCGCTGTCGTCGCTGGTGGGGTTTGGGGTGGGGTGGGTCAGTAGCGGAGGTGGGCGCGTAGCCAGCCGAGGACTGCGGCTCGGCCTAGGGCGGCGGGGTCGGCGCCGATGATTTCCAGGCGGGTGGAGCAGAGGGCCGCTGCGGGGAGGGCCGCGGCCCAAGTTTTGGCTACTTCGGCTGGGTGGACTGGGTCGTCGGTGCAGGCGGCTATGCCGGTGGGGATGTTGAGGTCCGCCAGTTGTTCCGAGGTGGGGGCGGGGCAGGCCGCGGCTGCTTCTAGGGAGTCGGCTAGGCCGTCGCCGTAGGCGGTCCAGGCTCGGGTTAGTTCCTCCGCCAGCCAGGGGGCTACGCCGTGCACTGCTGAGGCCAGGGCGGCGGTGGTGCCGCGGGCGCGGACGTCTGCCGCGCTGTAGGTGGCGGCCAGCGCGGCTGGGGCGCCGTTCGCGGGGCCGCACCAGCCGGGGAGGGCCAGCAGCAGGCCCGCGCACCGGGCCGGGTTGCGGGCCGCCCAGGAGGCCGCCAGGTGGGCGCCCAGGGAGATGCCGCCCGCGATGATCGGGCCCGCCGCTGCTGCCTCGTCCAGGGCCGCCAGATGGGCTCCCACCAGGTCCGGGCCGGGCACCGGGGCGGGGGTGACGACCGGCACTCCCACCACCGCCAGCGGCGCCTCGAAAACCGACCGGACGAACACATCATCCGACCCCGTTCCGGGTAAGAGGACGGCCGTGTGCCGGGTGTTCAGCGGCTGGGTCACACTCACGTTCCGATCCTTGTCCCGGTAGTGGGGCGCGCGGTTACGCTGATTGTGCATGGGTCGGTAGTCGGGGCCGGCCCCCACCACAGGAGACGACTGCGCATGGGCGGCACCAAGGGGGACGGATATTGGCACCGTCTCGTCAAGAAACTCACCACGGACGTGGAAGAGCTTGACGCGGACGACCTGTCCACGCGGGCCGAGGCGCAGGGCGCCCAGCGCGCGTGCGACTGCCGATCGGGTGAAGAAGTCACCGTGTTCGGCCGTTTACGCAGTGTTGAGTTGTGTCCGAGGGACGCCGCGGCCACCTTGGAGGCCGAGCTGTTCGACGGGACCGAGGGTGTGACACTAGTCTGGCTCGGTCGACGTCGGATACCGGGCATCGAGCCCGGCCGCACGGTCAAGGCCCACGGGCGGATCGCGGTCCGCGACGGCCGCAAGGTGCTCTACAACCCGTACTACGAGCTGCAGACGGCTCCATGACGAAACCGGTCTTATGACGAAACCGGCCGCTGAGGTCAACCAGTCCGGCGATCCCGCGGGCAGCGACGTCGCTGCCGCCGCGACCGCCCCCGCCCGCCCGGAAACCGCCGGACCCGGCTCCGGATCAGACGCTGTCGAATCGGACTCCGCCGGATCGGACACCGCCGGATCGGACACCGCCGAATCGGACGCTGGCGAGGCGCCGGAGAGCGCGCCGACGCTGCTGGAGCAGATGGGCGGCATCAGCGGCCTGGTCTACTCGTCGGTCCCGGTCGTGGTGTTCGTCCTGGCGAACGCGTTCTTCGGGCTCACGCCCGCCATCTGGAGCGCCCTGGGCGCGGCGATGGCGATCACCGTGCTGCGGGTCGTGCGCAAGGAGCCGCTGCAACCGGCGATCTCCGGGTTCTTCGGCGTGGGCATCGCCGCGTTCATCGCCTACCAGACCGGGTCGGCGAAGGGGTTCTTCCTCTTCGGGATCTGGACGAGCCTGGTCTACGGCGGCGTCTTCGCGCTGTCGGTGCTGGTGCGGTGGCCGCTGGTCGGCGTCATCTGGTCGGCGCTCAACGGCCACGGCCAGGGCTGGCGGCAGGACAAGGCCGCGCGCCTCGGGTACGACATCGCCACCCTGACCTTCGTGGCCGTGTTCGCCGCCCGCTACATCGTGCAGAAGTGGCTCTACGACGAAGACCTCACCGGCTGGCTCGCGTTCGCCCGCCTCGCCATGGGCTACCCGCTGTTCGCCGTCGCGCTGGCGGTGACCGTGTGGGCGGTCCGCAGGGCGCAGCGCCGGATGGCCGAACTGGAGCCGGACGAGTCCGACGAGGACAGCGACGAGGCCGTCGAGGCGGCGCTGCGCGCCAAGTACGGGGAGCCCAGCTGACGGGCCGCCGCGCCGCTTCTCGCCGCCTTGGTTTTCCTTCGCGGTCTTACCCGCACCACTTCCCTGAGGCCGTCGCCCAGCCGGGCGGCGGCCTCGGTGCTGTCCCGCCCCGTTCTCCGTCCGCTGCCTCGCCGGTCGCGGCGTCGTTTTGGGGCCGTCACTTTTCCGCCACCCGCGGGCCCGTCTGGTCGCGTAGACTTACGGTTACGTAACCGTAGGGACGTCTTGGGGGAGACGCCGGAGAAGTTGAGGTACCCAACCAGTGACGACCACTCTTGAGACTCCCCCCGCACCCACCCAGGGCCCGAAACCGCTGCTCGGCCGCCGTCGCGGCAACACGGAGCAGATCGGCGTCCAGCTGTTCGTGACCATCCCGCTGCTGGCCTTGGCCGCGGCCGTGCCGTTCGCCTGGGGCTGGGGCCTGGGCTGGGCGGACGTGGCCATCGGCGCCGCGTTCTTCGTGTTCACCGGCCTCGGGGTCACCATCGGCTACCACCGGTTCTTCACCCACGGCTCGTTCCGGGCGAAGCGGTGGCTCAAGGTGCTGCTCGCGGTCGCGGGCGGCATGTCCGCGCAGGGCTCGGTCACCGAGTGGGTCGCCGACCACCGCCGCCACCACGCCTTCTCCGACCGCGAGGGCGACCCGCACTCCCCGTGGCTGTTCGGCACCGGCCCGATCGCGGTCGCCAAGGGTTTCTGGCACGCGCACATGGGCTGGCTGTTCGACCGCGACCGCACCAACGTCGAGCGCTTCGCCCCTGACCTGCTCGCCGACCCCGACCTGCGCAAGGTCGACCAGCTTTTCCCGCTGCTGACCGTGGCATCGATGCTGCTCCCGGCGGCCATCGGCGGCCTGGTCACCTGGTCCTGGTGGGGCGCGCTGACCGCGTTCTTCTGGGCCGGGATCATCCGCGTCGCCCTGCTGCACCACGTGACCTGGTCGGTGAACTCGATCTGCCACATGATCGGCGAGCGCCCGTTCAAGTCCCGTGACAAGGCCGCCAACTTCTGGCCGCTGGCCCTGGTGAGCTTCGGCGAGTCCTGGCACAACTCCCACCACGCCGACCCGACCTCGGCCCGGCACGGCGTGCTGCGCGGCCAGCTCGACATCTCCGCCCGGATCATCTGGGCGTTCGAGAAGCTCGGCTGGGCGTGGAACGTCCGCTGGCCCACCCAGGAGCGCATCGCCAAGCTGCGCGTCGACTCCTGATCGACTCTTGATCGACTCCGCCTGACCCGCTGACGGTAAGGGCCGCTTTCCGCGATGTCGGAAAGCGGCCCTTACCGTCGTGCTGTTAGTGGCCCAGAGCCTTCCTGATCTCGCCCTCGACGTCCGCAGAGGCGACGAACAGCAGCTCGTCGCCGCCCTCCAGCGGGTCGTCGGACTGGGGGACGATCACCCGGCCGCCGCGCAGGATGGTCACCAGGGCCGCGTCGCGCGGGAGGTGGACCTCGCGCACGGGCCTGCCCGCCCACGGCGTGTCGGCGGGCAGGGTCATCTCGACCAGGTTGGCCTGGCCCTGGCGCAGGGTCAGCAGCTGCACCAGGCCGCCCACGCTCACCGCTTCCTCGACCATGGCCGCCAGGACCCGGGGGGTGGACACGGCCACGTCGACGCCCCACGCCCCGGTGAACAGCCACTCGTTGGCCGGGTCGTTCACCCGGGCGACGACGCGGCGGACGGCGAAGACGGTCTTGGCCAGCAGGGACACGACCAGGTTGACCTTGTCGTCGCCGGTGGCCGCGATGACGCAGTCGCACAGCTGCAAGCCCGCGTCCTCAAGGGAAGCCAGCTCGCAGGCGTCGGCGAGGACCCACTCGGCCTGCTCGACGGTGTGCGGCTCGAACTGCTTGGCCTCGCGCTCGATCAGCATGACCTGGTGGTCGCCGCTGACCAGCTCGGCGGCGATGGAGCGGCCGACGGCCCCGGCCCCGGCGATGGCGATCCGCATCAGTGTCCCTCCTCCGGCGCCTGCGCCGAGGCCGCCGTGACCTCGCTGACGGTGCCGGACAGCGCCGCGACGTAGAGCTGGTCGTCAGCCTGGATCACGGTCTTGGTCTCGGGCAGCACGCCCGTGCCGAAGCGCATCACGAACGCCACCCGGCAGCCGGTGGCGGCCTGGAACTCCTTCACCGTGCGCCCCACCCAGCCCTCGTGCAGCGGGACCTGCAGCAGCGCCACCTTGCCGGTCGGGTCGCGCCAGGCGGAGGCGACGCCGTCCGGGAGCAGGGTGCGCAGCAGGCGGTCGGTCGTCCACGGCACCGTCGCCACCGTGGGGATGCCCAGGCGCTCGTAGACCTCGGCGCGCTTGGGGTCGTAGATGCGGGCGACGACGTGCTCGACGCCGAAGGTCTCCCGGGCCACCCGGGCGGAGATGATGTTGGAGTTGTCGCCGCTGGAGACCGCGGCGAACGCCCCGGCGCGCTCGATGCCCGCCTCGATCATCACCTGCCGGTCGAACCCGGTTCCGACGACCTGCTGGCCGTGGAAGTCCGCGCCGAGTCTGCGGAAAGCCTGGGCGTCCTTGTCGATCACGGCCACAGAGTGGTCCAGCCGCTCCAGCGCGGCGGCCATGGAGGCCCCCACGCGGCCGCAGCCCATGATCACCACGTGCACGACCAGCCTCCTGTCCACTCTGTCCACTCATCGAGTGACAGTCCCATCGAGCGACAGTGAGGAACCTACCGGTGGCTGCTCCGAAACGGTGACGGGACCGCCTACGCTGTGGCTCCGTGTCCAAGTTCTCAACGGCGGCGAAACGGCTGCTCGTCGGACGGCCGTTTCGCAGCGACCGACTGGCGCACACGCTGCTGCCCAAACGCATCGCGCTGCCGGTGTTCGCCTCCGACGCGATGTCGTCGGTGGCCTACGCGCCGGAAGAGATTTTCCTGATGCTGTCGGTGGCGGGCCTGTCCGCGTACGCGTTCGCGCCGTGGGTCGGGGTGGTGGTCGTCGTCGTGATGCTCACCGTCGTCGCCAGCTACCGGCAGAACGTGCGCGCCTACCCCTCCGGCGGCGGTGACTACGAGGTCGCCACGGTCAACCTGGGCAGACGGGCCGGGCTCACCGTCGCCAGCGCCCTGCTGGTCGACTACGTGCTCACCGTGGCGGTGTCCATCGCCTCGGCCGCGGCCAACATCGGCTCGGCCGTCCCGTTCGTCGCCTCCCACAAGGTCGAGTTCTCCGTGGTCGCGATCGTGGTGCTCACCGCGATCAACCTGCGCGGCATCCGCGAGTCCGGCGCCGCGTTCGCGATCCCGACCTACGCCTTCATGGCCGGGATCATGGGCATGATCGGCTACGGCCTGTTCCGCGGCTTCGTCCTCGGCGAGGACATGCCCGCCGAGAGCGCCAACCTGGAGCTGCACGCGGAGAACGGCGACCTGATGGGCTTGGCCCTGGTCTTCCTGGTGCTGCGCGCGTTCTCCTCCGGCTGCGCCGCGCTCACCGGCGTCGAGGCCATCAGCAACGGTGTCCCCGCGTTCCGCAAGCCCAAGTCGAAGAACGCGGCGACGACGCTGCTGCTCATGGGCGGCATCGCGGTGGTCATGCTGATGGGCCTGATCGTGCTCGCCCAGCTCACCGGCGTGCGGGTCGCGGAGGACCCGGCCACCCAGCTAGTGAACGCGCCCCCCGGCTACGAGCAGAAGACGATGGTCGCCCAGATCGCGGGCGCGGTGTTCGAGGGCTTCCCGGTCGGGTTCTTCTTCATCACCATCGTGACCGCGCTGATCCTCGTGCTGGCCGCCAACACCGCGTTCAACGGCTTCCCAGTGCTCGGCTCGATCCTCGCCCAGGACCGCTACCTGCCCCGGCAGCTGCACACCCGGGGCGACCGGCTGGCGTTCTCCAACGGCATCATCGGCCTCGCCGGGTTCGCGATCGTGCTGGTCGTCGCGTTCGACGCCGAGGTCACCAAGCTCATCCAGCTCTACATCGTGGGCGTGTTCGTCTCGTTCACGATGAGCCAGACCGGCATGATCCGGCACTGGAACCGGCTGCTGGCCACCGAGACCGATCAGGAGGAGCGGCGCAGGATGCGGCGCGCGCAGGCGATCAACGCCTTCGGCCTGGCGATGACCGGCGCGGTCCTGGTGGTCGTGCTGATCACCAAGTTCCTGCTCGGCGCGTGGATCGCGATCGCGGCCATGGCCGCCATCTACGCGCTGATGACCGCGATCCGCAGGCACTACGACCGGGTCAACGACGAGCTGGCCCGCGCCGAGGGCGAGCGGGTGTTCGTGCTGCCCTCGCGCATCCACACCATCGTGCTGGTGTCCAAGCTGCACCTGCCGACCCGCCGCGCGCTGGCGTACGCCCGCGCCACCCGGCCGGACGTGATCGAGGCGATCACCGTCAACGTCGACGACGTCGACACCAAGCGCCTGGTCGCCGAGTGGGACAAGGAGAACTTCTCGGTGCCGCTCAAGGTGATCGAGTCGCCGTACCGCGAGATCACCAAGCCCGTGCTGGACTATGTGAAGCGGGTGCGCACCGACAATCCGCGCGACGTGGTCACCGTGTTCATCCCCGAGTACGTCGTGGGCCACTGGTGGGAGCAGTTCCTGCACAACCAGAGCGCGCTGCGGCTCAAGGGCAGGCTGCTGTTCCAGCCCGGCGTCATGGTGACCAGCGTGCCGTGGCAGCTCGCCTCATCGGAGAAGGTGAGCGACCGCGAGGTGATCGCCCCCGGCGCGATCCGCCGCGGGTTCACGGCGGCCAATAGCAAGGCCAATAGCAAGGCCAATAGCAAGGACAAGGACAAGCCCAAGTGACGGACTGGACCGGCAAGCGCTTCGAGGTCGAGGTGGGCGCGGTCGCCCACGGCGGGCACTGCGTCGCCCGCGCCGAGGGGCGGGTGGTGTTCGTCCGGCACGCGCTGCCCGGGGAACGGGTGGTGGTGGAGGTCACCGAGGACAAGGGCGGCTCGTTCTGCCGCGCGGACGCGGTGGAGGTGCTGACCGCGTCACCTGAGCGGGTGGTCCCGCCGTGCCCGGTCGCCGTGCCGGGCGGCTGCGGGGGCTGCGACTGGCAGCACGCCTCAGGGCCCGAGCAGCGCAGGCTCAAGGCCGCGGTCGTCGCCGAGCAGCTGCGGCGGCTCGCCGGGCTCGACTGGGACGTCGAGGTCGAGGAGCTCGCGGGCGGGCTGACGCACTGGCGCACCCGCACCCGGCTCGCGGTCGACCGCCGGGGCCGGGTCGGGTTCCGCGCGCACCGCGGCCACCGGATCGTGCCGGTGCTCGACTGCGTGATCGCCGCGCCGGGCACGGTCGACGTGCTGGCCAACCGCGAGTGGACCCCGGGCGCGGAACTGGAGGTCGTGGTCGACGCCACCGGCCGCACCCACGCCAGCGAGCTGCTGCCGGACAAGGGGCGGCTGCGCAGCGGCAAACCGGTGCTGACCCCGCACCGGGTGCTGGGCTCGGCCACCGTGGTCGAGCGGGCGGCGCGCCGGGAGTGGCGGCTGTCCGCGCACGGGTTCTGGCAGGTCCACCCGGACGCCGCCGACGTGCTGGCCGAGGTCGTCGGGGAGTGGTCCGGGGCGGGCGAGGCGGACACGGCGTGGGACCTCTACGCCGGGGTCGGCCTGTTCGCCTCGGTGTTGGCCGCCCAGGTGGGTCCGCGAGGGACGGTCGTGGCGGTCGAGTCGTCCCGCCAGGCCGCCGAGGACGGCGCGGACAACCTGGCCGACCTGCCGCAGACCCGGGTGTTCGCGGGCAAGGTCGAGGACGTGCTCGCCGCGGCCGACCTGCCCGCGCCCCGCGTGGTCGTGCTCGACCCGCCCCGCAAGGGCGCGGGCCGCGACGTGGTCGAGGCCATCGCCGCCCGCTCCCCGGACCGGGTCGTCTACGTCGCCTGCGACCCGGCGGCCCTGGCCCGCGACGTGGCGTTCTTCGCCGGGCACGGCTACGACCTGACCCGGCTGCGCGCGTTCGACACGTTCCCGATGACCCAGCACGTGGAATGCGTCGCCCTGCTGGAGCGGCGATGAGCGCGCGCGGCGAGCGGGCGGGCCGGGTCGCGGTGGTCACCGGGGCGAACCGGGGCATCGGCTTCGCGGTCGCCCACGCCCTCGCCGCGCGCGGGGACACCGTCGTCCTGGGCTCCCGCGACCTCGACCGCGGCCGGGCCGCGGCGGCGCGGATTCCGGGGCGGGTGCTGCCGCGCGCCCTCGACGTCACCGGCGATCTCCGGGGCCTGGCCGCGGAACTGGCCGAGGAAGTGGGCCGGGTGGACGTGCTGGTCAACAACGCCGCGATCCACTACGACTCCGGCCAGCGACCATCCACAGCGGACTTGGGAATCGTCGAGGAAGCCTGGCGCACCAACGCTTTGGGCGCCTGGGCGTGCACCCAGGCGTTCCTGCCCCTGCTGCGCCGCGCCCGCTCGGCCCGGGTGGTGATGGTCTCCAGCGAGGGCGGCTCCCTGGCGAGCATGGGCGCGTCGACCCCGGCCTACGCGGTGAGCAAGGCCGCCCTGAACGCCATCACCCGCTCCTTCGCCGCCGACCTGGCTGGCGAGGGCATCCTGGTCAACGCCGTCTGTCCCGGCTGGGTGGCCACCGACATGGGCGGCCCCGGCGGCGGCCCGGTCGAGTCCGGCGCCGCCAGCGTCCTGTGGGCGGCGGACCTGCCCGACAGCGGCCCCACCGGCGGCTTCTTCCGCCACGGCGCCCCACTGCCCTGGTAGACCGCCCGCCGGGGCAGGCGCTGTGGGCGGACTGATTGTGGGAATGGCCGAAGGTCGGCTTCGCGGAGCAGCCGCGCCGGTCGGGGCACCGCGGGCAGGTGCTTGCGGCGCCCCGATGACCCGGTAGGCGGCCTGTTCGCGGGCCCGGTGTGTGGACGCCTATGCCGGGCAGGTCATTCCGCGGGCGGCGGGGTGAACCGTTGGGGTGGGGCGTCCTGCGGCGAAAACCCTTGCGGAGGCGGGAAACCACGGCCGGGGGTCGGCGCGGGGCCCTGCGGCGGCCTGCCACCGGGGGGCGGCGGGCTCGCGTGCCTGCCGCCGCCGTCCGGGCGGGGCGGGACCGGGCCGGGGTTCTGCGGCCCCTGGGGCGGGCGCCCGCCCGAGTGCTGACCTGGCTGGCCCACCGGCGGGCGGCCGGGCGCAACGGGGCCGCCGGACCACGGCGCTCCCGCTTGCCCGGCGCCCGCGTGCTGTCCAGTCCGCTGGTGAGCCGGGCTCGGCTGGCCGGGACCGTGCTGGTCGCCGCCGCGGCGCTGGCCGCCGGTCGGCTGACCGGCAGGGGGCTGGCCGGGACCCGCGGGGCCGCCGCCTGCCTGGCCGGGGCCGGGGTGGGTGCCGGGCGCGCCGGTCGGCTGGCCCGAGGGGGCGCCGCCAGGCTGCTGGGGGGCGTCGGCGGCGTGCTTGCCCGCGGTGGGGAGCGGGATGCCGCCGGGCGGGGTGTGGGCGGCCTGGGTCTCGCTGGACACCGCGGGGGGCAGGCCCGCGCGGGCGCGGAACCAGTCCGGGATGAACTCCTCCGAGCGGGGGAAGGTCCGCAACTCGTCGGCGAAGCCGATCGGGGGCGGGACCCGGCGCCAGGCTGGCTCGACGTCCGGCTCGAACTCGCAGGCGAACGCGCCCGGGGGCTCGATCTCGTACACCGCGCTCAGCCAGGTGCCCCGGCCCGGCCGGTACATGCCCGCCCGCATCCGGCCCAGGCCCTCCACGACCTCCATCGGCGGACGCACCGGGTGCGGGGCGTCCTCGCCCGCGCCGGTGACGAACACATCGACCTCGATGTGCCTGCCCGCCGAGCGGTATTCGGCGCGGATGCGCTGCCAGTCCGGCCCGGCCGCGCGCACCAGCGCGCGGCCGACTTCCTTGGTGAGCTTGGCGAGTTCCGCCTGCTCCATCACCGGCCCTGGCTCGGTCATAGTCGTCCCCCCGTGCGCGGTTCGTCCCCCTGTGTCGCGGGGAAACCCTACCCGGTTGCGGCGGTGGAGATCGTCGGGTTGGGACCGAACGACAGTCCCAACTCGAACGGGTGAACTTCGGTCGCCGCGACCGCCGGGCGGGTCGAAGTCGATCAGCGGCCCGGCCGGGCTCGGGGAGATCGTGTGCGCGGATTGCGCCGATTGTGGGGATGTGGGCGACGCCTCCGAGTGGTCGCCCTGCGTCACTCGTAGACTGGATCGAGGTCTGGATCGAGCCGGTGGCGCGGCGAGAACTCGGCCCAGAGCAGGAGACCAGCCGTTTGACCACAGGACGAGGTGACGACGCGTGACCCTGCTGGAGTCTGTGCACGGACCGGCCGATCTGCGGCGGATGACCGCCGACGAGCTGGATCGGCTGGCCGTCGAGATCCGGTCGTTCCTGGTCGACAAGGTCACCAGGACCGGGGGGCACCTCGGCCCCAACCTCGGGGTGGTCGAGCTGACGATCGCGCTGCACCGGGTGTTCGACTCGCCGCACGACCCGCTGATCTACGACGTGGGCCACCAGGGGTACGTCCACAAGATCCTCACCGGCCGCCGCGACGCGTTCGACGACCTGCGCCAGCAGGGCGGCATCTCCGGGTACCCGTGCCGCGACGAGAGCGAGCACGACCTGGTGGAGAACAGCCACGCCTCCACCGCGCTGTCCTACGCGGACGGCCTGGCCAAGGCGTTCGAGCTGCGCGGCGAGCGGCGCAGCGTGGTCGCCGTGGTCGGCGACGGCGCGCTGACCGGCGGCATGTGCTGGGAGGCGTTGAACAACATCGCCGCGGGCACCGACCGGTCGGTCGTCATCGTGGTCAACGACAACGGCCGCTCCTACTCCCCGACGATCGGTGGCCTCGCCGACCACCTCGCCTCGCTGCGGCTGCGCCCCGGCTACGAGCGCGCGCTGGAGGGCGGCAAGCGCGTCCTGCAGGGCACCCCCGTGGTCGGCAAGCCGCTCTACGCCGCGCTGCACGCGGCCAAGCGCGGCATCAAGGACGCGCTGAGCCCGCAGGCGATGTTCGAGGATCTGGGCCTGAAGTACCTCGGCCCGGTCGACGGGCACGACTTCGACGTCCTCGACGGCGCGCTGCGCCGGGCCAAGGACTTCGGCGGGCCGGTGATCGTGCACGTGGTCACCCGCAAGGGCAACGGCTACCCGCTGGCCGAGAACGACGAGCTCGACCAGATGCACCAGACCGACCCGATCGACCCGGTCACCGGCAAGCCCCGCAAGTCCAAGGGCACCGTGTGGACCTCGGTGTTCGCCGACGAGCTGGCCAAGATCGGCGCCGAGCGCGAGGACGTGGTGGCGATCACCGCGGCGATGCTGCGCTCCACCGGCCTTGCCCCGTTCGCCGAGCGGTTCCCGGACCGCTGCTTCGACGTGGGCATCGCCGAGCAGCACGCCATCACCTCGGCCGCGGGCATGGCGATGGCGGGCCTGCACCCGGTGGTCGCGATCTACTCGACGTTCCTCAACCGCGCCTTCGACCAGCTCCTGATGGACGTGGCCCTGCACAAGCAGCCGGTCACCGTCGTGCTCGACCGGGCTGGCGTCACCGGCCCGGACGGCGCCAGCCACCACGGCATGTGGGACCTGTCGATTCTCGGGGTGATCCCCGGCATCCACATCGCCGCCCCGCGCGACGCCGCGACGCTGCGCGAGGAGCTGCGCGAGGCGGTCGCCATCGACGACGGCCCGTCGGTGCTGCGGTTCCCGAAGGCCACCGTGGGCGAGGACATCGCCGCGGTCGAGCGGGTCGGCTCGGTCGACGTGCTGCGCCGCCCGGCCGAGGGGGAGAGCTCCGACGTCCTGCTGGTCACGGTCGGCTCGTTCGCCGCGCTCGGGCTCGCCGCCGCCGAGCGGCTGGCCGACCAGGGCATCGGCGTGACCGTGGCCGACCCGCGCTGGGTGGCCCCGGTGCCGGGCGAGCTGGCCGGGCTGGCCGCTGGCCACCGGCTCGTCGTCACGGTCGAGGACAGCGGCAGGCACGGCGGGTTCGGCTGGGCGCTGGCTGCCCTGCTGCGTGACGCCAACGTCGACGTGCCGCTGCGTGACCTGGGCATCCCCAACGAGTTCCACGCCCACGGCACCCGCGACGAGGTCCTGGTCCGGCTCGGCCTGACCGCGCAGGACGTGGCGCTGCGGGTCACCGGGTGGGCCTCGGACCTGATCAGCCAGCCCACCGCGGGCGTGCTCGCCCAAGACCGCGATCTGAGCTAGCGGGACCCCTTCCGCCGCACGGTATGATTATGTGACTTGCTGAATAAGTATTCAGCTATTCATGCGTGCGGCGGAAGGAGCCTGCTGTGGCGTCACCGGGTCCGAAGGGCTTTCGCGGGTGGACGACGAACCTGGGCGTCAAGGACGACGCGGAAGACTTCGCGGTCGTGGTCTCCGAGACGCCCGCCGCGGTCTCCGCGGTGTTCACCCGGTCCCGGTTCGCGGGCCCGAGCGTCCTGCTCAGCCGGGAAGCCGCCGCCTCGGGAACCGCGCGCGGGATCGTGGTGATCTCCCGCAACGCCAACGTGGCCACCGGCGACGAGGGGCTGGCCAACGCGCGTGAGGTCCGCGCCCGGGTCGCCGAGGCGGGCGGGTTCGACCCCGACGACCTGCTGATCGCCTCCACCGGGGTGATCGGCCGCCAGTACCCGATGGACCGGGTCCGGGCCGGGCTCGCCCGGCTGCCGTGGCCGCTGCCCGAGGCCCACCTGCCCGCGGTCGCGAAGGCGATCATGACCACCGACACGGTGCCCAAGCACGCGGTCCGGCGCTGCGGCGCGGCCACCATCGCCGCGGTCGCCAAGGGCGTCGGCATGATCGAGCCGAACATGGCGACCCTGCTCACCTTCTTCTTCACCGACGCCGAACTCGACCAGCCGGTGCTCGACCAGGTGTTCCGGCGGGTCATGGACCGCACGTTCAACGCGCTGAGCATCGACACCGACACCTCCACCAGCGACAGCGCCGCCATCCTCGCCAACGGCGCCGCCGGGCCGGTCGACGTCGCCGAGTTCGAGGCCGCGCTGCACGAGGTGGCGCTGAGCCTGGTGCGGCTGATCGCCTCCGACGGCGAGGGCGCCAGCAAGCTCATCGAGGTCCGGGTGCTCGGCGCCCGCGACGACGCGCAGGCCAAGCGGGTCGGCAAGACCGTGGTCAACTCGCCGCTGGTCAAGACCGCGGTGCACGGCGCGGACCCGAACTGGGGCCGGGTGGCCATGGCCGTGGGCAAATGCGAGGACGACCTGGACATCGACCCGGAGAAGGTCGTGATCCGGTTCGGCGACGTGGAGACCTACCCGGCGCCCTCGACCGACGAGGTCCTGGCCGCCGCGGCCAAGCACCTCAGCGGCGACGAGGTCGTCATCACCGTCGACCTGGGCATCGCGGCCGGCGCGTTCACCGTCTACGGCTGCGACCTGACCGACGGCTACATCCGGATCAACGCCGACTACACGACCTGACCCGTCAGGGCTCGGGTCGTCAGGGGAGCCTGCGGACCGTGCCGTAGGACTTGGCCGCGACCTGGCGTTCGTAGTCGGCGCGCTGGGCGCGGTCGAGGGTGCGTGGCGGGCCGAGCGCGGCGGCCCGCCAGTACAGCTCGCAGCCCCACTCCAGCAGCAGCGTGCGGGACAGGGCGGTGTCCAGGTCCGGGCCGTGGGCGATGCCGCCGTGGTTGGCCATCAGCGCCGCGGTCCGCCCGTCCAGCGCGGCCAGCACCGCCTCGGCCAACTCGGTGGTCCCGAACGTTCGGTACGGGGCCACCGGGACCGTGCCGCCCAGCTCCATGAGCTGGTAGTGCACGCACGGCAGCTCGTCGAGGACCAGCGACAGCGCGGTGGCCATCGGCGCGTGCGTGTGCACCACGGCCCCGGCCCGGTAGCGCCGGTAGACGCCCAGGTGCAGGTCCAGCTCGGAGGTGGGCGCGAACGTGCCCTCCACCACCTCGCCGCCGGGGTCGATCACGGTGATGAGCTCCGCGCGCAGGTCGGCCAGGCGCGCGCCGGTCGGGGTGATCGCGATGAGGTCGCCCTGGCGGGCGCTGACGTTTCCCGCCGTGCCCAGGACCAGCCCCTCGGCCGCCAGCCGCCGGGACGCGGTGGCCACCTGTTCCCGCAACGCGCGCAGCATCATGGCTCGATCATGCCCAATTCGGACGCCCGCCCCGAGGGTGTGGCACCTTTGTGTGGTGCGGATTCTGATCGTGGAGGACGAGGAAGCCCTCGCCGAGGCCGTCGCGCGCGGCCTGCGGCGGGAGGGCATGGCCGTCGACGTCGCCCTGGACGGTGACGAAGGGCACGAGAAGGCCACCATCACCCGGTACGACGTCGTGGTGCTCGACCGGGACCTGCCCGGGATGCACGGCGACCAGCTCTGCCGCGAGATCGTCGCCTCCGGCGCGCTGACCAGGGTGCTGATGCTCACCGCCAGCGACGCGGTCGCCGACCGGGTGGAGGGGCTGTCGCTGGGCGCCGACGACTACCTGGCCAAGCCGTTCGCGTTCCCCGAGCTGGTCGCGCGGGTGCGCGCGCTGGCCCGGCGGGCCACGCCGGTGACCCCGCCGGTGCTGGTCGCGGGCGATGTGGAGCTGGACCCGGCGCGCCGCACGGTCTCCCGGGCGGGCAAGGCGGTGGAGCTGACCCGCAAGGAGTTCGGCGTCCTGGAGGTGCTGCTCGCCGCGCGCGGATCGGTGGTGAGCAGCGAGGAGCTGCTGGAGCGGGTCTGGGACGAGAACGCCGACCCGTTCACCACGACGGTGCGGGTCACGGTGATGACCCTGCGCAAGAAGCTCGGCGAGCCCGGCGTCATCGACACCGTGGTCGGCTCCGGCTATCGGGTCTCCCCGGCGGTCGGTGAGCGCGGCGGCTCCGGCGAGCAGGGCGGTGTCGGCCAGCAGGGCAGCGGCGCGGAGTGACCGACCGCAGGCGCGGCATCGGGTTGCGCGCGAAGGTCACGCTGCTGGCGACCGGGCTGGTGGCCGCGGTCAGCGTGCTGCTGCTGTGGCTGGCCTGGCTGCTGGCGGGCGGGGTGGCGGCGTCGGTGCCGTCGCTGCCCGAGGGCAGCACGGTCATGGTGGGCGGCGTGCGGGTGGCCGCGGAGCAGTTGGCCGAGGCGCTGGCGCGGGACGCGCGGGACCGGGTGCTGCTCGCGGGCTCGGTGGCCTTCGTCTGCGTGGTGCTGGCGACCGCGCTGCTGGCCTGGGCGATCACCGGCCGGGTGCTGCGCCCGCTGCGCGAGGTCACCGCGACCGCGCACCGGCTCTCGGTCGAGTCCCTGGGCGAGCGCATCGAGCACCAGGGCGCGCGCGACGAGGTCGCCGAGCTGGCCGACACCTTCGACGCGATGCTGGACCGGTTGCAGGCGGCGTTCTCCGCGCAGCGGCAGTTCGTCGCCAACGCCAGCCACGAGCTGCGCACCCCGCTCGCGGTGATCCGCACCGAGCTGGACGTGACCCTCGCCGACCCGGACGCCGACGTGGCCGAGCTGCGGCGGATGGCCGACGTGGTCCGCGCCGCCACGCTGCGCGCGGGCGAGCTGGTCGAGGCCCTGCTGGTGCTGGCCCGCACCGACGGCCTCGGCGTGGGCGCCACCGGCCCGGTCGACCTGCCCGCGGTGGTGGCGGGCGCGTGGCGCTCGGCCCGCGCGGAGGCGCGGCGCCGGGGCATCACGGCCCGCTTCGAGGACGGGCACGCCACCGTGATCGGCGACGCGGCTTTGCTCGAACGGGTGGCGGGCAACCTGCTGGAGAACGCCGTGCGGCACAACGTGGACGGCGGCTGGATCGAGGTCCGCACGTCCTGCGGACCACAGTGGACGACGCTGGAGGTCGCCTCGTCGGGCGCGGTCGTCCCGCCGGAACGGGTCGCGGAGCTGTTCGAGCCTTTCCGTCGCGGCGGTGTGGACCGCACATCGCATACCGGCACCGGGTTGGGCCTGTCTATCGTGCGCGCGGTAGCGAGGGCTCACGGCGGCACGGTAAGCGCGGAACCGGTGCCGGGCGGCGGGTTGCGCGTCACGGTCACTTTCCCGACTTCGTGACCCGGCGGGCGAGGGACTGGGCGTCGCCGGGGGCCTTCACCTTCATGTCGTTGTCGAAGTAGACGTACACGTCCCTACCGGACTCGCGGTAAGGGGCCGGTGGGGCGACGGTGTGCTCTGAGCGCACGTTCTTACCGCTGCGCCACGTCTTGACCTTCTTAGCCCAAGAGTCCAACGCGGAATCGGAGTAACCGCTGGCGTACAGCTCTTTGTCGCCGTGCAGGCGGACGTAGACGAAGTCCGCGGTCACGTCGTCCAGATAGGGCCACTTCCCTGCGGTGTCCGCGACGACAAGGGCGATGTCGTTGTCCCGCAAGAGGTCTACGAACTCACGGTTCGCGAAAGCGCGATTGCGCACCTCCAGCGCGTGCCGCAGCGGCCGGTCGGCGTCGGTCTCCGTCCACTGTCGACCGTCCATGCGCTCGTCGTGCCGCTTGGCGAGCGCTGCGGCTTCCTCGGTGGTGCGCGGAAGGGCGTGGAAGAACTCGGCGGGAACGTCCGGGGCGTAGGCGAAGTTCTCTGGAAGCTGCCACAGCACCGGCCCCAGCTTCGCGCCCAGCGCCAGCACCCCGGACGCGAAGAAGTTCGCCAGCGGGGTCTGCGAGTCCTTGAGGCGCTTCATGTGCGTGATGAACCGGGGGCCCTTGACCGAGAACACGAAGTCGTCCGGCGTCTCGTCCCGCCACTTCCGGTAGCTCTCCGGCCGTTGCAGCGAATAGAAGGAGCCGTTGATCTCGATCGACCCCACCTGCCGCGACAGGTACTCCAGCTCCCGCCGCTGCGGCAGGCCCTTCGGGTAGAACGTCCCCCGCCACGGCGGATAGAGCCACCCGGACGTTCCGATCCAGACCATGCCCGTTTTGCCCGTCCCGCCCGCCCTTCCTGTCACCTCTTAATCGTCGGTTACGCCGCCGCGACCCGCACGCGGCCCGCCAGCTTCTCGGCGTCGCGGGGCGCGTGGGCGGCCATGGTGTTGTCGAAGTAGACATAGACGTCCCGCTCCTGCCGCCACCGACGCACCCGGTCCGCCCAGAGGTCCAAAGCGGTGTCGCTGTAGGCGCTCTTATACAACTCGGTGTCGCCGTGCAGGCGCAGGTAAGCGAAGTCCGCCGTGTCGGTAAGCAGGCTCGGCCAGACTCCCGGACTGTCGGACACGACCAGGGCCACACCGTGCGCGGCGAGAAGGTCGGCGACCTCGTCGCAGGCGAAGCTGGGGTGGCGCACCTCCAGCGCGTGCCGCTGGTCGCGGGGGAGCAGCCGCAGGAACCCGCCCAGCACGTCGGGATCGAACCGCAGCGACGCCGGGACCTGCCACAGGATCGGGCCCAGCTTCTCGCCCAGCTCCAGCACGCCCGAGTCGAAGAACTCCGCCACCGGCTCCTCGACCGACCGCAGCCGCCGCACGTGCGTCACCAGCCGCGGCCCCTTCACCGCGAACACGAACCCGTTCGGCGTCAGGTCGCGCCAGCGCCGGTAGTCCCCGGGTCTGCGCGGGCCGTAGAAGGTCCCGTTGATCTCGATGGTGTCGACCCGGCGGGACAGATACGGCAGCTCTTGCCGCTGCGGCAGACCCGGCGGGTAGTAGACCTTCCGCCACTCCGGATAGACCCACCCCGACGTCCCGATCCGCACCCGCCCGGTCTTGATCATCACTCGATGGTGCAACAGCTGATCAAGTCCCGCACAACGGAAAGCCCCCGGCGCGCGTGCGCGCCGGGGGCCTCCTACGAAAAGCTCTTACACGGTCGGGACCGACGCCACGCCCGGAGCCAGGAACGGCTTGCCGTTGACCTTCTCCGAGATGCCCTCGCGGTCCAGGTACGGGGTGATGCCGCCCAGCCAGAACGGCCAGCCGCCGCCGAGGATCATGCACAGGTCGATGTCCTGCGCCTCGGCGACCACGCCCTCATCGAGCATGATCCGGATTTCCTCCGCGACGCCCTCCAGCACCCGGGCGCGGACCTGCTCGCCGGTCAACTCGACCGAGCCGAACTCCCACAGCGCCTGCACCTCGGGGTCGACGGTCTGGTTGCCCGCGTCGTCCCACGTCCACACCGCGGTCTTGCCCGCCTCGACAAAGCGCTTCATGTTCGCCGAGACGCCGAAGCGGTCGGGGAACGCGCCGTGCATCGTCTCGGCCACGTGCAGCGCCACCGGGGCGCCGACCAGCTGGAGCAGCACCAGCGGGCTCATCGGCAGGCCAAGCGGCTCCACCGCGCGGTCGGCCACCTCGAACGGGGTGCCCTCGTCGATCGCCTTGACGACCTCGCCCATGAACCGGGTCAGCAGCCGGTTGACCACGAACGCGGGCGCGTCCTTGACCAGCACCGACGACTTCTTCAGCGACTTGCCCACCGCGAACGCCGTCGCCAGGGTGGCGTCGTCGGTCTGCTCGGCGCGCACGATCTCCAGCAGCGGCATGACCGCGACCGGGTTGAAGAAGTGGAAGCCGACCACGCGCTCGGGGTGCTTGAGCTTCGCGGCCATGTCGGTGATCGACAGCGACGAGGTGTTGGTCGCCAGCACGCACTCCGCGCTGACGTGCTCCTCGACCTCGGCGAGGACGACCTGCTTGACGCCCAGCTCCTCGAACACGGCCTCGATGACGAAGTCCGCGTCGGCGAACGCCGCCTTGTCCAGCGACCCGCTCACCAGCGCCTTGAGCCGGTTCGCGCCGTCTGCGGAGACCCGGCCCTTGGCGGCGAGCTTGTCGACCTCGGCGTGCACGTAGGACACGCCCTTGTCGACCCGCGCCTGGTCGATGTCGGTGAGCACCACCGGCACCTTGAGCTGGCGGACGAACAGCAGCGCCATCTGGCTGGCCATCAGGCCCGCGCCGACGATGCCGACCTTGCCCACCTTGCGCGCCAGCGACTTGTCCGGCGCGCCGGCGGGGCGCTTGGCCCGCTTCTGCACCAGGTTGAACGAGTACAGCCCGGCCCGCAGCGGGTCGGTCATCAGCACGTCGGCCAGCGCCTCGGTCTCGGCCGCGTAGCCGCGGTCGAGGTCGTTCTCCCTGGCCAGCTCCAGCAGCTCCAGCGCCTTGAGCGCGCCGGGCGACGCGCCCTTGGTCTTGCCGTGCACGATGCCCTTGGCCCGCTCGACGGCGGCGTCCCACTCGGCGCCGCGGTCGATCTCGCGCCGCTCGACGGTGGCCTTGCCGTTGACGACGTCGGCCGCCCAGAGCAGCGACTGCTCCAGGAAGTCCGCCGACCCCAGCAGCCGGTCGAACATGCCCAGCTCGTGCGCCTGCTTGGGCTTGAGCATCCGGTTCTGGCTCAGCGCGTTCTCGAAGATCACCGTCACGGCCGCGTCCGGGCCGATCAGGTTCGGCAGCAGCTGCGTGCCGCCCCAGCCGGGGAACAGGCCGAGGAAGACCTCCGGCAGCGCGATCGCGGCCGTGTTGTCCGACAGGGTGCGGTAGTGGCACGACAGCGCCAGCTCGACGCCGCCGCCCATGACCGCGCCGTTGACGAAGGCGAAGGTCGGGATCTCCGACTCGGTGAACCGGCGGAACACGTCATGCCCGGTCTGCGCGATGTCCAGAGCGGTGGACCGGTCGGCGATCTGCTCGACGCCGGACAGGTCGGCGCCGACGGCGAAGATGAACGGCTTGCCGGTGACCGCGATCGCGGCGGGCTCGGCGGCGAACGCCTCGTCCAGCGCGTTGTTGAGGCTCACCAGGCTCTGCGGCCCGAAGGTCGATGGCCGGGTGTGGTCGTGGCCGTTGTCGATCGTGATCAGGGCGACCTGCTTGGCCAGGCCGGGAACCTTGATCAGCCGAGTCGTCGCCTTGGTGACGACCTCGTCCGGGAAGGCCTTCTCGGCCTGCTCCTGCGTCAGCATCAGTTGTCGCCCCCGTTCCAGTTGGGGTTCTCCCAGATCACGGTGCCGCCCATGCCGATGCCGATGCACATCGAGGTCAGGCCGTAGCGCACGTCCGGGCGCTCGGCGAACTGGCGGGACAGCTGCGTCATCAGCCGCACGCCCGAAGAGGCCAGCGGGTGCCCGCAGGCGATCGCGCCGCCCCACTGGTTGACCCGAGGGTCGTCGTCGGCGATGCCGAAGTGGTCGAGGAACGCGAGCACCTGCACCGCGAACGCCTCGTTCAGCTCGAACAGGCCGATGTCGTCGATGGTCAGCCCGGCGCGCTTGAGCGCCTTCTCCGTGGCCGGGACCGGGCCGATGCCCATGACCTCGGGCTCGACGCCGACGAAGGAGAAGCCGACCAGGCGCATCCCGACCGGCAGGCCCAGCTCGCGGGCGGTCTCCTCGTCGGCCAGGATGCAGCCGGTCGCGCCGTCGTTCAGACCGGCCGCGTTGCCCGCGGTGACCCGGCCGTGCGGGCGGAACGGAGTCTTGAGGGTGGCGAGCTGCTCCACGGTGGTGCCCGGGCGCGGCGGCTCGTCCTCGGTGGCCAGGCCCCAGCCCAGCTCCGCGGAGCGGGTCGAGACGGGGACCAGCTCGGGGCCGATCTTGCCCGCCTTCACCGCGTCGGCGTACTTCTCCTGGCTGCGCGCGGCGTAGGCGTCGCAGCGCTCCTTGGTGAGCTGCGGGTAGCGGTCGTGCACGTTCTCCGCGGTCTGGCCCATGACCAGCGCGGTCGGGTCGACCAGCTTGTCGGCCACGATGCGCGGGTTCGGGTCGACGCCCTCGCCCATCGGGTGGCGGCCCATGTGCTCGACCCCGCCCGCGATCACGATGTCGTACGCGCCGAACGCGATGCCGCTGGCGCTGGTGGTGACCGCGGTCATCGCGCCAGCGCACATGCGGTCGATGGCGTAGCCGGGCACCGACTTCGGCAGCCCGGAGAGCAGCGCGGCGGTGCGGCCGATGGTCAGCCCCTGGTCGCCGATCTGGGTCGTCGCGGCGATGGCGACCTCGTCCACGCGCTCCGGCGGCAGCTCGGGGTGCCTGCGCAGCAGTTCACGGATGACCTTCACGACGAGATCGTCGGCGCGCGTCTCCGCGTAGATGCCTTTCGGGCCTGCCTTGCCGAACGGCGTCCGCACGCCGTCGACGAAGACCACGTTCCGAACGGCGCGCGCGGCTGCGGAAGCAGCGGGTGCGGCCACGGGGTGCTCCTTAGACTCTTGGGCTACCAATCGGTAACAAGGCCTAGCCTACCGCTTGTTACCGGCGAGTAACTACCTCTGTGCCCCTATGGTGTGGCTCACATCCCCAGGTGTTCACTCGGGGAGCCCGACGAACTCGGCCATCCGCGCCACGGCGTAGTCGAAGAACTCGTCCGCTGGGTCGGCGGTGCCCACGAGCTGGCCGAACAGCTCGAAGTTGACCATGCCGAACAGCTGCGTCCAGGCCACCATCACCCGGGCGAGCGCGCCCGGGGCGACCTCGAACGAGACGAGTTCGCGGATGCGCGCCACCTGCTCGCGCAACGTGGGCGGCACCTCGCTGTCCGGGGCCGCTCGCGCGATCTCGACCAGCGTCAGCGGCGCCCGGCCAGCGGGCGCGACGGTGTCCTGCGGCGCCCGGTAGCCCGGAACCGGGGAGCCGTAGATGAGCGCGTACTCGTGCCGGTGCGCCAGCGCCCAGTTCCGGACCGCGTGGGCCGCCGCGCGCCACCGCGCCCGGGGTGAGCCGGTGCGCGCCGCCTCTTCGACGGCGGAGCCGAGGGCGTCGTAGGCGTCGATGATCAGCGCGGTCAGCAGGTCGTCGCGGCTGGGGAAGTAGCGGTAGAGAGCCGAGGAGACCATGCCCAGGCTGCGCGCGACGGCGCGCAGGGAGAGCCGGTGGGCGCCGTCGGTCGCGAGCTGGCGCCGGGCTTCCTCCTTGATCTCGCGGGTCAGCTCGGCCCGGGCGCGGTCGCGCGCGGTCCGGCCCGCGTTCCTGGACGGAGTGCTCATGGAGGCAGTGTGCCTCCGTTTGGAGCGCCGCACAAACACGAGAGCAGTGCTCTTGACGCGGGCTCGGCGGTGCGGTTCACTGACCCCGACCGAGAGCACTGCTCTCTCTTTTATCGGAGGATGTCATGACCAGTGCCCAGCCCCGCTACCTGCGTCCGGGGCGCTTCGTCCGCGCCATCCGCATGGACGCCTTCGTCGCCTTCCTGGTCCGCCGCGGCGTCAACGTCTGGGGCTCGCGCGTGCTGTCGGTGCGCGGCCGCAAGAGCGGCGAGATGCGCACCACCCCGGTCAACCTGCTCACCTTCGAGGGCGAGCAGTACCTGGTCGCCCCCCGCGGGCACACCCAGTGGGTCCGCAACCTCCGCGCCGCTGGCGAAGGCGAACTCCGCCTCGGCGACAAGACCCAGCGCTTCACCGCCGTCGAACTCGCCGACGAGGCCAAGCCCGCCCTGCTGCGCGCCTACCTCAAGCGCTGGGCCTGGGAAGTAGGCGCCTTCTTCGACGGCGTCGGCCCCAAATCCAGCGACGAGGAACTGCTGGCGGCCGCCCCCAACCACCCGATTTTCCGCCTGACGATCGAGTCCTGATCGGCCGCGCTCACGGTACGGAAGGCGCGCGGCCAGCCCCAACGCGTCTTCCGTCCGCGGCAAACCGCTTGAATCCGCGCCGCGTGCCCGCCGTCTCGCCAACACGCGGTTTGCGCCGCCTGTCGTCACCGCCAGCCTGAGGTCTCGCTGGCCGTGCCCGTTCGCCCCGTCGCTCCGACCGCATTCTTCGCGCTCACGCACACGCGCGCGACATAGCCCACCCATCCCGGGGGGCCGCCCCGCTCCAGTCTATCGGTTTTCGGGGCGCGGGGAAGGGGTGGGCGAAACCTGTGGACAACTTCGGCTATTGGGGATAGCCGACGCTGCCACCACGCCGTTTCCGGGACAATCGCGTGCCCGATGAGGCGGGCGGGGCGCGGTCAGCCAGCCGTTGTTTTGAGGGCCGCGCTTACCGCGTCGATGGTTAGGGTTATCTGCCATTCGCGGGCGCCGCCTGTGCGGAGGGTGTGGGCGACGGAGTCGGTGTCCAGGTCCGCCGGGGGCTGCCAGCAGGTGCGGCGCAGCAGGTCCGGCTGTAGCAGGTTCTCCACAGGGAGGCGGTTGTCCTCGGCGATCTTGGCCAGGGCGGTGCGGGCGGCGGCCAGGCGGGCCGCTGCCTCCGGGTCCTTGTCCGCCCAGCGGTTGGCGGGCGGCGGGCCGTCGGCGGGCGGGGAGGGGTCGGGAAGCTCGGCCTTGGGGAGTTGGGCGGCGGTGCGCAGGGCGCGCATCCAGGTGCCCGCGAGCCGCCGTTGGGCGCGGCCCTTGAAGACCGGGAGTTGCAGCAGGGCCTGCTCGTCGGTGGGGTTGACCGAGGCCGCCTGGATGATGGCGCTGTCGGGGAGCACGCGGCCGGGGGCGATGTCGCGTTCGCGGGCCATCGCGTCGCGGGTTTCCCATAGGGCGCGGATGGCGGCTAGGCCGCGCGGGGTGCGGACGCTGTGGATGCCGGAGGTGCGCCGCCACGGCTCCTTGCGCGGCGGGGCGGGGTCGGCGGTGCGCAGCGCCTCGAACTCCTCCAGCGCCCACTCCAGCTTCCCCTGGGCGCGCAGCTCGTCCTCCAGCGCGTCGCGGAGCTGGATCAGCAGCTCGACGTCGAGGGCGGCGTAGTTGAGCCAGTCGACCGGAAGCGGTCTGCGCGACCAGTCCGCGGCGCCGTGGCCCTTCTCCAGCCGGTAGCCGAGCAGCAGCTCGACCAGGGTGCCCAGGGCGACCCGCTCGAAGCCCGCGAGCCTGCCCGCCAGCTCGGTGTCGAACAGCCGGGCCGGGCGCAGGCCGAGGTCGGCCAGGCACGGAAGGTCCTGGGACGCGGCGTGCAGCACCCACTCGTCGGCGGTGAGCGCCTCGATCAGGGAGTCGACCCGGTCGTCCACTGCGACGGGATCGACAAGAAAGGTTCCGGCGCCTTCCCGGCGGACCTGGACCAGGTAAGCGCGCTGGGAGTACCGGTAACCGGAGGCCCGCTCAGTGTCCACGGCGATCGGCCCGCGACCTTCGGCGATGCGCCGGGACGCCCGGTCCAAAGCGCTCAGGTCGGTGACGACGTCAGGGGTGCCTTCCGCCGGTTCGGTGAGCAGCACCGGAGCAGGCGGATCTGTCGGTGTGGGTCCTGTTCCGGGGGTAGTCACGGCCGATGACCCTACGGCACGAGCGGTGACCTCCGTCGGAGATCAGCAGCAGTCGTGTGGCTGGGCCATGCCCAGCCCAGCCACACGACTGCTGTTGTCATCGGATGACGCCTGCCCGCATGGCCAGGGCGACCATCTGCGCCCGGTCGCCGGTGCCCAACTTGCGGCCGATCCGCGACAGGTGCGACTTCACCGTGAGCGCCGAAAGGTTCAGCGCCTCGCCGATCTCCTTGTTGGACTGGCCGTCCGCGACCAGTTGGAGCACCTCCACCTCGCGAGCCGACAGCTCACGCGGGGTGTTGTCGGTGCCCGGGACCCGGGTTCCCGTCGCGAGGACCGGCGCGACGCTCGGGTCGGCGTAGACGCCGCCTTCGAGCACTCGCCGAACCCCGTCGGTCACCACGACCGGCGACGCGGACTTCAGCAGGTACGCCTGGGCGCCCGCTTGGAAGGCCGATCGAACGGCGTACGGGTCGTCGGAAGAAGCCAGCACGACGATGCGCGGCCAACCGTGGCTGCGCAGCTCCGTGACCAGCTCGATCCCACTGCCGTCCGGCAGTCCGAGATCGAGGATCGCGAGATCGCACGGGCCGGTGGCCTGTGCGCGCGCCCTCGCCTCGGCCACCGTGGCGGCCTCATGCACTGTGCCCGCGCCCATCTGCGTGAGCCGAGCAGCTATCGCCTCCCTCAACAGTGGGTGGTCGTCGACCACCAGCACTGAGAACAGCTCCTCCCGCGGGTGCGGGACCATGTTCGCCGGCAAAGAGCCGGCTGGCGTGGTTCGAACGGCCTGACCTAAGCCGACGGCAGCCACGTCACTACCTCCCTGGAGTCGGTCGTTGCCCCCCGACCGGCACTGGGACTTTCGACCAAACAGCCGCGCCGCCGTTGGACCGAAAGTGGTGTCGACGGAGGAAGCCTAGCCGCCCAAGCGGGTTAGCGGGACGATCAATCGGGTAAGTATCCGATCGGGTTGTGACTCAGGGGGGTGTCGGTCACACGATCGGGTGAGTCACCGATCGGTGACGTAACGAGTCGGACTCGCTACGCGATGAAACAGAGTCGCGGGTTGCGCTGGACTAGGGGTTCCGCGGTGTCCGCCGCCACGCGCCCGATTCCGGTTGTCGGCAGGTGCGGCGGCCTTTCGGCCGCGCGGCGGCCCCGATGTCGGCCCAGCACCCCGCCTTGACACCGACCCGAATAGTGCTCTACGTCACTATTGGCCGCAAGGTGCCGCCCTCGAAGCTCTCCGCTCCGGAGACGACGCTCCCCGACGGGAACCGGGAGCCACGGAACTTTAACTGGCAAAAGGTAAAAATTTCCGCCCGTCCCACTGTCGGACAGGCTGGGTTAGCGCCCGGTTCATGGCCGAAAACCGTCGTGGGCTCTTCGAGTGAACCTGGCCGCGCGTGGCAACGGGTAATCGTTAACCGGCCCGCTCTTGCGCGCCGGTGGCTAGCGTCGCGCTGGTGGTCCGCCGCGGGACGGTGGTGTGGGGACGACGTGGGGAAGACGGAGTGGGAGGGGTGGCCGTGAGTTCAGCGGAGCGGGTAGGGAAGGCGCCTGGGGGGCGTCTACCGGCGTGGCGGATAGCCGCCGCGGTGGGACTCAGCGGGGCGGTTGTCCTCGGCCTCACCACGGCCACCGGAACCAACGCCGTGGCGGCGGACAACGTCCTCACCGCCAACCGGGACGTCGCCCGGCCGTGCTTCGGCGCGCTGCTGCCCCCGGGCAGCGCGGGCGTCGACCGGCGCGAGGTGACCGCGAGCGTGGACGGCATCGTCCAGGCGCGGCTGACCCCGCACGGCGCGGGCTCCGGCGACTGGGACGTCGCGGTGTTCGACCAGAATTCCGGGGCCGTGGTCGCCGCGTCCGCCGCGCTGCGCAGCGTGGAGCTGGCCGAGAGCTTCGTGGCCAAGGGTCAGCGGCTCGTCGTCCAGGCGTGCCGGTACTCCGGCTCCGCGCGGACGGTCAAGCTCGGCGTGGACTTCCTGGCCGTTGACACTTTGGACGCGCAGTCTGCGCAGTCCAAGCAGGCCGACATCGTGCGCGTGGAGACACCGACCAAGCAGCACAAAGACCGGCTGTTCGCCCTCGGCCTCGACGTGACCGAGAAAGCCGACGACACCGGGGTCGAGGTCGTGCTCTCCAGCGACGCCGACCGCAAGATCCTCGCCGACAGCGGGATGCGCTCGACGGTCGTGCAGGCCGACATCTCGGCCAAGTCCGTCGCCAACGCCAAGCGCGACCGGGAGTACGCGGCCGCGGTCAAGGCGTCCGCCCTGCCGTCCGGCCGCACCTCCTACCGGCACCTCTACGACTACGACTACGAGATGAAGGAGCTGGCCAGGGCGAACCCCGGCCTGGTCAAGGCGTTCACGCTGCCGAACCTCACGTGGGAGGGCCGCGACGTCGTCGGCGTGGAGATCGCCGCGAACGTCGGCAACACCGCGGACGGCAAGGCCGTCAACTTCACCATGGGCGTGCACCACGCCCGGGAGTGGCCCGCCGGTGAGCACGCCATGGAATGGGCGCACGAGCTGGTCAAGGGCTACAAGGCGGGCGGCGAGATCCGGTCGCTGGTCGGCAAGACCCGCAATATCGTGGTCCCGATCGTCAACCCGGATGGGTTCTCGATCTCCCGCGAAGCCGAGCCCAAGGGCGACTTCACCCGGTTCGACTACGAGATGAAGCGCAAGAACTGCAACCCGACGGACTCCCCGGAGGAGCTGCGGACCGGGGTCTGCGCGGCCAACCCGGCAGGCCGGGTGCGCGGCACCGACCCCAACCGCAACTACGCGGGCTTCTGGGGCGGCGCGGGCGCGTCGGCGACCTGGAGCAGCGACACCTTCCGCGGCTCCGGGCCGTTCTCCGAGCCCGAGACGCGCAACGTCCGCTCGGTGGTGTCGACCCGCCAGGTCACCAACCTGATCACCCTGCACACCTACTCCAACCTGGTGCTGCGCGTGCCCGGCGTCGCCGACGTCCGGCCGCCACTCGACGAGCCCGCGTACAAGGCGCTCGGCGACAAGATGGCCTCCCGCAACGGGTACGTCAGCAAGCCGTCGTGGCAGCTCTACGACACCACCGGGGGAACGGAGGACTGGTCGTACTTCGCGACCGGCGGCTACGGCTTCACCTTCGAGGTCGGCGCCAACGAGTTCCACCCGCCGTTCGAGACCGGGGTCGTCGCCGAGTACGCGGGCCTCGCGCCCGCCGCGGGCGCGGGCAAGGGCGGCAACCGGCAGGCGTTCATCGACATGCTGGCCAACGCGGCGGACCCGGCCGCGCACTCGACTCTGATCGGCTCCGCGCCCAAGGGATACCAGCTGCGGCTGCGGAAGTCGTTCCAGACGCCTACCTCGCCGGTTATCGCGCCGGACGGCTCGACCGGCGAGCCGATCTATGTGGCGGACACGCTGACGTCTGAGCTTGCTTCGACCGGCGGCCGGTTCGCCTGGGCGGTCAATCCGTCGACTCGGCCGTACGTGGCCGGGCGCTATGGGCGTGATCCGCAGGGACCGCCGCAGGGGCCGGTCGCTTTGGCGAACCCGGCTGGGGTTCCGGCGGTGAACGACGACTTCCCGAACAACCCGACCGCGGAGAGCATCCCGTTCCACGTGGATGGCCTGCCCGCTGTGGACAACGGGAGGATGACCGTCTCGGTGGGGTGGGGCTCGGAGGAGACGGACTGGGACCTGTACGTGTTCGACGCCGCGGGCAACATGGTGACGTCGTCGGCGGGGAGTGGGGCGAACTCTGAGCGGGCTGTTCTGCTGGACCCGCCTGCCGGGGATTACACGGCGGTGATGGTCAACTACTCGCAGGCTGATCCTGCGGCGACTGATGACTGGTCGAATATGCGGGTGGAGTTCGCGTCTCCGTTGCCTACGACTTATGGGCCTAAGGAGCCTTACACGCTGACGTGCAGTGATCGGCGCGGCAGGGTGGTGGGGTTGGCTGAGGTTTATGTGGATCGTGGGCAGACGGCTGATGTCGGGGATGTCTGCCTTCGGTCGGCTCGGGTCGCCAAGGAGCGGCGATGAGCTGAGGTTCTTTGGGGTGGCGTGGCTTTGGTGGGGTTGCTCGATGGGTGGTGCGGGTTCCTGGGCTGGGTTCCGGGGGTTTGCTCGATGGGGTGGAGTGGTTTCTTTGGGGCCCCTATGAAGGAAGATCCCGTCGTGGGAAAGACGGGTGGGGAGCCTTCGGCCCCACGACCAC